>JBCBSJ010000043.1:0-28870 GCA_039819245.1 Cyanobacteria bacterium J06638_20
GCTTGGGTCAAATCAGGATTATTCTGACAAACATCTTGAAAGCTTTGCTTAAAACTTACAGCTTGACTAACGGTAAACACGGCAGGCATGACAAAACGGCAAGAGGCTGCCTCGATAGTCGGTTGCATCGCGGTGTTGTCAGAATCAGCCACCTTCATATACTCTCTCTCTATTAATGTTTGCAAGTATTTCGAGCCGCACTTCAGTCACCCTCTCGTTTGTGCTCATATCCCTTACAGGACAAATCCTAATGATTTGCTACAAGCGCTGTCATAAAGACTCGGCAATCTTGACACGATCTTGATGAAGCTTGTGGGGATTTCCACGGCAGCTTAACCTTGAAATTTATTTTCTAATCAGGGGCTATCTACAGCGTGCCCAAATTTACTTCAAAACATCGGTCACGAAACCATAAAAGTCAAGAAACTCGCTGCTTTGGCACGATACATGCTCACCTGGAAGCCATGGCATTACGCGCTTAGGTGAACCCCTGATTTTTTCTGGTTGACCGCATCTCAATGCGTCAGGTTGTGGATATACCAAGGTTATGACGAGAGATAGGTGTATCGGCTGAGAGAATGCTCGTAATTTTGCAATAACTGCTGGGCTTCATCCAGAGAAATTGTGTTTTCCTGGAGCGCTTGCTCGGTTTTACGGCGGATATTTTCGACTAAATCCTCGACATCGTACTGCACGTAACCTAACACTGTTTGCATGGTGTCGCCTTTCACCACATGCTCGATACGGTAGCCTCTCTTGGGAGTGAGCTGGATATGAACGGCATTGGTGTCACCAAACAGGTTATGCAGGTTGCCCATAATTTCCTGATAAGCCCCGCCCAGGAATAGGCCGAGGTAGTAGGGCTCATGGTGGGAGGCATGGCCGTGGGGTTGGTCAACAGCGGTTTGGATCGGTTTCAAGGTATGGAGTTCCAGGAGCGGTTTGACATCCCGCAGGTCGATAAACTGATCGATTTTGCCATCACTGTCACAGGTGAGATCGGCAAGGGTAGCGCGCTGCGTTGGTTCTTCATCAAGCCGGTGGATGGGCATGATGGGAAAGAGTTGGTCGATTGCCCATGTATCGGGGGCAGACTGAAACACCGAGAGGTTGGCATAGTAGATCGACGCCATAATTTTCTCCAGGGGTTCCAGGTCATCGGGCACATAGTCTTGCTGCCGCACGATCGCCAAAATCGCTGCACAACAGGCCCAGTAGAGCCGCTCTGCCCGCACACGTTCCGTCAGGCTGAGATAGCCAAACCCAAACAGGCTGATGGCTTCTTCCTTGAACTGGGTGGCATCATGAAAGGCTTCCTGGTAGTTGTCGGTGGAAATAGCGCAGTAGGTTTCGTAAAGGTTCTGGATGATCAAGTGTTCGGATTCATCAGATGGTTTTGGGATGTCTACCGTTACATCGCTGGTGCCCAGGATGTCGAACACAAGGACGGATTGGTGGGCGGCGATCGCCCGGCCGCTCTCGCTAATTAGCGTTGGTACAGGCAAGTTCCGCTCCTCACACGCCTCCTTTACCTCCGCCACAATGTCGTTGGCATAGTTTTGGATGCTGTAGTTTTTTGACGCATAGAAGTTGGTCTTAGATCCGTCGTAGTCAATCCCCAGACCACCACCCACATCCAGGTATTGCATTGTGGCCCCAAGCTGGGCCAGTTCCACATAAATCTGGCTGGCTTCCCGAATCGCGTCCTTGATGACCGAGATCGCTGAAATCTGGGAACCGATATGGTAGTGCAGCAACTGCAAACAATCCAGCATCTCTGCGGCTCGCAGCTTCTCGACTGCCTGCAAAATTTCGGGCAAGGTGAGGCCAAATTTGGCGCGATCGCCCGCCGAGTTGCCCCAACGTCCGATGCCCTTAGCACTGAGTTTGGCGCGCACTCCAACCACCGGGCGAATGCCCAACCGATGGCATTCCTCGATAACGAAATCGACTTCCTCCAGTTGCTCCAGCACAATGATGGTGTTTTGCCCCATGCGCCGCGCCAGGATAGCCGTCTGGATATACTCCCGATCTTTGTAGCCATTGCAAATCAGCAGTGCTTCAGGGGTATCCAGCAACGCCAACGCGATCATCAACTCTGGCTTAGATCCCGCTTCTAACCCAAACTGGTGAGGTGCACCAAAGCGTACCAAATCGGCGATCAAATGCCGTTGCTGGTTGCATTTGACAGGGAAAACGCCACGATAGATGCCGTTGTAGTTGTAACGGGCGATCGCCTTCGCAAACACGGCATTCAATCGCTCCAGCCGATCCTGCAAAATGTCTGAAAACCGAATGAGCAACGGCAAGTGGAGGTTGCGTGACTTGAGGGCATTGACTAGCTCATACAGATCCAGGGACCCGCCGCGATCGCCTCTCGGGGAAACCGTGACATGCCCTGCTGCGTTGATTGAAAAATAGGGATCCCCCCAACCGCTGATGCGATACAATTCCTCGCTATCTTCGATCGACCAAGCACGCTTGGGAGGAAATCCATCGCCAGGGAGCGCCGACAGCCGCTGACTATTATCCCAAGCCTTATCCTGCCGCATGTTTGGCTTACTTACCATGTCAACCTCTCTACTTCACCATCACCATCAACACCAAAAATCCAAATCTCCAAGGATTACGAACGTTTTGACTCATCCTACGTGCAATTGTTGCCCCCTCCTTCCTAAGAATGCCATCCGCTCAGCACAGCCCATGATTACAGACCCAGCATTACAGACCTAGCAACCGACTGACCGACTGCACTAGCAATGGCTTTCCCTTGATGCTACCCAACCCCCTCAAGTAGACCGTAAAAATGCATAGATCTCACTTTACAAACGATCCCATTTTCCTGAGCATAGAAAAGGACTTTAGACGCAACTGACGAGGTAGCTGCTGTGGAAAAAACCTTTATTGCTATCAAACCTGACGGGGTGCAACGTGGTTTGGTCGGAGAAATTGTTGGCCGTTTCGAGAAAAAAGGCTTCACCCTCGTGGGCTTGAAGCTGATGCAGGTCAGCAAAGAACTCGCAGAAACCCATTATGGTGTTCACAAAGAACGCCCCTTCTTCGCTGGCTTGGTCGAGTTCATCACCTCAGGACCTGTTGTTGCTATGGTTTGGGAAGGTGATGGTGTCATTGCGGCTGCCCGGAAGCTGATTGGCGCGACGAATCCGCTCACGGCTGAACCCGGTACCATTCGTGGTGACTTTGGAGCCAACATCGGCCGCAACATCATTCACGGTTCCGATGCTCCAGAAACAGCCCAACAAGAGATTGCTCTCTGGTTTACCGAAGCTGAGCTGGCCAGCTGGTCACCCACCCTCATGCCCTGGATTCATGAGTAAACGACGCCTATGCGAACCCTTTGAGGTTTGTAGCGCATAGATGATCCAAGAGCTTTTTGGACGCTGCGCAGTGTACGGTCTTCAAAAGGTTGTTCACCTTAATCTAAATCGCTAAGGCTATACCAGAACGGATTGTTGTATCTTCTCGCAGGGGAGGGTAATGATCCGTTCTTTTTATTTCTTTGAGCGTTTTGGCTGAGCTGGGATTGATCAACCAGAATCTTCGTTTATACTGTGCTGGTTTGACTGCAAATAGTTGCTTTTGTGCTGCATCTGTCCGCTATCAAACCGCCCCCAACATAGTTATTAGGCTTCCCCCCATTCAGGTTCAACCCATTATTTGACATATATGGATAAATCCAATACTTCCTATCCTGCCTGCATCCGTAATGTGGCTATGCCCCTTGCCGATTGGTTCTGCTCCTGGAAAGGAAATTCGCACTTCAAGCAGGTGACTCTGGTTGGCACCCTTGCGTTAGGGGCGATCGCCCTGGCTCCACTCATGCCTGCCCATGCGAGTCCAGCCGAATCCACGAAAGCGCAACAGCTGACAGCCATCAAACCCTCCTCATTGCGGGCAGTCATCAGGGTGGCAGATGCGACTGAGGAACTGCATCCCCAAATTCCGGCGGAGAATGAATTGGTTGCGTTCCCAGCAGAGGCTTCGGTCGCGACGCCTCAGGCGCTCTTTGCGACGGAATTTATTGACCCAGCCTTGACGGCGGAACCATTGGTGGAAGAGTGGGCGGAAACGGAATGGGATGAAGGAGCGGCGATCGCCCAAACGTCAACTCCCGAAGCAATCGAGGTAGAACCGAGCGAGGCGGAACCAATGGAGACTGAACTAGAGGCGGAGCCGACCGAAGCGGAACCGACCGAAGACGCCTCCTCGGTATTCGGAGCCGATGGCTCGGAGCGCTGGTATATCCATGCCGGGGGAGCCACAACTCTGGGAGGCGATGACACCAGTCGCTTTGGGCTGGTTGGCGCAGGTGCGTCTCACTTCTTCGCGGATGGCCACAGCATCAACCTAGAGCTTAACAGCATGGTCTTTGACCAACCGGGAGATGATGCCGTGGGGCTAAATCTTTCCGCGATTCTGCGTTGGCACTTCGTTCGGGAATCTGACTGGTCTCTTTATATCGATGGGGGTGCAGGTATTTTAGGCACAACCAATGATGTCCCCAGCCGAGGCTCTAGCTTTAATTTCACCCCTCAGGTGGGAGGCGGTACCACTATTCGCCTCAACGATGAGCAACGTCTGATGGTCGGCGTGCGCTGGCACCATATCTCCAACGCTGACTTGTTTTCTGGCAATCCAGGACTGGATACTATCTTTGGTTATGTCGGTCTCAATCTGCCCTTCTCTTTCTAACCCGAGAATCAATTCCAGGGAGGGGCGTGTCGTGTTCCTCCTTGGATTCTGTTGCGCTGTTCCAGGGGTTTAACCCAAAAGGCAAAATCAGGGCAGAATGGAAAGCGGCACCTACTGCCGCTTGATGTTCCCACAAACTCTACATTGTGTCCCAGTCTGCTTCTCCGCTCGCTTCTGAACAGCCCCGACAACTGGCGTTTCTGGCCCTGCAGTCGGTGTACCGAGGAGCTTATGCCGATGTTGCTGTCCATCAGACCTTGCAGCGAGGAACGCTGTCGGAGAAAAATCGAGGATTGTTTACCGAACTGGTCTATGGCTGTGTCCGTCGCCGCCGCACGCTAGAGGCGCTGGTTCAGCAATTTGTTAAGAAGCCACCGCCGCTCCCCCTACTCAGCATTGTACAGGTCGGGCTTTATCAACTCCGTTACCTGAACCACATCCCGCCATCTGCCGCGGTGAACACGACCGTCGAGTTAGCTAAGCAAAATGGCTTGGCTGGCTTGGCTGGCTTGGTGAATGGTGTCCTAAGGCGCTATTTGCGGGAGTCAGAAAAGGGCGATCCTTTGCAGCTTCCCGACTCAGCCATTCCGCGACTGGGCACGTTGCACAGCTTTCCCGACTGGATCGTGCAGGTTTGGGTGGAGCAGTTTGGTGAGGGCGATGCCGATGCCCTCTGTCAGTGGATGAATCAATCCCCCAGCATTGACCTGCGCGTGAATCGTCTCACGACCTCCATTGCCCAAGTGCAGGCCGAGATGGAAGCAGCTGGCGTGAGGGTCGAGACCCTGGAGGCGGTACCCCAAGCCTTACGACTCACGGACCATGTAGGCGCGGTCGATCGGCTTCCAGGATTTGCCGAAGGGAAGTGGATGATCCAAGATGCGAGCGCCCAATTGGTGGGACAACTGGTGGCTCCGCAACCGGGCGACATGGTGATGGATGGCTGTGCGGCTCCTGGTGGAAAAACGACCCATCTTGCCGAATTGATGGGCGATCGCGGCGTTGTATGGGCGTGCGATCGCAACCCCAAACGGTTACGCAAAGTGGAAGAAAATGCCCAGCGCCTCCAGATCCAGAGCATTCGCACCCTTGCTGCTGACAGTCGCCAACTCGAGTCGTTCATTGGGCAAGCCGATCGCGTTTTGTTGGATGTTCCCTGCTCCGGATTGGGCACATTGCAACGCCATGCCGATGCGCGTTGGCGGCAGACGCCCACCAGCATCGAAGAACTATCTACCTTGCAATCGGAACTATTGGCACAGGGCGCAGCCTGGGTGAAACCAGGAGGCCGCCTTGTCTACTCCACTTGTACCCTGCATCCCAGGGAGAATGAGGATGTGATCCAACACTTCCTAAAAAGCCAGCCCGACTGGGCGATCGAGAAACCAGATGCGTCATGGGCATCGCCATTTCTCAAGCCAGCGGGCTGGTTACAAGTATTGCCCCATCATCATCAGATGGATGGCTTTTTTATGGTGTGTCTTCGGCATCGAGGCTAGCCAGATGCCCCGGACATTTGCTTAGCCACTCAAGGCTTCGGCACCCCCGACCACTTCCAGAATTTCCTGGGTAATGGAGGCCTGACGTGCTTTGTTGTAGGAGATCGTCAGAGACTTAATCAGCGAAGAGGCATTATCGCTGGCATTGCTCATGGCTGACATCCGAGCGGCCAATTCGCTGGCTGCCGATTCCTGCAACGCCCGCAGCAGTTGGTTGTTGAGGTAGAGGGGCAACAGCGCATCCAAGATTTGGATGGGGTCTTGCTCAAACAACATATCCTGCGGAAGGGATTGAAATTCTGGAGCAGCAACTTTTTGCCGTTCCACTTCAAATGCTCCACCTCGTGTGGTCAGGCGGAAAATTTCGTCATCCGCCACTTCAAGACCCTGCGGATCGAGAGGGAGCAGCGTCTGGACAACCGGGCGCGAACTCACCAGCGAAACAAACTTGGTATAAATCAGCTCGACCCGGTCAACTTCTTCCGACAGGAACAGCGACAAGAGTTCATCGGCAATCTTCGAGGCTTCAGCGGCTGTGGGCACTTGTTCCAAACCCGTAAAGCTCGCTTCAACTGGGGCTTCCCGACGCTTGAAGTACTGGGTTGCTTTCTGTCCAGCAATGACTAATTTGTAGTCAATGCCATCCGCCTTCAACTCTTGGATGCGGGTGGCGGCACGCTTGATGACGTTAGCATTGTAGCCACCACACAGGCCGCGATCGCCCGAAATCACAAGCAAGCCGACGGTTTCAACATCACGCTGCTTTAGCAAAGGCAGATCCACATCCTCAAACCGCAACCGGATTTGGAGGTTGTACAGCACCTGAGCGAGGCGATCGGCAAACGGACGGGTTGCCAATACTTGTTCCTGGGCACGACGTACCTTGGCTGCTGCCACCAAACGCATTGCCTCGGTAATTTTCCGTGTATTCTTAACAGATTTGATGCGATCGCGAATCGCTTTCAAGTTAGGCATTGCAATAGACCTCTTGGGCTTTAGGTCATAACCAGATATGTGTTGAGATGCCTCGTGATCAGAGGCAGAGTGGACGATCGCTTGTTAGATTTATGAGGCGATCGCCCTCAGATGGATCTAAGCCGCCATGAAGGCTTGCTTGAACTCGGTGATGCCTTCTTTCAAAGAAGAAACCACTTCATCAGACAACGCTTTCTTCTCTTGGATCAACTCACCATACTTTGGCTTGTTGTTTTGCAAGTACTCTCGCAGCCCCTTGGTGAAATCTGTCACCTTGTCCTGAGGAACATCATCTAGGTAGCCATTGGTGCCTGCGTAGATGATGGCGACTTGGTCTTCGAGAGAGAGCGGAGAAGACGCCGGTTGCTTCAACAATTCCTGCAAACGCGCACCCCGAGCGAGCTGATTTTGGGTCGCTTTGTCGAGATCCGATGCAAACTGCGAAAACGCTTTCAGCTCGTCATATTGAGCCAGTTCCAGCTTCAGCTTTCCGGCAACCTTTTTCATCGCCTTAGTCTGTGCTGCCGAACCCACACGGGATACCGAAATACCAGCGTTGATGGCCGGACGAATCCCAGCGTTAAACAGGTCAGCCGAGAGGAAGATCTGACCATCGGTAATCGAAATAACGTTGGTGGGAATATACGCCGAAACGTCTCCAGCCAGCGTTTCGATGATGGGCAGTGCAGTCATGCTGCCTTCACCCAAGGCTTCACTGAGCTTCGCAGCCCGCTCCAGCAAGCGAGAGTGGAGGAAGAAAACATCTCCAGGATAGGCTTCCCGACCGGGCGGACGACGCAACAGCAAAGACATCTGGCGGTAAGCTTGGGCATGCTTGGACAGGTCATCGTAGACCACAAGGGTAGCTTTGCCCTTGTACATGAAGTACTCAGCGAGTGAGGCTCCAGTGTAGGGCGCGAGGTATTGTAGGGCTGCTGCGTCACTGGCACTGGCATCTACGATGATGGTGTAGTCCATTGCCCCGCGATCGCGCAGAACTTGAGCGACCTGGGCAATGGTAGAGGCTTTCTGGCCGACAGCGACATAAACGCAAACGACATCCTTGCCCTTCTGGTTCAGGATCGTGTCGATAGCAACGGTTGTTTTCCCGGTCTGACGGTCACCGATAATCAATTCCCGCTGACCCCGACCAATGGGAATCATGGCATCGATAGCGGTGATTCCGGTTGCCATCGGCTCATATACCGATTTCCGGGCAATAATGCCAGGTGCCGGAGATTCAATCAGTCGAGTTTCGCTGGTTTGGACTTCGCCCTTTCCATCAATCGGACGAGCCAACGCATCAACCACCCGACCAATCATGGCATCACCCACGGGAATCGAGGCAATTTTACCCGTTGCACGGACGGGGCTACCTTCTTGAATCCCTAAACCTTGACCGAAAAGCACAACCCCAACATTGTCTTCTTCCAAGTTTTGGGCAATGCCGACCGTACCATCTTCAAATTCCAACAGCTCAGACGACATTACATTGTCCAAACCGTATACACGGGCGATCCCGTCACCAACCTGGAGCACGGTTCCCACATTGGAAACCTTCACTTCCTGATCATATTGCTCAATTTGCTGACGAATAATGCTGCTGATTTCGTCGGGTCTGATTGCTACCATGGGTCTTCCTGTTGGCTAGAACTACAGAGAATGGATGGGTGGACAAAACGAGCGTGGCTCGAAGATATCAATTAGATGTAAAGGAGAACGGCAATATGCCCTAGTTTGACTAGCTACTCGCCAGGTCCAAGCTCATACGGCGCAATTGACCGCGCAAGCTAGCGTCAAAGACTTGCGATCCGACAGTGATGACAACGCCACCCAGCAAGCCCGGATCAATCGATGTGCTAATCTCTACCTGCTGTGCGCCCGTCAGTTCAATCACCTTGCTCCTAACGGCTTCCTTCTGGTCATCCGTCAGTTCCACCGCTGCGGCGACCTCTGCCAGCACAATGCCACGAGATTGACGGACAAGCGCTTGATATTGCTTGCAAATGCCGTCCAGGAACAAAATACGCCCCCGGTCAACTAGCAACATCAAGAAGTTTTGCATCAGTGGGTGGATGCGATCGCTCGCCAACTGTTGCAGCACCGACTTTTTCCCGTCTGGGCTCAGAAAAGGGTTCCCCAAGAATTGCTGTAACTCGTCTGAGGCGTCTAGCGTATCCAGCAACGTTGACACATCTTCGCTAAAGCGATCTACCAAATCCTGCGACGTTGCGATCGACATCAACGCTTGGGCGTAGGGTTCAACGACTTCCGATAATGCGGTTCCCTTCATGCTCAACCTCTCAACGATGCAATACTTTGCTCAACCAGTTGCCACTGGGCATCTGGATTCAACCCAGACTTGAGGCGCTCTTCAGATAGGGCAACGGCTCGTGAGGCGATAACCTCGCGCAACTCACGCGCAATCCGCTCCTGTTGCGACGTAATGTCCTGACTTGCCGCCTCCCGCATCCGAGCCAGCTCTGCTTCCGTTTCCTCAAGAATCGCAGCCCTTGCTCGCTCAGCACTGGCTACAGCATCTTGCCGGATACGTTCCGCTTCGCTCTTCGCTTGGGCAAGCTTCTGCTGCTCTTCTGCCAGAGATGCCGAAGCCGACTTCTTACGATCTTCGGCTTCCTGAATTGCCATTTCAATCTGCGAACGTCGCTCTACCAATGTCTTACCCACAAGACCACGGCCAAAGTAAACGAGCACACCAATAATGATGGCGAGATTAATAAGGTTGGTATCGAGAAGATTGAAGTTGAGGCCAAATCCACCTTCTTCGGCCTCACCGAGGAGCAACCAGTTCATCGGAACCAGTGCCGAGAGCACCATAATACTGAAACTAACCAAGGGAAACACCTCCCAGAAGCTTTTGCAAAATTTGCTGGCTAAGGGCATCCACTTGCTGCTCCAGGCTTTGCATTGCTTCCGCCTTCTGCTGATCTAGCTCGGACTGAACCTTTTCCCGTTGTGCCTGCGCTTCTTGCTGCGCCGCAGCAATTTTGTCGGAGGAAATCTTACTTGCCTCCGCTTGTGCCGTGGCGATCGTTGTCTGAGCCTCACGCCGCGTATCAGCGAGTTCTCGCTCAAACTGCCGTGCCAGCTCCTGTGCCTTCATCAAACGCTCTTTTGCTTCCGCCTGCGTTCCACGAATGTACGCATCACGATCATCCAAAACTTTGCCCAGGGGCTTGTAAAAGAGGGCATTGAGGACGGCGACCAGAATCAGGAACTGAATCGCCATCAGGGGAAGGGTGGCATCTAAGTCGAAGAGACCTCCCCCCGATTCGGCTTCCGCCGCCTCTGCAACCAAAAGGATTAGCGAGTGAAACATAAATACCCAACCCGTTCAGCTCACTCAGAGCATAATTTTTACCATGCAATCTTGGGAGTTGGAACTACTAGTCATACGGTCTATCCTGAACCCCTACAACAGTTGCCGTCCGTGTAGAAGACGTTCACCACCAACAGAACAAGCTCACCAATCTTGCTAGAACCATCTACTAAAGATGAGACTGCTAGATCTTTAGGAATCAAACCCGAAGAACCAAACAACCCGTGCTAGATCCTAAGCGGATCGTGCCATGCAATTAAACCAGTAGAGGTGCGATGAGCCGCACCTCTAACAGAAAACCCTTAATTAAGCGAAGGGATTTGCAAACAAAAGAACCAAGGCAACAACGAGACCGTAAATTGTCAGTGCTTCCATAAAGGCCAAGCTCAGCAGCAACGTTCCACGGATTTTGCCTTCCGCTTCAGGCTGACGAGCGATACCTTCTACGGCTTGACCAGCGGCACTTCCTTGACCAATGCCAGGGCCAATGGCAGCGAGACCAACTGCGAGAGCAGCAGCCACAACAGAAGCAGCGGCAACGAGTGAATCCATAGCGATAACTTCCTTTCCTTTGGTTAAAGAATTGCGTACGTGAACAAGTTAGAAAAGCGCTTACACGCTTACGACCTAGCGACAAGCAGAACCCTGCCTACTACGAAAGGTCTTGAATTCGCAGGGTCAATTACCCTACCTGAGGAACGCTAGTGCTCCTCATGCCCTTCACCATGATCCTCCATTGCCTCACCGATGTAAGCAGCAGCTAGGGTCGCAAAGATCAGTGCCTGAATTGCACTAGTAAATAGACCCAATGCCATTACGGGAAGCGGTACAAACAGAGGAACGAGGAGTACAAGAACCCCAACCACAAGCTCGTCTGCCAGAATGTTTCCAAACAATCGGAAGCTAAGGGAGAGAGGTTTTGTAAAATCTTCAATGATTTTGAACGGGAGCATAAAGGGAACCGGCTGCACATAGTTGCCGAAGTAGCCCAGCCCCTTCTTACGAAAGCCAGCATAAAAGTAGGCCAGCGATGTCAATAGCGCAAGAGCAACGGTGGTATTAATATCGCTGGTCGGAGCTGCAAGCTCACCGCCAGGGATTTCAACCAATTTCCAAGGAACCAGTGCCCCAGACCAATTAGAAACGAAGATGAACAGAAATAACGTTCCTACAAATGGAACCCAGGGACGATATTCCTTCTCACCAATTTGCCCCCGAGCCAAGTCCCGAATAAATTCCAGAGCATATTCCATGAAGTTTTGAATGCCACTGGGAATGCGATCGGAGCGACGGCTCGCCAGAAACGCTGCAATGATCAAAACGCCAATCACAAACCAGGAGGTTAAAAAGACTTGGCCATGCAACTTTAGGTTGCCGATCTGCCAGTAGAAATGCTTGCCTACCTCAAGTTCTGCGATGGGCAGATGATAGATATGGCTCAAATCGTTAAAGGGTTCCGCTAAATACATCTTTTCTCAGTGCAGTGGAGAGAATCTATGAAATATAGACTAAGCAAAATTCTCTTCTTTCAAATCTCTGAGATTTGAAAGTACGAGGGGCATCCAGAGGTTTGTTGCGCCCGACATAAACTATTCAAATCGAATAGCTGTCATGAATCGCTAGGAGGAGACGACCTATCGAAATCGCACCCAATACTCTCATGGTGCTACAGAAATCAGTCAGACGTCGACATGAAGGCCGTTTGCACCATATAGAAGATGACTGCCACCTTATAGGTTAAAAAACCTAAAAAGATTGGCATAATTTGCAACTCACTCACTCGAGAGGCAATTACAATAACTCCAATTAGCAATGCTAACCGAGTGTTGCTTAAACGTTGCTTCTCGCGACCAAGCTGAGCCACATTTTTTGCCAACAGTCTCAAGTAAACCACACCTGTGCACGCTCCAATGAAATAATTCAAAGCAACGTTGAAGGAGTAGAAAATCCACACAGAAACGAAGATGATTCCTGTTAATAACAGGGTTGCTCGCAATAAGCTTTGCTGAAGCTGGTAATACTCCTGCATCGAAGTATTGGGCTCGGCGGCAAGCTGGCGAGATGCTTCTGGGGATGATTCGGTCGAAGTGCCATTATCGGCAGGGGTGTTCGATGAATTCACCGGAAAATGCCCTGTGAAACAAACGTCCTTCGAAACAAAGTGAACCATCGGTTCATCACCTCAGATCATATCACCGACAGGTAACAATACTTAATGCGATGCAATGGATGCCGTCAGAAAGTTGCCAATAGCCAAAAAGTCGACAACGGATTATGTAGACGGATTGAGCCCCTTGCTTTTCCGAGTGAACGTAACAAAACTTATACCGCCTCTCATCTTCGTCTCCCTCGTCCCGTATGATCAGCGAAGTGATTGTGCTATTCCTGGCTCGATACACTTCTTAATGTTTTACGGCTGGCTCGACGAAACGCTCTAACCTAAAGTTGGGTTGGTTCGTCAGAATCAGCGCCTCAGTACCGATGGGTTCGGCATGGATGATGCGGGAGTTTTGCTTCTAGCTTGGTCTGCCGACAGCGGCTACTGCGTATGGAAAATTGTTTAAGACAAAACGGTTTAGAGACCACGACAACATTGATAGGGAGCTTTTGAAATCCGATGAGTGTTAAGGCAAGTGGTGGAAGCTCTGTAGCACGCCCCAATCTTTATCAAACCTTACCCATGTCCACGATCACGCAGGCAGAGCAGCAGGATCGCTTCTTGGGCCGGGGTGAGCTTGGTGAGTTATCGAGCTTTTTTAGTTCTGGTCTCAAGCGTTTGGCGATCGCCGATGCCCTCACCAAAAATTCAGAATTAATTGTTTCTCGGGCAGCCAATCGGATTTTTGTTGGTGGCTCTCCCATGGCGTTTCTGGAAAAGCCTCCCGAAGAAGAGGTTGTCCAGATAAGCCAGGGTGGTATCGCTATCGATACCCAGGAAGGCATGAAGCTAGGAACTGTGACCTATGTTTCCGGTGGCGGTAGCAGTGGTGGGTTTTTGGGTGGGCTGAGAACCCTCTTCCTAACGCCGAGCAGTGGCCCGGTTCCACCCCGGTTTCGCCCCATTAACGTGGCACGCTACGGCCCCAGCAACATGCAGAAGTCGCTGCGGGACTTGAGCTGGTTTTTGCGTTATCTCACCTATGCGATCGTGGCAGGCGACCCCAACATCATTGCCGTCAACGTGCGTGGGCTGCGGGAAATTATTGAGAATGCTTGCTCCTCGGATGCCACGATTGTGGCGTTGCAGGAAATGCGGGTTGGAGCGCTCACCTACTTCCGCGAGGATGAGGAAGCTGCCGAAATCGTTGCGCGATACTTTGAGGTTCTCATTGGTGAATTTGTTGCACCCACCCCGTCCGATAAGTTGCGCCAGCGCCCTTCCATCGATCAGCAAGGATTGCAACTGCCGCAGATTTACTTCAATGCAGCTGAGCGGCGACCAAAGTATGCAATGAAGCCGGGGCTGTCGGCCAGCGAAAAAAATGAGGTTGTGAAGGCGACCTACCGTCAGATTTTTGAGCGAGATATTACCCGTGCCTATTCCCTGGGTATTTCTGATTTGGAATCTAAGGTGAAAAACGGCGAAATCTCAATGAAAGAGTTCGTTCGCCGTTTAGCTAAGTCGCCCCTGTATCGCAAGAACTTCTTTGAGCCTTATATCAATAGCCGTGCTCTAGAGCTGGCTTTCCGCCATATCTTGGGTCGAGGCCCCAGTTCGCGCGAAGAGGTGCAGAAGTATTTTTCGATTGTTTCTGAGGGTGGTTTGTCTGCCTTGGTCGATGCTTTGGTGGATTCGAAGGAGTATGGCGATTACTTTGGCGAAGAAACGGTGCCTTACCTGCGAGGATTAGGGCAAGAAGCTCAGGAATGCCGTAACTGGGGGCCACAACAGGATCTGCTGAGATACAGTGCGCCCTTCCGCAAAATTCCTCAGTTCATCACAACCTTTGCAAGCTACAATCAGCCGCTACCTGATCAGCATGTGTATGGTTCGGGCAACGATCCCTTGGAAATTCAGTTTGGGGCTATCTTCCCGAAAGAAACGCGCAACCCAAGCACCAGCCCTGCTCCCTTCGGGAAAGATACTCGCCGGATTCTGATCAACCGTGGTCCCAGTACCAACAATCAACTGAGCAATCCAAGTTCTCGTGGAGTGGCTCCGGGTAGCTTGGGTCCCAAGATATTCAAGCTGGATCAGGTGTCGAGCTACACGGGTTCGTTCAGTGGTGGGAGTCAGAATCCTGCTGCCAGTATCAAGTACTCTGAAAGCTCAACGCTGGCTGTTATTCAAGCGACGTACCTACAAGTCTTTGGACGGGATGTTTATGATGGGCAGCGGCTGAAGATGGCGGAAAATCGCTTGGAAACAGGGGAAATTACCGTTCGTGAGTTTGTGCGGCAGTTAGCCAAATCGGATACGTTCCGCAAGATGTATTGGACGTCGCTGTATGTGATGAAAGCGGTGGAATATATCCATCGTCGCCTACTGGGGCGCCCAACCTATGGTCGGAATGAGACCAATTACTACTTCGACATTTGCTCCAAGCAGGGCTTCTATGCGCTGGTAGATGCCATTATCGACAGCCAAGAATACTCTGAAACCTTTGGCGAGGATACAGTTCCCTATGAGCGCTACGTCACACCTAAGGGTCTGGCGCTACGAACAAACCGGGTCAGCAGCATCACTGACAAGGGCATGATGAAGTCGATGGTGGAAGAAACCCCCCGCTTTGTGCAGTTGGGGGCTGTGGGAGAATCGCGCACGGCACCCGATATCCAGTTCCGTTCTACCCAAGGGGTCAGCAAGAAGCGGGAGCAGACGAAGGTCTTCAAGCTCACCTCGCTGTCCGACCCTGCGATTGTCGAAACCGTGATTGGGGCCACTTATCGGCAAATCTTTGAGCGCGATGTACCGCCGTATATCGTGACCAACGAGTTCACTAGTCTAGAGAGCAAGCTGCGGAATGGGGAGATCACCCTGAAGGAGTTTGTTGAAGGTATTGGCTTGTCGGGGCTGTACATTAAGGAGTTCTACACCCCCTATCCCAATACGAAGGTCATTGAGCTGGGGACGAAGCACTTCCTGGGACGTGCACCTCTGGATCAATCGGAAATCCGGACGTACAATCAGATTCTGGCAACGCAAGGCTTGAAGGGCTTCATTGGTGCGATGGTCAACAGTCGCGAATATGCAGAAGCGTTTGGGGAGGATACGGTTCCTTACAATCGCTACCTGACCTTGCCTGCGGCTAACTTCCCCAATACTCAGACGCTCTACAACAAGCTGACAAAGCAGGATCGCGACTTGGTGGTTCCCAGCTTCAAGCCTGTGAGTGGGCGCATGGACATGGCTCAGATGCCTTTGGTGGAAGATGCGATCGCCACCCAAACCAAAGCCGAAACACCAGACTATGTAAACTTGAGCCGCTCCATTGGTGGAGAAGCTCTGGCGGTGTCGGCACAAACCTCGGTGCGGATCGTCCAGGTTACTACTGGCATGGGTGAGGCAGAGTTGCGTGAGGCGATCGCCGCACTCTATCAGCAAGTCATGGGTGTTCCGGCAGGGGATGTTCCCATGGAACTACGCCGTCTGGACTTGGAAGGGATGTTGCAGCGGGGTGAAATCTCGGTGCGTGAATTCGTAAAACGCCTGGTGGTATCGGGCGTCTACGCAGATCGCTTCATCAAGCCCTATCCTCAGGAGAAGGCCACGGAATTGTTGTTCCGGCATCTGCTGGGACGGACTCCCGCCAATTCTGCTGAGCTGCAAGAGTATTGTGCATTACTTACCCAGCACGGCCTGGGGGTTGTTGTGTCGAAGCTCATGAGCAGCCCAGAATATACTCGCTACTTTGGTGAGGAAATTGTTCCCTATGCTCGCTTTGGCAACACACCAGCAGTCTGATAGCTAAATGATGGCTTGCCCTTGTGTTCGATAGTTTTGAGCGATCGCCTTATTTAGGCGATCGCTTATGTTTTTCGGTATATTTCGCTGAAACCTATAGAATCTATGCGATTGTGATGGCAGCCGGCTTGGCCGCTGTCCTATTGCATTTCCAACCCTGCTCCTTTCTCGCCTATGCCTTTTCTGATCATTTTGGCTTTGGTTATTGCCCTGGGAACGGTGTTGTTTGCGCTGCAAAATACAACCCGTATTGTCATCAGCTTTTTTGGCACGCAATTTCAGGAACCGCTTGCTCTCGTTTTGCTTATTACCCTGGCCATTGGCATCCTGGTGGGATTACTTGTGTTGTCTCCAAGTATCATTCGGCGCAGTCTCAAAATTGCGAGCCAGCGGAAGCAGATGCAAGAACTGGACTATGAGTTACAGGTCAAGGATCAGGCGATCGCTGCCGAAGCCCAAAAAGCAGACGGGGTTCGTGCCCGCGTTCAAGATATCCTATCGGCGGCGTCACTCCTGGAGCCGACGACTGGATTGCTCAAAGGAGATTTACTGACGGAGGCCGTGCGCTTTCGCCTCCGAAACAGCAGCAATGGAGCGGCGGCAATGGCAACATCCGTTTGCCTCTATCTCTTAGAAGCCAACGAATCGAGCGAGGGGGCCCCGATGGATCAGCTTCAACGCCAACAGTTGCAGCGGGCGATCGCCGAACGCCTCCGGCAGGTCAGTGCAGACGGCAACTGGCTCTACCACGACGGCAGGGGGCAGTTTGCTTGTCTGACGACGGGACTGGATACCAAATCCGCCAATGACTACGGTGAAGCGATTCGTGCGGCTTTCGCAGACCAGGCGCTGCAATTGGAAAATGGCACCACACAACCGACCACCATTAGCATGGGCGGAGCGATCGCTTACCCATCGCCAGCCATAGAGGCATCCGCGATGGTTGACAGAACCTATGATGCCTTAGAGCAGGCGAAACGCCGGGGGCGTAACCGCTTTCGCTTGGTAGAAGCGCAAGATGGATGATCGGCAAATATCCGTTCCTTTCGACTCCGCTTCGCTGAAGTTCCTTGAGCAGAGTCGAAAGGGCTGTTTGTCGTGCAATCTCAAAGAATTTGCATTATTGGGACGCTCTTTGCTCTAGTACGCGAATGAGGGTTTGGAAATAAGGCGGCAACGGGGCGATCGCCTCTATCCACTCCTCGGTACGGGGATGTTGGAGACGGAGCTTCCAGGCATGGAGCGCCTGTCCTGGTACATTGACGCCAACGGAGCGGCGAGATCCATAAACTGGGTCGCCGATAATGGGATGGCCGATAAACGAACAGTGGACGCGAATTTGGTGCGTGCGCCCAGTTTCTAGCTCAAATTGCAGCAGGCTATAGTTTCCCATCCGCTGCTGTACCTGCCAGTGGGTAATGGCAGAGCGTCCGGTAGCAGGGGGCGAGACGACGGCCATCTTCTTGCGATCGCCCGGATGCCGCCCAATCGGTTGGTCGATCGTGCCCGTATTTGCTTTAGGTGCGCCGTGCACCACCGCCAAATAAGTCCGACGCGCCGTTTTGGCTTTGAACTGGGCTTGAAGATGGTGATGGGCATGGTCTGTCTTAGCAATGGCGATCGCACCGCTGGTATCTTTGTCTAGCCGATGCACGATTCCAGGCCGCTGTACGCCGCCCACTCCTTGAAGATTGGGGCAGTGAGCCAGGATTGCGTTGACCAGCGTACCGTCTTCGTGTCCCGGCGCAGGATGTACTACTAAGCCCGTTGGCTTGTTG
The DNA here is from genome assembly GCA_039819245.1 of Cyanobacteria bacterium J06638_20. GTDB lineage: Bacteria > Cyanobacteriota > Cyanobacteriia > Elainellales > Elainellaceae > Vacuolonema. Next base: position 18,211 of record JBCBSJ010000043.1, read on the forward strand.
AGGATCAGGACATCATTATCCTCATACAGCACATCCAGCGGTATCTCCTGGGCAGGCAAGTCGAGGGGAATTGCATCGGGGATAGTGAGGTGAATGCGATCGCCCACTTGCACATTGTCTTTCTTGGAGCAGCAGGCCTGACCATTTCGAGTCACATGCCCCTGTTCGATTAACTTCTGGATACGTGCCCGTGAAAAATCGGGTAACTGCTCGGCTAGCCACCGATCCAGGCGATCGCCCCCCTGTTCGACCTGTAATTCAATGGTGGATAAAGGCGACAGCCCATTTGCTTGCTCAGCCGCACTCTCAGGTTTATCTTCGCGGTTCAAAACTGTGTCTCAGCAGAATAAGTCTAGTTACCTTGCCCTTCTTACTCTAAACGGCATCAAATAAATCGAGGGGCAGGTGACCGTACATCTGACTATGACCATCACTAAAATCTGCCTGACACGAGACCAGCACCCCCCGATGATGCCCCGTGTAGCTCTTGGCATAGCATAGGCCGGTGCGAGGATTGAACTTGATATAAACAGCTCCATCCACTGGCTCAAACTGTGGTTCTGGAGTATAGCCCAACGCCTGAGCATATTGCAAAAGCGCTTGTGTTCCCTGATCCAGGGAGCTGGCACAAACGCCAAGGATTTGGTAGTCCGATTGTTCTGTGGCGATCGCCAAGGCCGCACGGATGGGAGCATAATCCATTGCCCGAGCCTCATCCGGGTTGAGGCAATCAAACTGTTTTAGAAAACGCTCGGCATCCGTGAGGGAAGAAAAAGACGGAGTCGTCATGGCAAGGAAAGCATTTCAGGGCTGCAGTATTGGATCAAGCAGACATAGAGTGAGGTTGGCTGTTAACTTACCTCGGTTTCCGTCGATACCTCTGCTTCTGTTGGTGCCTCAGAGGTTTCTGCCGTAGCTTCTTCCTCAGTTTCAGGTGTTGTTTCAGGCGGGGCGGGCAGTTCAGCTTCTGGAGCTACAGCGGTTTCGGGATCAGCCTGAGGCTCATTATCGGCTGGCACACTTGCGACATCTTCCTGACTGGCCTCAGATACTGTGTCGGCGATTGCCTCTCCATCGGCTGCTTCCGCCTCAGAGCTCACAGGTGCTTCAAGCGCTTCCGTATCGACAGAAGGATCAGCCGTTGCTGCACTTGCCTCAGGTGTCGCAACGGGTTCAGCCATCTGAGTGTCGACAGGTTCTGGTGCGACAGGTGCGGTAGAAGGTTCATCGACAGGTGTTTCCTGCGCAGCAGCATCCTCAGTAGGAGCAGCTTCTGGAGAACTCACCGTTGCTTCAGCGGGCGTTTCAGCAGGTTTAGCCACGGGTTCGGCTGCTGGAGTCGTCTCTGGAACATCAGCCAAAACTTCTGGGGCGTCAGCAGTCGATTCAGCGACTGGAGCAGCTTCCGGAGCCTCATCTGCGGGTTCCGGTGTGTCGGCAGCCGGTTCGACAACGGGAGCGGTCTCTGGAGCTTCAGCTTCCGGAGTATCAGGAGTAGTGGTGTCTGGCGTTTCAGCCGCAGGCTCAACAACTGGAGCCGTTTCTGGCGTATCGATTGCAAGGTCCGGTGTTTCCTGAGGAGCGTCGGTTGTTGCCTCCATGGCTTCAACCGTTGGTTCTTCGACGGGTGGTATTTCTTCTTCTGTCTTCTGGCTTGGTTTCGGGCCTTTCATCAATGCTGGGTTTGCAGGAGCTCTACGCTCGTCCTCTTTACCCCGTCCACCTTTGCGCCGATCGCGATCGCGCTTGCGATTTTGAGGGCGATCGCCCCGTCCACCGCGCCGCTCGCGGTCATTGTCTTGGCTATCGCTCCCTTGCGCTTGTTCTGCTGCTTTACGTGCCTGCCACTCGGCCTTCTTAATCGGACGTTCCACCATGATGACGTACCGTTACATTCCTTTATGTCTCTTCCTCAGAATACGCTGAAACGGTCACTGTCGCATCAAACCTCTACGGGAAACCCTAGGCTAACGAACTTGCACAAACAGCAAACCCCAGAAACCTGTGTCGGAGGCTGGCCACAACCAATCCGCTCACGTGAGCTGCATTGTTTCTAATCCCTCAACCCTAAGCTTGCATAAGCTTGTAGGACTTAAACATCTCTCAGGCTAGTTTGTCTCGACTGAAACAGGCTGGCTTTCATCAACAGCTGCAAAATCCTTTCCTTCGACGTTAGCTGAGGCCGTATCAGTTTCTGCCGATGCCTTTTCCCCTTCCACCTTGCTCATGGCCTGATTCTTATACAAGCTAAATTGCGGCAAAATTTCTTCCATGAACGCATGAGCAGCTTTGGAACGATAGCGGGTTGGATTAACGATCACCGAAAGCGTGCGATTTACTACAACATCCTCAATCCGGATCCGGCGCAGGATGCCCATTTGCAATTCTTTCTCGATTGCCGAAATTGAGACGAATGCCACCCCAAGACCAGACTGTACGGCATTTTTGATCGCTTCAATGGAATTCAGCTCCATCTCGACTTTGATGCGACGCGTTTCGATGCCCGATCGCGTCAATACCTGCTCAATCACCTTACGAATGGTGGATTGAGCATCTAGGGTAATGAATTGAAGCTTGTATAGGTCTTCTTTTTGGATGGTGCCATGGCGGGCTAGGGCATGGGATGGCGACATGATCAGCGCCAGTTCATCTTCGGCATAGGGTGTGATTTCGAGGGGCTCCTGTAACTCGGGTGGAACCTCCCCGCCAATAATAGCCAGATCTACTTGACCGTTGGCCACACTCCACGCAGTGCGGCGGGTTGAGTGGACATGGAGCTGTACCGCGACTTCGGGATAACGATGCCGGAATAACCCAATCATGCGAGGTAACAGGTACGTTCCAGTGGTCTGGCTGGCGCCAACGATCAACGTACCCCCCTGAAGATGTTGCAAATCTTCGAGGGCACGGCAGGTTTCTTCGCAGAGAGACAAGATGCGATCGCCATACCGCAGCAACAAGTGTCCAGCTTCGGTTAGCTGTGCCCGGCGTCCACCTCGATCAAATAGGGGTACATCCAGCTGGCGTTCCAGGTTTTGCACCTGCAAGCTCACCGCTGGCTGTGACACGTAAAGGCTATCTGCCGCTCGTTTGAAGCTTCCTTCAGCGGCGATCGCTTTGAGGATGCGAAGTTGATCGAGGGTGAATGGAAGGTCAGACATAAGTGTAAGTCCGAGAGAAGTGAGATGTTGGAGAAAGAACAGCTACCCCAAAAGTATCCGGTTTCAATGAATCACCATCAGAAGAAGCGATAAAGAAGGTTAATCGGCGTACCCGATCAATAGGCTAACGCGATCAGTCGAGTCACATGGCAGTGATCCTAGACTGCAACCTGTCACACTTTTTCCAAAGTTTTGTCAACGTATTTTTTGCGATCGCAAAACATCTTGGGAAAAAAAGGGTACGTTTGACTATGGAGCTTGCTTATGGGTTGCCTATGTTTAACTCTTAATTTGGTACAAATCCGCAGAAAACGGGCAGTATCAGGTGTTCAGAGAAATAATCGAAGCAAGCGGGCATGTATCTACAGTGAAGTTGGTCGATAATTTCTCCCTAAGAACCGCATTTTTGTATTAGAGCATCTTATGAAGCGGGAGATTATCCAGGATTTTCTGAATTTACCAGGAATTGTAGGTGCTGCTCTGATGGATGGGCGGTCACGCCCCTATTTTTTTGGCGTAGACCAGACTCTCAACTTCCAGCAGAAAGAAGCTCTTGCCCAGGGAATTCAACAGGTCGTTGATACCACTCCCGACTCATTTGGGACGTTTGAATTTCAATTTATTGGGCATCAAGTTTTTATTTACAAACTGCAACATGGCATGGTCCTCCTGGTACTGACGGGCGAGCACTTGGTTTTGCCTGACTATCACCATGCCATAAATCTTCTCTGCTCTGAATTACAGGAAGATGAGGCCAATGCGATCGCTACTTTCCGGTTGTTTGCGGGTAACCTAGCGGGCACAAGCCAAAATACTTGGGTGCAACCTGTCTCGCTACCAACACCTAACGTTACCGATTCCGCACCATCGGATGCAACGCCTCAGCTAGATTCTGTCACGCTTAATGGAAGCACGGCTCCGTCTAAGTCGTCTGCATCGCCTGGGTCCTCAGTATCACCTGAGCCCTCAGCCGTCCCTGCCGATGAACCTGCTCCGGTGGCGACTCCCGAGCCACCTATCGCTGATCCTCCCACCCCATCCCTCAGCATCAGTGCAAAGGATGTGGCGGTGTTCCTCAGCCAGATGAGTCAAATCGCGACCCATTATCTCGGCAATACGGTGGTTGTGAACTACTGGAAATCAACACGACCGGATGAAGCATGGCTCAGCCAATTTCAAATTGATCGGTCGGCTCAATTCCAGTTTCAGGCTACCGGTTCCACTGAAGCCACAAGTCCGTTGACTGAAGAGCAGCAGCAATGGATCCGCGAATGGATCGCAGCATTTATCACTCGATGCTCCAAAGTTATTCGAGATTTCAAGAATTTAGTACAGCAGAGTGTTGTGGATGAGAACTTGCAAGCTCTGTTGTCCAAAGATTAGAGCTGATACCTCAGGAGAAAATTTCAATGGCCAAAATTGTCCAACTGCAGCCCATCAACCAGCAAACTGCCATTGAAACTAATGGCAGTCTGTTGTCAGTGCTCATCAACAAAGATCTCGATGTGCTCCGCGAATGTGGTGGGCGCGGTATGTGTGCAACCTGCCATGTGTATGTAAAAGATGGGATGGAGCAACTGACGCCCATCAATCGGAGGGAGAAGCGGACCCTAGAAGTCATTACCACCTGCAAAACCAACTCGCGACTCGCCTGTCAGGCGCGAGTAATGGGAGATGGCGTGGTTGTTGAGCTGCCCCCTGGTATGTACGTCAACTCGCTGCAAGATATTGAGGTGTTGATTGGGCGACGGGCAGAGCAAAATCTGTTGCACCCCATCACAGGTCAAGTGTTGGTAGAAGCAGGGAAGCTCATCACGCGCTCTATGATGAAACAAATTGCCGATAGCGCAGACTTCAATATTGGTGGGTATTTTGCCCAGAGTAGTGATTCTTGAGCACCACTTAACTGCCCTATTGTTGTGGGGGCAGCGGCAACCTGTTCATCATCCCAAATAAAGCAAAAGCCCCCGATGCAATCATCGGGGGCTTTTGCTTTCGTGCAAGGAGGGGGAAGGTCGCATCGCCGTAGAGCGTCAGCGACATGCTAAGCGCTAGGCTCCCTCGGAGGATGCGTTGGGCTCAAAATCGAGGGAGGCGGAGTTCATGCAGTAGCGTTGGCCTGATGGTCTGGGACCATCAGGAAACACATGCCCCAAATGGGCGTCGCACAAAGCACAAAGGACTTCGACACGCCGCATAAATAAGCTACGATCTTCTTCAAAGGCTACATTGTCTGACTCAATGGGTTCCCAGAAGCTCGGCCAGCCTGTACCGGAATCGTATTTCGTCTCAGAGCTAAACAAGGGTACTCCGCAGCAAATGCATTTGTAGACCCCAGATGCTTTATTGTCGTGGTATTCCCCCGTGAATGCACGTTCTGTGCCCTTTTGTCGGGTCACTTTGTATTGCATGGGCGTCAATTGCTGCCGCCACTCTTCGTCGGATTTGTGAATTTTTTCTATCATGGTGCTTTGTAACGTTTTGTTGCTACTACGTTCATGATAACGGGCAGGTGCGATCGCCCGCCTGAAAAATAGGTACGGTTAGGCGATCGCTTCGTTCTCTTCTGTGGTGTTCGTTGTCTCTTGCGGAGTTTCTGGCTCTTGTACCAGAGCCGGATTGGGGTGGAAGTAGGCGTAGATTTGCTGCGCCATCTTGGGGCCAATGCCGGAGACTTCCTCGATTTGCTTGGGACTAGCCTCCCGGAGATAGTCGATCGAGCGGAAGTGCGCCAGGATCTGTTTTTGGCGATGGAGCCCCAAGCCGGGGATGTCCTCCAGACGCGATCGCCGCATTCTTTCTGTGCGCTGTTTGCGGTGGAAGCTGACGGCAAAGCGGTGGGCTTCATCCCGTAGCCGCCGCAACAGTTGTACGCCGGGTTGCTCGGCTTCGGTCGATAAGGGTAACGATTCCCCTGGCAAAAAGATTTCCTCTCGCTGCTTGGCCAGGCTGATGACCTTCACCTCGTCCAATAAATTCATCTCCCGTAACGCTTCGACCACCGCCGACAGTTGCCCTTTTCCGCCATCGATCATCACCAGGTCAGGAAAATCATCCTGTGCGCCGCCTAGGACAGAGGGGCGCTTACGAGTGGGGGTTGCCGGATCGGCCTGTTCATCGCGGCGATACTTGCGGAACCGCCGTTGGATGACCTCGGCCAGACTGGCGAAGTCATCGGAGTGCCCCGTTTGTACCGTTGGATTTTTGATTTTGTAATGGCGGTAGTGTTGCTTGGCCGGGAGTCCGTCGATGAAGACGACCTGGGATCCTACAGCGTCCGATCCCTGAATATGGGAAATGTCGTATCCCTCAATCCGGTGGGGCAGATCGGGGAGGTCGAGGAGGTCGGCCAGATCCAGCATGGCCTGCTGGTTGCGATCGGCAAACCGCTGGGTGCGAGCCAGTTCGTAGCCTGCATTTCGTTCCACCATCTCAATCAGATCGGCTTTTGTCTGGCGTAGGGGCACGTCGATGGAAACCTTTCGCCCCCGCCGCTCCGTTAGTGCCGCGATCAACATATCCACATCCGGCAGGGGATGTTGCACCAAAATCTCGGCTGGAATTTCAATGTTTTCCACTGTTGCGTAGTGGTCTTCCAGTACCCGTTGCAGAATTGCTCCAGGGGCTCCTGCCTGAGCATCGGTGACAAAGCCGAGCCGACCCACCAAGCGACCGGCGCGAATCTGGAACAACTGCACGCAAGCGTGGTGGTCATCGGCCATGAGGGCGATCGCATCCCGCGATACCGTATCGTCCGGTAGCGACACTTTTTGGTCTGCCGAAAGGGAGCGGATCCCGCGCAACTGATCGCGAATGCGTGCGGCAGTCTCAAAATTCAGCTCTTCCGACGCCCTCTCCATTTGTGCTGTGAGGATGTCTTCCAATTCCTGGGTGCGCCCCTGGAAGATCATCGCCACTTTCTGCAAGGTCTTGTGATAATCCTCCGATGAGATTAGCTGTTGGCACACCCCCGGACAGCGCCCCATGTCGTAGTTGAGGCAGGGGCGATCCTTAAACAGGGGTTGGGGGCGTTGGCGGAGCGGAAAGACACGCTTGACAATATTCAGCGTGCGCCGCAGCGCTCCCACATCGACGTAGGGACCGTAGTAGCGATTGCGACCGCCTTTCCGCCGCTTCCGGGTAATGAAAATGCGAGGATAATTCTCGCTCCAGGTAATGCAGAGGAAGGGGTATTTCTTGTCATCCTTCAACAGAATGTTGAAGTGGGGTTGGTGCTGTTTGATGAGATTTGCTTCCAGTGCCAGCGCCTCGGCTTCGGTGTCGGTGACGATGAACTCAATTTCCACCACTTGCATGGCCATCATGGCAATCCGGGGTTCGCGGTTGTGGTCTTGCCGGAAGTAGGAGCGGACGCGCGATCGCAAACTGCGCGACTTGCCGATGTAGAGAATATTGTCGGCTCCATCCCGCATCAAATAGACCCCAGGTTCCTGAGGCAATTCCTTTAACCGAGCTTCCAACCGCTCGGGATCTTTGAGTAGGGGAACCATTTGGGCAGAGGAATCGTTGGAAAAGGTCACAGGTAGATCAGCGAGAGCAACGACAACAGATAAACCGCCAGGCTCATGAGGGCCAAGGATTTCCAGTGAAAGGAGGAATGCTTTGTTGAGCTAAATAGCCAGACTCACAGGACATTTAGCTCTGTCAAGGGGACTATCAGTCAATCATGCCTCTAATTGCCCGCAGTCCCCCAGCAATTCGACCGATGTAATTTGGCTAAAACAAATGTATGTCCTGCATTTTATTTTGGCGCTTTTTGAGAGGAGGTGCATTAACTTCGATATACTCCAATCAAATAAACTCGAATCAAAGGCACTCCAAGCAATGGCGATGGCATGGCCAAGTGATGTTTAGTAACGCTGGGATCCGGAGGATGCATTGGCTGGGTGGCGAGCACCATACCGTCATGATAGGCAAGTGGATAGCTGGTTTTGGATGGGGCGATCGTTCAGCCTCCGTTACGCTTTCCCATCGATCTACTCCAAGTACCTCTGCTATTTTTTTAATGAAAATCGTCTGGATACGCTGTCCTTTTATCCGCATAACTGATTAAAGTTCTTCCATAAGATGCCTCAGACCTCCGTTAAAAAACGCTTTCGGCCGACTGCAGAAGTTCAAAATAGCCATCTTTCGTGAAGTGATTTCGGTGAATACTATCCTGCAATACGCCATTGCCTGATACCGTTTGATACTGTCTGGGACATTCTCCCCCTCTTCTCAAGCGTCTGGAAACCCATGTCATTACACCACACCCTGCGCCGTGCCAAAATTGTTGCCACTATCGGTCCTGCGACCAGTAGTCCGGAAGTGCTGCGAGAACTTATTTTGGCTGGTGCAACTACCCTACGCCTCAACTTTTCCCACGGAACCCACGAGGATCACGAGCGCAATATTCGGCTCATTCGCCAGATTTCTTTTGAATTGAACCAACCCGTGGCCATTTTGCAGGATCTCCAGGGTCCCAAAATTCGCCTCGGCAAATTTAAAGATGGCTCCATCACCCTGGAAAAAGGGGATCCCTTTATCTTGACCAGTCAACCGATGCCGGGAACCCAGGAGATGAGCTCGGTTACCTACAAGCCACTGGCTGACGAAGTTCCTACCGGGTCCACAATCTTGTTGGATGATGGCCGGGTTGAGATGTACGTGGAGCGAGTGGATCAAGCTAACCGAGAGCTCCACTGCCGCGTCGTTGTGGGTGGAGTGCTGTCCAACAATAAAGGAGTCAACTTTCCTGGGGTTTACCTCTCGATCAAAGCCCTGACAGAAAAGGATAAAACCGACCTGATGTTTGGGTTGGATCAAGGGGTGGACTGGGTTGCACTCAGTTTCGTCCGCAATCCCCAAGATATTCTGGAGGTCAAAGAGCTAATCTCCAGTGCCGGGAAAAATGTGCCCGTTATTGCCAAAATCGAAAAGCACGAGGCGATCGAGCAAATGGAGGCCATTCTCTCGATTTGTGATGGTGTGATGGTGGCTCGGGGCGACCTGGGGGTCGAGCTACCGGCAGAGGATGTGCCAATTTTGCAAAAGCGGTTGATTCAAACGGCCAATCGTCTAGGGATCCCCATCATTACGGCTACCCAGATGCTCGACAGCATGGCAAACAATCCGCGCCCGACCCGTGCTGAAATTTCGGATGTGGCAAACGCGATCTTGGACGGTACCGATGCGGTAATGCTGTCGAATGAAACCGCTGTCGGCAAGTTCCCGGTACAGGCCGTAGAAACGATGGCACGAATTGCCGTGCGGATTGAGCGGGAACAGCCGACAAAACCAAGTCTGGAAGACAAACCCGGTCATTCGATTCCCAATGCAATCAGCCAGGCCGTCGGGCGTATCGCATCTCAGCTGCAGGCATCTGCCATCATGACCCTGACGAAAACAGGTGCCACGGCTCGCAATGTCTCCAAGTTTCGTCCCCAGACGCCCATTCTTGCCATTACTCCGCATGTGGATGTGGCTCGGCAACTGCAATTGGTATGGGGGGTACGACCGCTGCTGATTTTGGATCTCCCCTCCACCGGGCAAACCTTCCAGGCCGCGCTGAATGTAGCGCAGGAAAAGCAATTGCTGTTTGAAGGGGAGTTGGTCGTGATGACAGCCGGCACCCTCCAGGGTGTGGCGGGGTCGACCGACTTGATTAAGGTCGATGTGGTCACGGCTGTGTTGGGCAAGGGCGTAGGCATTGGTCAAGGTTCGGTGAGTGGCCGAGCCTGCGTCGCGCGCAACACTCAAGACATCAAGAATTTCAACCCCGGCTCGATTCTGGTGGCTGCGCGGACCAATGCGGATTATGTCGAGGCTATTCGCAAGGCGGCTGGCATCGTGACCGAAGATGATAGCCTCACGAGCCATGCTGCCGTGATCGGCTTGCGTCTGGGGGTTCCGGTCATTGTCGGCGTAAAAAATGCAACCGCTGTGATTCGAGACGGCACATTACTGACGTTGGATGTCCAGCGCGGTTTAGTATTCTCGGGTTCAGCGGGACGGGTTCCTGCGGATCTCTCCGTACCTGTACCGACAGAGGTATAAAGTGTGAGGGATCGAGGTGATCGCCCCTATCCTATACACAACCAATCATTGCGCTATTGGACTGATGAGTTTGTATTCTACGGCCAGAGGTTTATATTTGAGGGGAATTGCGGGTTTTCCAAAACGCAAGATGTGAGCCTCGGTATCACGAATTCAGGACATACACCGTAGAATTTTATGTAATCTTTATGTCAGTCTAAAGATATCAATAAGACCCAGGCAAGCTAATCAAATGGTGTTTCGATATCCTCGAAAATTCAAGGCATAGTTTAAAAAGCCCCTTGAAGGCGATCTTTGGCAAAGCGTCCTATTGGCAGATGCCTCCTGTCAACTAAGGAATTTTCTGGGTAAGAGCGTAGCTAAGTGAGTTGTAATTTATGAGTGATAGCTACCCATATCGATAGCATTTCTCTGTTGAAAACGTCAACTTTCAATCGTCAATA
>JBCBSJ010000044.1:0-27301 GCA_039819245.1 Cyanobacteria bacterium J06638_20
AAGACAGAGCTGATTGCGCTCAATCAAGTTCTATCCTGGTTTGAACAATTTGACCACACGTTTGTCCCTGAGGCCGTGTGGTTGCAGTGTCAGCTGGTTTTGGCTGAGGGCTTTACCAATGCTGTCCGCCATGCCCACAAGGGAAAGCCGACGCATACCCCTATCGATATTGAGATAGCACTGTCGGAAGACTATATGGAAATCCGCATCTGGGACTGCGGTCCCCAGAATAATCTGGGAGAGGTGCTGGAAAGCCTATCCCAAGAGATGGATCGCGATGCGGAAGGTGGCAGAGGGCTAAAGCTCATGAAAAAGGTCGCCGATCGCCTGAGCTATGAGCGATGTCAGATCGACGGCTATCCCCGCAATTGCCTAGAACTTGTCAAATACTATGCCCAACGCCCCCAGGCGATCGCCCATATCCCTGGCGAGAATGCCTAGGCGATCGCCCATTGCTGATTAACTGATCAAAGAGATTCTGTGGAGGAGCGGCGTACCCATACGCCTTCTCCGTAATATCCCCCTTGGATTTGGCTCCTTCTCTAGGTGCTTTTCTATTACCTTGGCTTGCCATAGAATCTCTGAGGAAAGCATATGAGGGGATTACCAAATGCGGTGGCAGCTTGGGCGGCGAAGCCAGAACGTTGAAGTACGAAGGGGCAGCGGATTTTCCCGACCGGCCGCAGGAGGTGGGTTGGGCGTTATCATCCTGGCGCTCATTGTGATGCTGTTGGGTGGAGATCCAACCGTTCTCCTGGACTCCGGTTCTCCAAATTATTCCCCACCAGTAACGACTGATGTGGCAGTCAGTGAGGAGCAGGTTGACTTTGTGTCGGCAGTATTAGGCACCACGGAAGATGTGTGGGGCACTCTGTTTCAACAGCAGGGTGGACGCTATGTGGAACCGAGGCTGGTCATCTTCTCAGGCGCTGTGGATTCGGCCTGTGGTCGTGCCGGAGCCTCGGTAGGCCCCTTCTACTGCCCAGCGGATCAGCAGGTTTATATTGATCTGAGCTTTTATGAGGATTTGCAGTATCGCCTGGGAGCCTCGGGCGACTTTGCCCAAGCCTATGTGATAGCCCATGAGGTTGGACATCATGTGCAGAACCTACTGGGTATTTCCGGCCAGGTGCAAACGTTGCAGCGGCGGGTCAATCGCACCCAGTCCAACCAACTTTCTGTCATGCTAGAACTACAAGCCGATTGCTTTGCGGGTGTCTGGGCGCACAACGTTCAGTCCTACCTGGAAGAGGGCGATGTGGAAGAGGCCCTCAACGCGGCGGCGAGTATTGGGGACGATCGCCTCCAACGGCAGTCCCAAGGCTATATTGTGCCCGAGTCCTTTACCCACGGGACATCAGCCCAACGGATGCGTTGGCTGAAACGTGGCATGCAAAGTGGGGATGTGAATCAATGCAACACCTTTGAAGCCGCTAGCCTGTGAAGTCGGTGTGGCTTGACCCTCGTGACTTACTTCCAGAGGGCGATACCGCCGAGCAACCCAGCAACATTCCGAACCGTTTGCACATTGTCGGGTAGGTCAAACGTGATCTCTTTGGCATTGCCGCCGCCCAAGTAGAGAACCTGGTAGTTAAAGACGCGATCGAGCTTGGCGATCGCCTTTTCTAACCGCCGATTCCACTTGCCCTTCCCTTCAGAATCCAGAGCTGCTCGGCCCAACTGCTCTTCGTAGGTGTCACCCTTGCGAAAGGGGTGGTGTCCCAACTCTAGATTGGGCACTAGGGTGCCATCCACAAACAAGGCAGAGCCAAAGCCAGTGCCCAGGGTTACCACCAATTCCACGCCCGTACCCTGAATCGCCCCAAATCCCTGGATATCGGCATCGTTAGCAACGCGTACCGGAGCCGATAGCTTGTCCTCCAACGCCCGCTGCAAATCGTAGTTGTGCCAATCGGGGTGCAGATTCACGGCGGTCATCGTCCGTCCCTGGCGCACAACTCCTGGGAATCCGACAGAAACCCGATCAAACTCTTTGCCAGCGGCCAATTTGGTGATCATCGGAATGACGGCTTTGGGCGTTGCCGAACCGGGGGTATCGAGGCGATCGCGCTTGGTCAGGGGCTGTCCTGCCCCGTCCAGCACCATCACCTTAATCCCACTTCCGCCAATATCAACCGCCAGCGTATTCAGCTGTTGCATACCCAATCGCTCTGCATCCAACGAATCTGAAGAGAGAAGAACCATAAGAATTCAATATGTCGATGGTTATCAATAGCTATACCCCTTGAAGCATAAACGAGAAATGTGGGAACTACGGCATTGATGCACCACTCCAGCAATCGCCCACCTGTCTATCCTCTAGGAAGGCGCTTTCAAAGGGGAAAACCTCTGGTTGTCTAGGCCAATTCGTCCACCCATCTATCATGACCGCTTTCCCTTTCCAGCTGATTCCCCGCCTGTCCCCTGACCCGGCTACAATGGCAAGGGTTCGCGCCAGCCCCACTGCACTGCTGCGGTTGCACGATCTTTTTTAATTACTGTCAATTTATTTATAGCGTCCTTAGCACTTATGTCTGTTCGCGTTCGCATCGCACCCAGCCCTACCGGGTTGTTGCACATTGGTACAGCCCGTACGGCAGTTTTCAACTGGCTGTTTGCTCGCCACCAAGGTGGTACCTTTGTTCTGCGGATTGAGGATACGGATCTAGAGCGATCGCGCCCCGAATACACCGAGAACATCATGGATGGGCTGCGTTGGTTGGGGCTGGAATGGGATGAAGGCCCGTTCTACCAGTCAGAGCGGTTGGATTTATATCGTGAACCCATCCAGACCTTGCTGGACAAAGGGCTGGCCTATCGTGCCTACGATACCCCCGAGGAACTGGATACTATGCGCGAGGCCCAAAAAGCTCGCGGTGAAGCGCCCCGCTACAACAACCACCATCGCAATCTGACGCCCGAACAGGAAGCCGCCTACATTACCGAGGGACGGCAGGCGGTGATTCGCTTCAAGATTGACCCCGAGCGCGAGATTACCTGGAAAGACTTGGTGCGGGGTCACGTCTCGTGGAAGGGGCGCGATCTGGGCGGCGACATGGTGATTGCCCGGGCAGCCGACCCCAAGGAAATTGGCCAGCCCCTCTATAACTTTGTGGTGGTGGTCGATGACATTGATATGCAGATTTCCCAAGTGATTCGAGGAGAAGACCATATCGGCAACACGCCCAAGCAAATTCTGCTGTACGAAGCATTGGGAGCCGCAGTTCCAGAATTTGGGCATACGCCCCTGATTTTGAATCAGCAGGGAGCAAAACTGTCGAAGCGGGATGGGGTGACGTCCATCTCCGACTTTCGCGATATGGGCTACACCGCCGAGGCGATCGCCAACTACATGACCCTGCTTGGCTGGTCGCCCCCAGAACCCATGACAGAGCTGTTCACCTTGGCCGAAGCGGCAGAGAAATTCGGGTTCGAGCGGGTCAACAAGGCTGGCGCAAAGTTTGACTGGGATAAGCTGAACTGGATCAATAGCCAATACCTCCACAAGATGCCCGTGGATCAGCTCACGGATGCCTTGATTCCCTACTGGAAATCGGCAGGGATGACCTTCGATGCCGAGGGCGATCGCCCCTGGCTGGAACAAATGGCGGCGGTTATCGGGCCTAGCCTCTCGCGGCTGGATGAAGCCCCCCCTATGACCCAATATCTGTTTGAGACAGATATTGAGTTCAACGAGGATGCGACTCAGCATTTGCAGCAGGATGGGGTGGCGATCGCCCTCCAGGAAGTCCTTGCCCTTTCGGAGTCGGCAGAACTCAACACGGTAGACGATGCCAAGGCGCTAATCCAACAGGTGGTCAAAGGCAAAGGCTTGAAAAAGGGACTGGTGATGAAAACTCTCCGTGCTGCCCTCACCGGAGCGCTCAAAGGCCCTGATCTGATTCAATCCTGGTTACTGTTGCATCAGCGGCAGCAAGCTCAACCTCGCCTAGAGAAAGCTCTGGCGATCGCCCAGTAAGTTTTCAGTGTCATTACGTTTAGGGATATTTCTTCAGAATCATTCCTCCAGGATCAATCGTCTATATAATCCAACCGCTCAAACTTCCATTTCTCCTGCCCATGTTCCATCGGCTCTTTTCCTATCTCGCACCCGGCCTCGCTCTGGGGTTGGTTGGCAGCGTTTTTGCACCGCCTGCTCAAGCCCAGGCCGTGATTCAGGGCGGCGCTTCCATCTTCGAGGATGTGCGCCTCAGCCCGAGCTTTTCCCCAGTAATCGTGCGCGGCATCAGCGGTGGCGCAACCTCCGCGACCCGACTTACCAACCGCTCCGAAACCGACACGGGGCCCTGCCTTGGGTTTGTCGATAGCCAACCCGACCACCGCATGGAACTGACCAGCGCCTTCGACTTCCTCAGCTTGCAGGTGCAAAGCACGGAGGACACCACCCTCGTCGTGCGCGGCCCCGGTGGTGTGTGGTGCAACGATAACTACAGCCTCGACTTCAACCCCGGCATGGCAGGGGAATGGCTTCCCGGACTCTACGAAATCTGGGTCGGCTCCCATCGGGTTAACCGCTACTATCCCTATATCATCGAGATTTCCGAAACCCCTGACGCCCAAACCGAGTCTTCCCAGTTCTCGCTGCCCTAGCCGAATGATTCACCACAAAGACACAAAGGCGTATGGAATCTCTCTGTGTCTCTGTGGTTATCCACTCCACGCCTCAAGCTGGAGCAGCATCACTTTGGCCAGAACGAATAGAATTGGAAATAGACAATCGGGGGCAACTCTAGAATCCGTTTGAGCGCAGGGATAGAGGCATCGGGATGCGCAAAATCATCCACATCGACATGGATGCGTTTTATGCGTCGGTGGAGCAGCGGGACAATCCCAAACTGCGGGGGAAGCCCGTCGTCGTGGGCGGGCGACCAGAGAAGCGTGGGGCTGTGGCAGCGGCCAGTTATGAGGCACGGCGATTTGGCATCCATTCTGCCATGCCGTCGCGAACGGCCATCCAAAAATGCCCCCATCTGATTTTTGTGAAGCCTCGCTTTGACGTGTATCGCGTTGTTTCAGAGCAGGTGCGGACAATCTTTCTGCAATATACGGATTTGGTCGAACCGCTGGCGCTGGATGAAGCCTATCTTGATGTCACCGAAAACAAGCAGGGAAAGCCTTCGGCCACGCTAATTGCCCAAGAAATTAAGCGGGCGATCGCCCAAAAGACCCACCTCACCGCTTCCGCTGGTATTTCCATCAACAAATTTCTGGCCAAAATGGCCTCGGGGATGAACAAACCCGATGGATTGACCCTAATTCGCCCGGAGCAAGCGGCATCCTTCGTGGCAGAGTTACCCATCGAGAAATTCTACGGCGTGGGAGAGGCGACCGCCGCCAAAATGCATCACCTGGGTATCCGCACCGGAGCAGACTTGAAGCAATGGACCGAAGCGGGGCTGGTGGATGCCTTTGGTAAGACAGGGCGATTTTACTATCGGATTGCGCGGGGCGAGGACGATCGCCCGGTGAATCCCAACCGCATTCGCAAATCCATCGGTGTGGAGACGAGTTTTTCTGAGGATTTGGGCGATCGCCCTGCCATCCTCGCTGCACTGGAAACCCTGTCGCAGCAACTCAAAGCCCGCCTTGACGATAAGCACACCAGCGGGCGCACCCTCACCCTCAAGGTGAAGTATGCCGACTATCGGCAGATCACTCGCAGTCGCACCGTGATGGAACCGCTGACGGATCGCGAGGCCATCCTCGGGCTGGCCATTGAGCTGCTAGCGCTCACCAAAGCGGGGCAGAAAAAAGTACGCCTCCTGGGTTTATCCATTACCAATCTGGAGCCTGAGAGCGATCGCTCCCAAACCACCTCACGCCCCAAAGAAATCTACATCCAGCTCACCCTAAACTTCTAGTCAGCGCGGCACGGCGAGCCTAGCGCGGCAAATGACAAGCTTGAAAATTCTTGTCGTGCAGGCATCTCAAATCCGGCTGAAGACCCCAACTATCGTTTTCGCCCGCTGCAGTGCAGCGGGCGAAAACGATAGTTGGGTTTTATGGTTGGTTAACCCGATTGGATATCCGCTTGCGAGCATTGAACCAGCAAATCTACTCAATCTTGATGCTTGAGATGTCCCCCAAACAGATAGAATGAATCATAGTAGTATTTCTATCGATTACCGTTGAACTATTTACATAAAGCTATAGCTCTTTTATTGTAAGGCTATTGCTTTATGGCTATCAAAGGAAGAGGACAGTAGACGCCGATTTGACTTCCTCTTGTTCTGGTAACTGGCGATCTGATCCATTAGCGATCGCCCCAACATACGGCACTGTAACGCAATATAACGATCTGTCAGCGCGATCAGGGAAGGGGAGTGTGCTAGAAGCATTTGTCTTTGCAACTGTCTTATTTGGATTTTTCGGCATCATTCTGAAAAAGAATTTGATGATGAAAATCATTGCGATGGACGTAATGAGTACAGGGGTGATTGCCTACTACGTACTCGTCGCCTCACGGGGCGGTCTCTTTACGCCTATCCTCTCCGATGAGGCAGTCGCCTACTCCGACCCAGTTCCTCAAGCGGTGATTTTGACGGCGATCGTCATTGGCTTTTCGATTCAGGCACTCATGTTGGTCGGTGTGCTGAAGCTGTCGCGGGATAACCCCACTCTGGAAACCAGCGAGATCGAGAGAAATAATATGCCATGAATGAAATAACCGTCATTTGGATAGCCTTACCCCTATTTTTGGGCTTTAGCGGCTATTTACTTCCCAAACTCGATCGCTACCTTGCCCTGGGGGTTGCCCTAGTTTCCCTTGTCTATGCACTCCTGTGCTTCTCTGCGCCCGAACCGCTGACACTGGAATTGGTGGATAGCTTTGGCGTCACCCTGATGGTCGATACCCTCAGCGCCTTCTTTATCCTCACCAATGCCCTGGTTACTGCTGCGGTGGTGATCTATTCGTGGCGGACAGGGAAATCGGCCTTCTTCTACACCCAAGTCATTCTTCTCCATGGCAGTGTCAATTCTGCCTTCATCTGCGCCGACTTCATCAGCCTTTACGTGGCATTGGAGGTCATCAGTATCGCGACATTCCTTCTGGTCGCTTATCCCCGGAGCGATCGCTCTATCTGGGTCGGGTTGCGCTACCTGTTTGTCAGCAATACAGCGATGCTGTTTTACTTGCTGGGGGCAGTGCTGGTCTATCAGGTCAACAATTCCTTTGCCTTTGAGGGGTTGGGGAATGCCCCCGGAGAGGCAGTCGCTCTGATTTTCCTGGGATTACTGACAAAGGGCGGAATCTTTATCTCCGGTCTATGGCTCCCGTTGACGCACTCGGAATCTGAAACACCCGTATCCGCATTGCTGTCGGGGGTTGTCATCAAAGCGGGCATCTTTCCGCTGGCACGCTTTGCTCTGATGCTGGAGTCCATCGACCCCATAGTTCGGATTTTTGGCGTGGGAACAGCACTCTTGGGCGTCGGCTACGCCGTGTTTGAAAAAGACAGCAAGCGAATGCTTGCATTCCACACCGTGTCTCAGTTGGGTTTTGTGTTAGCGGCACCGGAAGTCGGTGGCTTTTATGCCTTAACCCACGGCTTGGTTAAATCGTCGCTCTTCCTGATTGCGGGTAACTTGCCGAGCCGTAATTTGAAGGAACTCCGGCACCAAATGATTCATACCCCCGTATGGATTGCCTTGGTCATTGCGAGCTTCTCCATTTCTGGCTTTCCCTTGTTATCGGGCTTTGGGGCAAAGGTGTTGACCATGAAAAACCTGTTGCCCTGGCAGGTGATTGGTATGAATCTCGCCGCTTTTGGCACCGCCATTTCCTTTGCAAAATTCATCTTCCTGCCCCATGGGGATACGAAGCAAAAGCCACTCTCCATTGGGTTCTGGATGGCCATGATTATTTTGGTGGGTGGGCTGTTTGGGGCAAATGTGGTGTACTACGAAGCTTACAGTTTGGCGAATATCGTCAAACCCCTGCTCACGATCGCCCTGGGATGGTTCGCCTACTTCTTGATTTTCCGGCAAGCTGTGGTCAAGTTGCCTCGCATGATGGAGCAGTTTGATCACCTGATTGGGGTCATGAGCCTGGTGTTAGTTACGTTGTTTTGGATGGTGCTGACATGATTGGATACTTGGATTTAATCCTGCGGCTAACCATATGGTTTTTGCTAACGGCTGATTTCAGTTTGGCGAATATCATCATTGGGGTGTGCGTGGCGCTGCTGTTGCCACGGGGATACACCACTTCAACCAAGCTGAAAGATTGGCTGCATACGCTGTGGGAAATTATTGTCGCCATTCCCATCGCATTCATGGAAGCGGTAGAGATCATCCTGCGTCCCCACAACCGGGAAGAGGTCACCCTGGAACGGGTGAAGCCTAATCGTACGCCGGGTCTCATTTTTCTGGATATTTTTCTAATCACCTTTACGCCGAAAACGATTGTGCTGAGATATCGCGAAGACGGCTGGTATGAAGTCCACCGGGTGAATCGGAGGCAGCGGCGATGAATCTTGTTTTATTGGCCATGATTTTAATTCTGCTCATTCCCATTTATGAGGCATGGCAAGACGAAGAGATCTGGCAGAAAATGCTTGCCTTTTCCAGCATTGCTTCCAAAACTTCAATAATGATTCTGGTGGTATCGGTGTTACGAGATGACTGGATGATTGGATTGGTCGGCGTCCTTATTCTCAGTGTTGGAAATGCCGCATTAATGCTACTGGCTCATGTAATTCGACGGATGAATGAACTATGATTGACGGCTTGAGTTATAGCTTGTTTGCGATCGGCCTTCTCTTCTGGTTGTGGGGCACGTTACCCCTACTGGGTCATCGCTCTGTGCTGTTCAAATTGCATAGTTTGTCCGTCGCTGACACCCTCGGTTCGATGAGCATTGTTGTTGGGTTACTCCTCAGAATTCCCAACGAATGGCCCCTGCTGGTTTTGGCACTTATTTCCCTGGCGATCTGGAATACGGTGCTGGGATATGTGCTGGCCTATTGTTCGAGCCATGGAGGTGGAGATGTTTGAGGTGCTGTTTTCAGAAGATGTTTATGTGCTGGCGATCGCGGCTCTCTTGCCCTTGACAGCGCTGATGCTGGTATTGCAGGTCAACCCCTACAACGCTCTGGTGATTCGTGGGATTCTGGGGGCGGTTGCGGCTTTGGTCTATGCCCTGTTTGGCGCAGCCGATGTGGCCTTGACTGAGGCACTGGTGGGAACCATGCTGTCGATTACGCTGTATGCGGTGGCCGTGCGCTCCTCCATGAGCATGCGACTAGGGATCGTGGCAACCAAGCCTGATGCCGATGGTAGGCAGGATAATGGGGCTCCCCTCCCCGAGCCGCTCGTCTCTGAACTTCGCCAGATGCTCAGTCACCATCACATGCGCTTGGAACAGGTAGCCTATCCAAACTTGCCAGCCCTGCATAACGCCCTGGCAAACAAAGACATCCACGCCATTTGCATTGAAACTGACACAACCGAAGCGGCCTTACTGCAAGTGGATGCGACCGCCCCTCACCATATCCGGACGCGCCTCCAGCGGCTGTACGACTTGATGCAGAAGGATATTCCGTCGACAGTGGCAAGCCTCAGCTATGCCCAAGCTGATCCGCAAGCATCGGGAGCGATCGCTTCTCCCAATAGCCAGCCCAGCCCAGTGGAGGGACAGTTATGATCTGGATTTATATTGCTGCGGGGGTCGCCTTCTATATCAAGATGCTGGTCTTCCCCAATCCAGCCATTGAGGTGGGCGATCTCACCATTGTGGAAACCGTGGTGCAAGACACGGGCGTTCCCAATGCGGTATCAGGAATCATCTTCCGCAATCGCCTCTACGACACCATCTTTGAGGTCGTGGTATTTACCCTTTCCATCATGGGCGTGCGCTTTCTGCTGGCCGATGAACAACCTTCCTGTACCATCTATCAGTTCAACGACCACACCTCCATCGTGCTGGCGCGTCTGGGAGCGACAATCGCCGCGATGGTCAGTATCGAACTGGCTATTCGTGGTCATCTCAGTCCTGGGGGTGGTTTTGCCGCCGGAGTGGCGGGGGGAACGGCCATCGGGCTAGTGGCCGTCACCTCCTCTTCTAAATGGATGGAGGGGATCTACAAACGTTGGAAAGCAGCCACCTTAGAAAAGGTGTCGGTGCTTATTTTCATCATCATTTCTAGCCTCAGTTTGATTGGGCTGGAGCTGCCCCATGGAAGTGCTGGGATGCTCGTCAGCGGAGGCTGGATTCCTATCCTCAATATCCTTGTCGCCCTCAAAGTTGCGCTGGGATCCTGGGCGGCGTTGCTCATTTTCATTCGCTATCGTGGGTTGTTGTAGCGACTAGAGCAGGGGCAAATTGATTTGACCGCAAGAATTGAACAATCTTTAGGCAGATTGTTCAATTCCTGCGGTCAGTTTGTGCATTGTGATCTTTGCCCTGTGCAAGGGATTCAGCACTAAACAGCACCAATATTCTGCATAAAGTAACAAATACGATTGCTGCTACATCCAACTGTTACATTCAACCGTAATACTATTAACCACACAGGAATGAACCATTGAGAATAGACTATGAATAAGAACCTGGCAGCATTCGGCTTTATGACCAGTTTGACGCTCCATTGGCTTCCTGATATTGCAATGCTGACCCTCCTGGCTCAGAGTCCAGCAGGACCGCAGAAGTTGCTGACGGATGCACTGTCTTGGATTGATGGGTTGGGCGCGTTGGGGGCGATCGCCTTCATCCTGCTTTATATTGTCGCCACTGTTGCCTTCCTCCCTGGTTCCGTCGTTACTCTGGGCGCAGGCGTCGTGTTCGGTGTTGTCGCAGGATCCATTTATGTCTTCATTGGCGCGACTCTAGGAGCAACCCTGGCATTTCTCGTCGGACGCTATGTTGCTCGGGGTTGGGTCTCGAAAAAAATTGAGGGCAATGCCCAGTTTAAGGCTGTAGACCGAGCCGTTGGGCGCGAAGGGCTGAAGATCGTTTTGCTGACCCGGCTCTCTCCCATTTTCCCCTTCAACCTGCTGAACTATGCCTTCGGTGTTACGGGTGTTTCCCTGCGGGACTATGTCCTAGGTTCCGTCGGTATGATCCCTGGAACCATCATGTATGTCTACCTGGGTTCCTTGGCCGGTAACCTTGCCACCATCGGTGCGGGTGAAGCACCATCCAATCCCACCATCACCTGGACGATTCGGATTGTTGGCTTCATTGCCACTGTTGCAGTTACGCTCTACGTCACCCGCGTTGCTCGCAAAGCCTTGCAGGAAAGTATTGGTAACGACCAAGAAGCGACCTCCTGAACCTGCCCTTGTCTAACCCTTGTCTAATCTCTAACGTTTCACCTTTGACGGAAGTTTCCTTTGCGATCGCCTGAGATTCCTCATGGTGGGCGATCGCCTCATGCGCCAACACCATGCTTCAGTCCTGAATTCGGATCTCATTTCCTTAGTCGGAATTCCTTAGTCGGATTTACCAATTTATTCAGACCGTTAAGTCATTCACACCTTCACCCATTTAAAACCTTCCCATGCCACACCCTGTAACCGTTCTACCGCAAGACGAAGCGAACCAAAGACTCGTCTCCTACGTTCATCCTCCCGATTGGCAAAACCCTACTCCAACCGATACCTACGATTTGGTCGTCATTGGGGCAGGAACCGCTGGATTGGTCACTGCCGCAGGAACCGCCGGATTGGGCATTGGCCTGAAAGTTGCCCTCGTCGAGCGTCATCTCATGGGCGGCGACTGTTTAAATGTGGGTTGTGTGCCCTCCAAATGCATCATCCGCTCGTCCCGTGTGATTGGCGAATTGCGCGCGGCTCCCTCGTTAGGGATACACCCCGGCGAAGCCCATGTGGATTTTCCGGCGGTTATGGAACGGATGCGGCGACTGCGAGCCGGCATCAGCCACCACGACTCTGTGCAACGGTTCTCCAAGCTCGGCATTGATGTGTTTTTAGGTGAAGGCCGATTCCTCAACGGCAACACGCTGGAAGTCGATGGCCAACGACTGACCTTCAAAAAGGCCGTGATTGCCACGGGGGCACGGGCAGCGCGTCCTGGTATTCCCGGCATTGAGGAAGCGGGCTACCTCACCAATGAAACCGTGTTCTCGCTAACGGAGCGTCCCCGGCGGTTGGGCGTTATCGGCGGTGGGCCTATTGGTTGCGAACTAGCGCAATCCTTTCAACGCCTGGGCTGCGAGGTGACGCTCCTCCATCGTGGTAGCCATATTCTTAATAAGGAAGATGCCGAAGCGGCAGATATTGTGCAAAAGGTTTTCCTTGAAGAAGGCATTCAGTTGGTCGTCGGAGCCGATATTCAACAAGTATCGCGATCGCCCGAAGGCAAGGTCATCCATTTTGTCCGCGAGGGTCGGCAAGAATCCGTCGTCGTTGATGAAATCCTGGTGGGTGCGGGACGGGCACCGAATGTAGAAAGCTTGAACCTGGACGCCGCAGGCATTACCTACAATCGCCGTGGGGTCGAGGTCAACGACTTTCTGCAAACCACCAACCCCAAGATCTACGCGGCAGGGGATATTTGCATGGATTGGAAGTTTACCCATGCGGCGGATTCTGCGGCTCGCATTGTGATCAAAAACCTATTCTTCTCGCCCTTTGGCTTGAAGCGATCGCGCCTCAGTAACCTGGTGATGCCCTGGGCCACCTACACCGATCCCGAAATTGCCCATGTGGGGCTTTATGAGGAAGAAGCCCATGCAAAGGGGCTAGAGGTGAGCACCATCAAAATCCTCTTTAGCTCCGTGGATCGGGCGATCGCCGATGGGGATGAAGATGGCTTCGTCAAAATTCTGCATGCCAAAGGATCCGACAAAATCCTCGGGGCAACGATTGTGGCACGGCATGCTGGGGATCTGATCAGCGAAATCACCACCGCCATGGTGGGTGGGCTGGGATTGAATAGTCTCTCTACCACGATTCACCCGTATCCGACCCAAGCCGAGGGAATTAAGAAGGCCGCCGATGCCTATCGTCGTACCCTACTGACTCCGCGTACGCAAACCTTCTTGAAATGGCTAACCAAGCTTTCCTAAGGTTTGCACAAGGCCTGCGGCCGTTGGCATCCCTTAGGAATTGCACAATGACTTCGTTGATTGTGTAGCCATGACGTGGCTACACAATCACACACGGTTACGCCAATCACCGAGTTGCACAACCACAGGCGATAGCAATTCTCTGGTTTGATGAACGATCCAAGAGCTGAACGATCCAATAGGGGTACCGAAACGCGCTATGAACTTGATACGAATCAAAATGAGCATGGCTTGAGCAGGGTGCAAAACTCAGGATGAGGGCAATTGGCACATGCTCACCTGGCGATGGCAGGGATGCCGTTACATTGGATCTATAGGCCACTCTCGCGATCGTTCTGCAGCGTGTGAGTAGGCTCTGAGGCATCACTTCTCCCGTGGAAACACTAAGGATAGGATTCTCGTTTCCGGGAACCCTAATCGCAGGCGCCTTCGTCAGTTCTTGTGAACAACCCTGATGCGATCGGGCGATCGCCGAAGATTAAAGTAGCGTCCTTATGCTATCCACTTCCGCTGTTCCTTTCATCGTCCACTCTCTTCAGTTCTTATGGCTTCAGTTGCCCGCAAGAATTTGTTGGAAGATATTCCCCGCTTCCTGGTTGCCCAAGCTGGCGTCATGTTTGCCGTTAGCCTGGTCACCATTCAAACTGGAATCATTCAGGGATTTGGGCGATCGACTACGACGATCATCGATGACTCTAGCGCCGACATTTGGCTCAGTGCCGAAGAGATGGTGAACCTGCAACTCACGCTTCCCATCCCTGCTGCGACGGTTGCCGATGCGGAAGAGGTTGAAGGGGTTCGTCATGCTGAAGCCCTCCTCACCCGCACTACTATGTGGCGCGGCCCAAACGGCGAAATTTCCCCTGTTCAAATTATTGGCTTTGACCCTGCTAGCACCCTCTTTTCTGCAGGAAGTATTACCGAGGGTGATGTGGGTCGGTTGCAAGAACCCCACACTATTTTGCCCGATGCCTCCAATCTCAATTCTCTTGGGCTACATGGCGGAGTTGGAGACGATGCCACCATTAGTTCGTTACCGGCTCGCGTCGTTGGTTTAACCGAAGGAACCCAATCGCTTCCAGCCAGCGCTTATATTTTCACCTCACTGCGCAATGCCAATGCGTATTTAACCTCTGGATTTAACTCCTCCACCAATTGCCGCTTGGAAGATGGCAATCTATTCTGCAAAAACAACTTCCAACGCACGCCCGATCCAACCGAGCTACCTGCACCCGATCCGCTTTCTGCTAGTGATGCCATTACCTATGTTTTGGTCGAAGCGGAGCCAGGGCAAGATCTGCAAGCCTTAAAGCAACGCCTTGAGGAGCACCTACCCAATGTTCGAGCGTTGACTCGCGAGGAGATGTCAACCCAAACCCGAGACTTTTGGATTCAGCGCACTGGCATTGGTTTCATCTTAGGGTTGGGCGCAACCGTGGGTGTGGTGGTGGGCATGGTGGTTGTCGGTCAGATTCTCTATGCGTCGGTATCTGACCATGTGAAAGAGTTTGGGACGCTCAAGGCAATGGGGGCGTCCGATTGGATGATTTACCGCATCATCATCGAGCAGGCGATGTGGATGGCGGTGTTGGGTTATGTTCCTAGCGTTGCTTTGTGTTGGGCTGTGGGCATGTGGACGCTCTCCGCTCAAGGGATTGCCATTCTGATTACCCCTGTCTCAGCAGCAGGTGTTTTGGGCATCACGGTGCTCATGTGTGTGGGTTCAGCCATTATTGCCATTCAGCGCGTTACCCATGTTGACCCAGCAGTTGTCTTCAAAGCGTGAGGTTGAGGACATGAGCAGAGGCGAGACCAGCCCAAAGTTGCCTGTGAATGGTGGAACGGAGCATATAGCCTGAGCCACTTAGAGCCTAGATGCAGCCTTTGGAAATGACCGACAGCTTTTCTACAGATCCAGAGTGGCTCCACATTGTCTGCTAAAACGCATTGATGTAAAAGCGACAGTTTTTTGTTGTGGATTAGGTGAGATTGACTACGACAGGGAGGTTCTCTAGCCAGTAGAGTGAAGATTGGTAAATCTTGTTTGAAAAAAATTAAGGCGCATCTCTATTCATACATACGGACAGTTTTAGCGTGAAGAAACTTCAAGGTGTTGAGCATGGCAAGCGGATGCTATATGGCTAACTTCAACCAGATCGGAGGAATCGCTTGCCCCACGATTGAAGGTATAGGTGTAAGAGCAGGTCGTTGTTTTTGAGTTGCACCCCCGCTAGTTTCAATTACGCGCTAAGGGCTGACATCACGTATCACTCCTTGAACCGCGCTAACCCATTCACCTCACATTCTGTTTTCAGTACACACGATTAAACGGCGTAATCAGGCGAAATGACAGCATCTCAAACCAATCCCCGAACGACTCTTTCTGTGGTGCGATCGCATGTTCCAGTCTTGCGTCCCGCATCCACGACAGAAACGGTGGCGATCGCCGCCGAGAATATCAATATGGTTTATCAGAATGGGTCTGAGTCATTTCAAGCACTGACTGATATCAATCTCCAGGTTCCCCAGGGAAACATCCAACTGTTGATGGGACCATCTGGCTCAGGGAAGACGACCCTGCTGTCAATTCTGGCGGGTATCCTCACCCCAACATCCGGGAGCGTGCATCTCTTGCACCAAGACATCACATGTCTGTCGCGGAAAGCACTAGCCCAATTTCGTTTGCAGAATATTGGGTTTATTTTCCAGGGC
The DNA here is from genome assembly GCA_039819245.1 of Cyanobacteria bacterium J06638_20. GTDB lineage: Bacteria > Cyanobacteriota > Cyanobacteriia > Elainellales > Elainellaceae > Vacuolonema. The sequence continues at coordinate 15,765 of JBCBSJ010000044.1, forward strand.
TTCAACCTATTTCCAGCGCTAACAGCACTTGAAAATATTGAACTCGCAATGCAGGTCAAAGGAATTGCCCGTCATAAAGCCCGCACCGAAGCACTGGAGTTGCTAGGCGAGGTAGGGCTGTCTGATAAGGCCGGAAGCTTGCCCAAGCAGCTCTCGGGTGGGCAAAAGCAACGGGTGGCGATCGCCCGTGCCCTAGCTGGCAATCCACCGCTGATTATGGCAGACGAACCCACAGCCGCTCTCGATTCCTACAGTGGCCATGCGGTGATTGAACTTCTGCGCAAGCTTGCCAAAGAGCGTGGACGCACCGTGTTGATGGTGACCCACGACGCTCGCATTATGGATGTGGCCGATCGTGTGCTGTATTTGGAAGATGGAATTCTGCAAAAAAGCAGCAGGTAGACAAAGCCTCATGCTTTGAGATGAGGACGAATTACTCTCTGGAAGCACTGTGCCGTATGGCTTTCAGATAAAATTGGGGTTTTCGATAGGGGATAGCCTTGCCCCTTAAGCCCCAAGCCGCGCCGAGGGTTCATGCCATTGATACTCAAGAGCATTCTGCTCATGGGTCTGTAGATATTGATTGAGGATTTCCATCGCCGCCTCACGGTTAGCGGTCGGATGCTTTGCCATGAAAAGGAAGGGACGAACACGGTTTTCGGAGAGATGAGCCGGTTCCCAGACGTAGAGAACGAAGCCGTTACTGCCTTCCTTAATTCGGTAACGGAGAGCCGTTTTACTGAGCGTTTTGAGTGGCATGAGAGGAAATGAGCAACAATGAGGGTGTTGGATGTCTTGAGATAAGAAATATCGCCCAATACTATGCCTAGTAAGACATGAGCAATTCAGGTAGAAAATGTACCTTTAGATGCACCCGGATAAATAGAATCCATCCAACGAATTCCATCTCCGTTTAGCCCTTTATTTTACTCTAAAGGATTGCGTTCTTATTTGCTCTTCAGAAAAGCATGTTTCTTTAGAGGTACAGATAGAACTCAAATCTGATCCCCAATATTAAGGTGAATATGCGCAGTCAAATTGCGAAAGTGTGGTACACAAAAATTAAATAATACGCCGACGAAGTATCGGAACGTTAGGCGCGACACATCTAACGTAGGGAGAATTAATGACAACGGCAGTGGGGTTCGCGGAGACAATCTTGGGTTAAAAATGCGATCGCTCAAACCCAAGAGCATCGGTCATTACGGCAGGATGGATATATGAAAAGCTACGACCCGTTCATGCAATTTCGCGGAGGCACGAAGTGGTAGATCAATATCTACATTGATTGTAGCATATTAGGGCTGTGAGGCTTCTTGTGACAGCGTTTGGTTGCCTTTTAACGCCTAATTAAAACGATTGATACTGTGAGATTGGGATCAGAATCTACGTCGGATTCGTTAGAATCTATCGAAATTCCTCTGATAAACGACGTACTCCACTTCTGCGTTTCTCAGTTATCCTAGCTCCATCATCATCTTGAAGTGTCGCTTCAATGGCTACTGCTCCCATCCCCAGACGTCCATCCCAACCCTCTCAACCTTCCGGCAACACTCCGTCGCCGGAGATGACGCCCGTGTTCGCGTTGAAAGAACTCGTGGAGCGGCTCAATCGGGAGCATAACAAAGTTCAAGATTTGCTCAGCTCTCTAGGATTTGCTCTGCGGAGCTTTACCAACCTGACCCAGTTTTTGGAGTTGACTCCGCTGATTGCAAGTCGTGTGACAGATGCCGATGGAGGTGCCCTGGTGCTGTTTCGCCCCGATGGGCGGATGCGATTGGAGCGGGTGCATTGCCAGAACAGCACCCAATGTACTAGCGTGCGCAAGGCTTTGGAAAAAGCAACGCGCCAATTCACCACCTTGCCTTCGACCAATCAGAGCGGGTTACAGATGCCGTTCCAAAAAACATCTGCAACGGCGCTCGATCACCAAATTAGCCATACGCTGGGTGCCGATGTGCAATTGTTTGGCACCACAATTTTGACAAAAACGGTAGAGCGGGGACGGCTCTATGTGTTCAGCTATGACCACAACTATGATTGGACAGAGACCCGCCAGAAGCTGGTGCGGTTGGTAGCTGACCAGACGGCTGTGGCGATCGCCAATGACGAACTCACCGTCGAACTCCGTAAGAAAGAGCGCCTTGATCGCGAACTGGAGATTGGTGCCGAAATTCAGTTGCAGCTTTTGCCTCGTCAATGTCCCCGTATCTCTGGCCTAGAGCTGGCTGCCCGATGTAAGACAGCAAACCGAGTGGGGGGCGACTATTACGACTTTATCCCGGCCAATTCCGATCAGTTGCGCTCAAAACGAACCGGGTTTGAGGATTGCAATCGCTGGAGCATTTCCATCGGCGATGTGATGGGCAAAGGGGTGCCAGCAGGGCTGATTATGACCATGCTGCGGGGGATGCTGCGAGCAGAGGTGCTGAACGGGCATGCCCCTTCGCGCATTCTGCAAAACCTGAACCATGTCATGTATGCCGATTTGGAAAACTCCAATCGGTTTGTAACGTTATTCTATTCGGAGTTTGATGCCTGTACGGGCAAGCTTTCGTATAGCAATGCAGCCCACAATCCACCCCTACTTTGGCGAGCCAAGACCCAGACGATTCAACGGCTCGACACTTTGGGCATGCTGATTGGCTTGGACATTGAAACCCAGTATGAAGATGGAGAGGTTCAGCTCTATCCGGGCGATCGCCTGATTTACTACACCGATGGCTTTACTGATGCTGCTGGGCGGGGGGGCGATCGCTTTGATGAAGAGCGGTTGATGTTGACCTTCCAGTGGGCCTGTCAGCATTGTGAAACCCCTGAAGGGATATTGGATTACTTGTTTAATCAGGTACAAGAATTCATTGGAGATAGTCATCACGCAGACGATGACATGACCCTGATCGTGATGCAAGTTACCGATGCCATTCAGCCTGCAGCGATCGCGCCCACATCAATAGCCGAAGAGCGATCTGATGTGAGTGACGCCCACCAAGTCTCGCCTTCCAGTACAACCCTTGGTGGTGCAGAGACCGAGTATGAGTCTTGAGTATGGTCTGACTTATGTGTGCACTGGAGCATCGTTCCAGATCACCTTTTCACGCATACATTTTTCAGCCGCTCCAGATCTGTGACACAAATCTTTAAGACAATCTTCAAGGCATCCTGTAAGCAACCTGTCCGGCTATCTGTCAAAGCTGGTTTTCTTTGGTTTGTACTCTGAACTTCAGAAGGTCATAACCCATACCACGAAAGAAACGTAGCAAAAACTCTACTGAACTCGCGCTATCCTGAAGGGCGGCAATACCTTCTGCGACCAACTCATGTGTGAGGTAATGACTGTGATTTGGATTCATATCGTTCAACAATTGATGACAGCCCTGCCCGATTTGGCTAGCCAGCCTGGCACATCTGGATTCGACCCTACCCACCTGGTTGGGATGCTGGATGGCATCCATAACCATTCCAGCATTCTGGGTCAGCTTCTGGCCGAACAATTTGACACGGATGTTTTCCGGGGCTTTCGAGAATGGGGAAGCAACTTCATCGAATCGGGGCAAATCTGGGCGTTGCTCATCGGTATCGTAGTGGGCTACTTGGTTAGAGGGTTTACAACCTACGGCTAGAAAGCAGTAGCGACTTTCAAAACACGGTAAAATCCTGACTTCAGGGGCTCAATCGGCAGCATTGCAGATTGAGCTATTTGTTTATTCATCAGGATTAGGGCTTTGAATACCTCTGCATCATCATCCACGTGGAGCCAGCGGTTTGAGTCGGCGCTGCATCCGGCGATCGCCCGCTTTAATGCCAGCATTGGCTTCGATATGCAGCTCATTGAGTACGACCTAACGGGGTCTCAGGCCCATGCCAAGATGCTGGCCCATTGCGGTATTCTCTCGGCAGCGGAAGGGGAGCAGTTGGTGGCAGGGCTGGAGCAGATTCGCCAGGAATATCGCCAGGGCAGCTTCCAGCCTGGGATCGATGCGGAGGATGTGCATTTTGCGGTGGAGCGGCGGTTGACCGAGCTGGTCGGTGATGTGGGGAAGAAACTCCACACAGCACGATCGCGCAACGATCAGGTGGGCACCGATACTCGTTTGTATCTGCGGGATCAAATTCACCAAATTCGGATCCAACTACTGAGCTTTCAGCGCATTTTGCTGACCCAGGCGAAGACCCATGTAGAAACCCTAATTCCAGGCTATACCCATCTCCAACGCGCCCAACCCCTAAGCTTGGCTCATCACCTGCTGGCCTATGTTGAAATGGCACAACGGGACTGGGAACGCTTAGGCGATACTCTTAAACGGGTCAATATTTCCCCCCTGGGCTGTGGGGCATTGGCAGGCACAACGTTTCCCATCGATCGCCATTACAGCGCCGAGCTATTGGGCTTTGACCAGGTGTATGCCAATAGCCTGGATGGGGTGAGCGATCGCGACTTTGCTGTCGAGTTCCTGTCCGCCGCCAGCTTGATCCTGGTACATCTCTCTCGCCTCTCGGAAGAGGTCATTCTCTGGGCCTCTGAGGAATTTGCTTTCGTCACCTTGAAGGATAGTTGTTCCACCGGCTCCAGCATCATGCCTCAGAAAAAGAACCCCGATGTGCCAGAGCTGGTGCGGGGCAAAACGGGGCGCGTTTTTGGACATTTGCAAGCAATGTTGGTGACCCTGAAAGGCTTACCCCTTGCGTATAACAAAGACTTGCAGGAAGACAAGGAAGGATTGTTCGATACCGTTGCAACGGTGAAAGGGTGCCTGGAAGCCATTACCATTTTGTTGGAGGAAGGGCTGGAGTTTCGCTCGGCACGACTCAATGCAGCGGTCGCCGAGGATTTCTCCAACGCCACAGATGTTGCTGACTACCTGGCTACGAAGGGGATCCCGTTCCGCGAAGCCTATAACTTGGTGGGGAAGGTTGTTAAAACTTCCCTTGCTGCAGGTAAATTGCTCAAAGACCTATCCTTAGAGGAGTGGAAAGCCTTGCACCCAGCCTTCGATGCTGATATCTACACAGCGATCGCTCCCCAGCAAGTCGTTTCGGCGCGCAACAGCTACGGCGGCACGGGCTTCGAGCAAGTCCGACAAGCCTTACAACAAGCTGAAGAACGGCTCCAAGCGGCAGACAACAAATCCCCTTAGAACCTCATCAACTCTCCAACCCAGTTCCAATACAGTTTTTCCCTCTGTGTCCTCCATGCCTCTGGGGTTCGATTCTTCCTCGGGATTCTTAGGAAATCCTTAATACCTAACTAATCCCAGACATTTTCCCGTAAACCTGAGAAGAAAATAGGCAAGGGAGAGACAGCATGGGAGTGCGACGGATTGAGATATTTCCAGACAAAGCAGCACTGGTGAGTCGAGCGCTCGTAAACACCGTGGAAATTCTAGAGGCGGCGATCGCCCAAACGGGACGTGCCACCATCGCCTTAGCCGGGGGCAGTACGCCGAAGCCGTTGTACGCCGCCCTGGCGCAGCAAGCGCTTCCCTGGGATGCCATTCATGTATTTTGGGGCGACGAGCGCTATGTGCCTCCTACAGACGCCGATAGCAACGAGGGTATGGCTCGAAAGGCGTGGCTCGACCAAGTACCCTTCCCTCCGGACAACATTCATCCCATGCCAACGGATGCGGTAGATCCCGCGATCGCCGCTGAACAGCATAACCAGCATCTCCAGCAGTTCTTTCAGGTGAACCCGGGCGAATTTCCTGCCCTCGATCTGATCTTGTTGGGCATGGGGGATGACGGCCACACGGCATCACTGTTTCCCAAAACGGCGGCTCTGACGGTGAGCGATCGCCTCGTTACGGTGGGGCAAAAAGCCAATCAGCCCCGCCTTACCTTCACCGCCCCTTTCATCAATCAGGCGCATCATGTCATGTTCTTGATTGCGGGGGCTGATAAACAGTCAGCCTTGCAAAATGTTTTAGCACCGACGGGGGACGCGACCCTCTATCCATCGCGTCTGATCCAACCGCAGGGATACCTTTACTGGTTGCTGGATCAGTCGGCCACAGATACGTTGCCAGCAGAATTGTTGACCTAGCTGGCTCAATCTTGCGGGGTAATATCAAGACCCGGTTAACCAGCCGTAACCCCCCCATATCGTCTGCGACCGCTGCAATGCAGCGGTCGCAGACGATATGGGGGGGTTACGGCTGGTTAACCGGGATTGGTATAAAATGGGGAGTCTACTCATACCGACTACTATTGAAGTCAGCAACGCGGCCATTGCATCTAAGATCCAGGAAAAGGGTGTAAACAGAAGGTTGGTCTGGGGATTGAGGCGATCGCATCTGTGAAAACAGTCTAAAATGGGGCGATTGCGTGAATCTTTGAGTCATTTTCCCTAATCCATAACAGGACGTTAAAATTTTCTGTTCACGACAGTGGTTCGCTTAGGATGTCGATGAACGGGAACTCAGCGAGAGAAGTCGAAATGATTGTCTGTCCCAATTGCAATCACCAGAATCCGGATGGCGCAGTTCAGTGTGAAGCCTGCTATACCCCATTGCCTGCAATGACTACTTGCCCGAATTGCGGCGCGCGAGTACAGGCAGATGCCAGCTTTTGTGGTCAGTGTGGATTTAACTTGAAGGGAGCGCCTGCTGTTGCCTCCCATAAGCCGGAGGCTGAGCAGCCTAATGCTATGCCGGATCCCGCGTCATCGTCTTCTTTTGAAATTCCTGATTTGCCTCCCATCGAACCCCTGCCAACTCCAGCTCCGCTGCTTCCAAACATGGGGGCACCCTCGTCCCCTCCCTCGTCTGGAGAAGAGGTTGCGGTTTCATCAATGCCACCCGCCTCTGGAGAAGAGATGGTCATTCCCCCGCCTCCAACTTCGCCTCCCGCTCCTGCAATGTCTCCTGAAATCAGCTCATCTACCCAACTGCAAGCACCTTCGGCCAAGTTACTGCATGTCCAGACGGACACAATGATTGATCTGCCCATCCATTTGACGGTCATTCATATTGGTAAGCCCAACGATCGCATTCCCCCGGATGTTGATGTATCTGGATTTCCCAATTCTGAAATTGTGTCCCGTATCCATGCAGATTTGCGGGTGGAAGCCGATGCCTTCTACATCGAAGATGTGGGCAGCTCCAATGGCACCTATATCAACAACATGCCTCTACCCATGGGGAATCGACATCGGTTACGGGCGGGCGATCGCATCTCTCTGGGCAAAGGCGACAAAGTAAGTTTTATTTTTCAACAGTCCTGATTTGAGCCAGGCTTGGTCGATACTGGTTAGAAACGGGCTATGCTGGCGACACATTCCTAACTCCACCCTGCTCATACAAACTGATGAGAGGATGGCAAATACATTTTCCCATTCCCATCTTTATGGTTTTCCCCCCGTATTTATGGGTTGTCTTTAGGATGTGTTTGTAAGATTAAAGGAGGTTGGCTCCCGGGCTTTGAAGAACGGATTATTTAGAATCCATTTAGCCTTGCCAGACTGTTTGACCTCTACACGACACCCGATTCACTTGTTTTTCCACCAGTGTGATTACCCTATCTCTCCTTCACCCCATTAAGCAGATTCCTGTTCAGCTTTGGACGTTTGAGAACGAATCAGTTATTCGTATCGGACGCTCCACTGATAACCATGTCATTCTCTACAGCGCTGTTGTGTCGCGCCATCATGTAGAGCTCCGAAGGGTTGGGGCAACATGGGAGGTTGTCAACTTGGGAACAAATGGAACCTATGTTGAAGGGAAACGCGTTGCGCAAGCCCAGGTAACCGATGGTTCCATTATTCGTCTGGCGCGATCGGGGCCAAATATCAAGATTCGTTTGGGAGCCGAAGGGCTGCGGGAAAATGAAGAGGCTATGCGACTCGATAAAACGGTGTCGCAACCTCGCGGCAATCTCCCGCAAACGTCAACGGAGGTTACAGAACGTAGCAACGTCGGGATTGCTGATGAAGACGTGCAGGTGGATACCTCGATTAGGAACCAGGCTAAAACAGAATTTCCCATCGAGCGGTCTTCATCGGAACCCAATAGCGGCATCATTCCCGTCCCGGCTCATCTTAAGCTACAGCAGCAGAGCGCGTCTCCGACTCCGACGAACAACCCTGTCACTGACTTGCTGCAACCCCAACCCCAGCAAGTTGGGGAACATCCTGCTCAAAATTGTCCTCATCTGCGAGGTGGGGATCTGTTTTGTGTGGATTGTGGGCAGCCGCTTCGCGTGTTGGATACGCTGGGCGACTATCAATTGCTCAATGTGCTGGGACAAAGCGATATCAGCATCACGTACCAGGCATGGCGTGATGGACATACGATGGCGCTCAAGACTCTCAATTCCGAGTGGCTGAACAATGCACAAGCATTGGCTACGTTGGAACATGAGGCTGACACCCTGCGCTACCTCGACCATTCCCAAATTCCCTCACTGATTGACTTTCAAGTTATTGGGGAAAAAGCAGCCCTGGTCATGCAGATGATGCCAGGGCAAAACTTGCGGAACTATATGACCGACCGCGGCCCCATATCATTAGAGCGGGCGATCGCTTGGATCTTAGAGATCTGTCAGATCCTCACCTATTTGCATGAGTTCACGCCCCCCATTGCCCATCGTGACCTCCGCCCTAAAAACGTCATATACAATCCCGATACCGATACGCTGGCGCTGGTTGATTTTGGTGCGGTCAAGCGGGTGATCCTAGAACGCCCCTTTACTCCTGGTTCTAATGGTTATGGTGCACCGGAACGACTGCAATTGCATCCCCTGCAAGCCATGGATATTTTTTCGCTAGGGCCGCTATTTGCATTTCTAGTAACGGGGCATAATCCACTAGCTTATTATTCTGACGACCAGGGCCAGTTTCGCTTTCAGGCAGCGATGATTCCCAACATTCCCTCTGAATTGGTTCCTATTCTGCATCGGCTGACCGAACCCGCCCTCGAAGACCGCTACAATTCTGTGGATGCTGTGATTGCCGATTTGCAAGCCATATTTGCGACGGTATAAGTGCCCTAAGTACAAGACTCTCTGATTTTTGTCATGTACTTAGGTGAATGCCATCTCCTAGCAGGTAGCGTTAACCGATTCGACGATTTGCTGTTCGATCCGCCAAACTAGGAAAGAGAGTCCTTTACTGGCGGTTCTTGCAACCGAATACAATGAACCATGAGCAATTCTTGGGAACAGGATTTGGCTGGGACGACAACGTCAAACTCCAATCGCATCGGTATCGGCTGGTTGATCGGTGCGGCGATCGCCACCGTCATTCTCTGGCGCATTCCCTTCGGTGGTTACCTACTCTACCCCTTCAGCATTTTGGCCACTTGGTTTCATGAAATGGGTCACGGGCTAACTGCCATGTTTCTGGGGGGGAATTTCCGTGAGCTGTTGCTGTTTCCCAATGGGTCTGGTGTTGCCACCCATAGCGGGAACTTGTTTCTTGGGTCGATTGGGCGGGCATTGGTGGCAGCAGGGGGGCCTCTGGGCGCACCCATGGCTGGAGCCCTCTTCATCCTGGCCTCACGACGCCGGAACCTGGCTCAGTTCGCGCTGTACGTCTTGGCGGGTGCGCTGTTTCTGTCAACGCTGTTTTGGGTGCGATCGCTCTTTGGTCTTATTGCTGTCCCGCTCTTAGGGCTGGCCGTATTGGGAGTCGCCACAGCTGCCTCCCGCTGGATGCAAATCTTCGCCATCCAATTCCTCGGCGTTCAGGCTTGTATCAGCTCTTTCCACCAACTGGACTACCTCTTTACCCGGCAAGCTATCATTGGCGGACAAGCCATGCTCTCTGATTCCGGACGTATTGCCGAGGTGTTGTTCTTGCCCTACTGGTTCTGGGGCGGCCTCATCGCGATCACCTCCTGCGTACTTCTCTACCAGAGCCTCCGCCTTGCCTACAGCGAATAGGCCCCTCCTCCTGTGTCCTTTGTGTCCCTGGGGATCAGGCTTCCATCTCTCTGCTTCTCTCCTCTTCCCTTCCCTGAAACATTTCTATGGCTCGCGGCGACCAAATTTTTGTCATGCGTCCCCTGATGGGTATGGAGGGCGTATACGAGCATCACGGCATCGATTGTGGCGATGGTACGGTGATTCACTACAGCAAAGTGCCGCAAGAGCCAACGATTCTGCGCGTTCCCTGGCGCGAGTTCTCGTGGAATCAAATGGTTCGCATCCGCGACTATGCCGCCTCTTTTATTCCCGATGTGGTCATTGAGCGTGCCGAAAGCCGTCTGAGCGAAAAGCGCTATCGTCTGCTAACCAACAACTGCGAACATTTTGCAACCTGGTGCAAAGTGGGCAAAAGCGAGAGCCGTCAAATTATCGACTATGGCTTGCCCTCGGATACGCTGAGGCGGCTGGCTTCAGGCCGATTAATCGAGTCCGCCGCCAAAGCAACCGATCCGGTGGAAACCCTGTCGCTGTTCGACCATGCGTTGCAGAATACGGCGATCGCCCAAATTCAGCTTGAAGCCCAGCATCACCAGGCCACTACCGAAATGGAGACCTGGCACCGGGTCGCTCAACTAGCTCTCAAGCAAGGCAAGGAAGCCGCCGCCCGTGCGGCCCTGCGGCGCAAAGTAGAGCAAAAACGTCAAGTAGAAACCCTAGAAGAGAACATGGCTCAAATGGGAGCGATCGCCCAGGAACTTCAGAAAAACGTCCAGTTATTGCACGATCGCGTCAGCATTCAGCGTTGACCCTAAAGTGAATGGCGAGAGGTGCTTGAGCTGACATTATTTCGGTTCGCCATTCGCGAAAAAATGAGGTGTTGCTCTATGAACGCCGAAGAACTGGACGATAAATTTGATGCAGGCGAGGATGTGTTGGAGTATTTTGACCTATCTACGCTAAAACGTCCTGGACTAGAATCTGAGCCTGTTGAGATTAATTTCCCTCAATGGATGGTAGCTGCACTCGATCGCGAAGCCCAGCGGCTGGGTATCCATCGTGAGGCGATTATCAAACTTTGGTTAGCAGAGCGACTAAAGGCTCTCGCCACTGAATGATCTGCTGCGAATCTTTATTGCAACCACAAACATGCTTCGCGAATCATGTAAAATTTGAGTTTGAATCTCATGGGTTAACCAATGACGCTGCAACTGTCGGCGGCACAATTCCGGCAAATTTGTCGCCACGCTGAAGCTACCTATCCCGAAGAGTGCTGTGGGCTGCTGCTAGGGAAACGGGAGCTAGAACAAGCGAGCGATGCAGAAACAGTTGTAGTTCAAGAGGTTTGGTCTGTTCACAATGCTTGGTCTGCGCATCAGGTAGAGGCGGCGGGTCTACCCACCGAGGATCACAACCGGGGCGATCGCTACTGGATTGATCCCAGGGATATGCTGGCAGCCCAGCGCTATGCCCGCGATCGCTCACTGAATGTTGTCGGAGTGTATCACTCCCATCCCGACCATGCGGCAGTACCGTCAGAGTGCGATCGCCAACTCGCATGGTCATCCTACCGCTACCTCATTCTTTCTGTGCAACAAGGCAAAGCCCATGATATTCGCTGCTGGAGCCTTGATGCGGATCACCAGTTTCAACCCGATCCGCTCTGTGAACCCATT
>JBCBSJ010000045.1:0-27046 GCA_039819245.1 Cyanobacteria bacterium J06638_20
GATCACCACGGGGGGCACCAAATCGAGTGCGATAGCGCTTAGCCAAACTCATGCCAAAACACCAGAAGGAGACACTTTAAACCCAGCCACAGCAAGAGTGGCAGTAAAATGCACAGTCAGCACATGCACTACATGCCAAATCGCCTTTCATCTAAACACAGCCTGACAACTTTGACGACCGTAGCAGGAAATCGCAATGGATCTTAACGGCCTGTTACGCAGGAGTCCCGGCTAGTTGAGTGAGTCTACACTGAATGGGGCTGATAGCCGTGTTTTGCGATCGCTGAACTATTCATTTGCCATCAATTTTGCAGGGCTCAACAGACTAAATTCCGTATCATTCGTCTCATGTTGGTGAAATTATGACGCTGAAGTCGCAGCCGTTTGGGTCGCCACCCAGTCAAGATAGGTAGACTCGCCCATATTAATAGGAAGTGCAATAATCTCAGGAACATCATAGGAATGGATGGCTTGAATCGTGGAGGTTAGTTCGTCAAACCGATGTAGATCCGTTTTGATCACCAACTGCCATTCGGGATCCTGTTGCACCTTGCCTTGCCAGGTGTAAATGGATTGCACCGGGTAAAAATTGACACAGGCGGCTAGCTTGGCTTGCACCAAATTTTGGGCGATCGTCCGCGCTTCTAATTCTGTTCCTGTTGTGACCAGTACGATGCCAAACCGGCTCGCTGTTTCACTCATCACACTCCTCCAATTGCATTGCACATTTGCAGTAATACAGATAATGCAATGATTTTACGGGCATGGTGCACCCAATCATCATCCTGTTCCATAGAGTTGCAAATCTGCTGTGTACGGATGGTTGTCATTAACATCCCTCGACACTGCTTTGGCGACCGAGTCCCTGCTAAACTCTCTTCAAAGCCAGGACTGACGCAAGCCTGACATCACCAAAAGGAATGCGCTGAAGGGTTGAGTGTGCTATACCCAGCCTTTCAACAAGACGCGCCAGTTCTGAAAATCTACATTCACCAATCTTTAGTGCGTAAAGACCCATGTTGACTGATGAACTTGCAGATATGTCAGAAATGACCCGCGTTCGCGTCCTGAGTGAAGCGTTGCCCTACATTCAAGAATTTACAGGGCGCACTGTTGTGGTGAAGTATGGTGGGGCGGCGATGCGCGACGGTGGCTTGAAGGAAACTGTCATTCGCGACATCGTCTTTCTCTCCTGTGTGGGTATGCGTCCCGTTGTTGTTCATGGCGGTGGCCCCGAAATCAATATTTGGTTGGAAAAATTGGGTATCGAGCCCCAATTCAAAAATGGCTTGCGGGTCACGGACGCTGCCACGATGGATGTGGTTGAAATGGTGCTGGTGGGTCGGGTGAATAAAGAACTCGTGTCGCTAGTAAACCAAGCAGGCGGCAAGGCGGTTGGGCTATGCGGCAAGGATGCCAATCTGATCAAAGCGCGACCCGAAGGGGCAGAAGGCATTGGGTTTGTGGGCGAAGTGCAGAATACAGACACCAGCATCCTGGAAGCGCTAGTGGATCGAGGCTATATTCCCATCGTGTCGAGTGTGGCAGCAGACGAGAATGGACAAGCGTATAACATCAATGCGGATACGGTCGCTGGCGAACTAGCAGCGGCCTTGAATGCCGAGAAGCTCATTCTCATGACGGACACCGCTGGAATTCTACGGGATTATAAAGATGTATCAACGCTGATCCCAGAGCTGGATATTCAAGAGGCACGGAATTTGATGGAGGCTGGAATTGTGGGCGGGGGCATGATTCCCAAAGTAAATTGCTGTGTGCGATCGCTCGCCCAAGGGGTCAAAGCGGCTCATATCATCGATGGCCGCCAAGCCCATGCCTTGCTGCTGGAAATCTTCACCGATACGGGAATTGGCTCAAAAATTGTCCCCTCTGGCTACATGCGACGGTGAGCTTGGGGCTTATAGCAACTACGGTTAAATGCCGCAAAACCCAGATCGCATTGGTGGCCGCTGCGATGCAGCGGCCACCAATGCGATCTGGGTTCTTCAATGAGATTGGATATTACCTAGAATTAAGACGGACTCAAAAAAGCGATGGATAGATACTTTGGACGGGAGTTTGGAACGATTGACTGAGAATCAGGAAGAATTGGCGCGTCAGAGATACCGCGTCGGACGCGAAGCCTTTGAGCGCGGACGCTATCGTGAGTCGATCGAGCAGTTTCAATCCTCCGTTGAACTGGTGGGGCGCAACTCGATTTTAGGAGGGCAAGCCCAAGTCTGGATGGTGTCGGCATTTGAGGCACTCGAAAAACGGGAGGAAGCGATCGCCCTATGCGAATCCATCACCCGCCACCCCCACGACACCACCCGCAAGGAAGCCAAGCGACTGCTCTATATTCTTAAAGCGCCTCGGCTGAAGATTCGTCCCGAGTGGCGAACCGAGATTCCCGACCTGACTCAGTTGGAGGGAGGGGAACGTGCTTCGGCACCCTATGCTAAGCCAACGAAGAAGCGATCGCCATCCCGACGCAAACCTAAGCCCGAGCCTGAGCCCATTGATCTGAGCCAGGTCAACACCCGCGATAATGGCTTCATCTGGGTAGGACTATTGGCGATCGCCACACTTTTCGCAGGGCTGTTCTGGTTTGGCATGTAGAAATAAGCCAATCCAAAAGGAACCGCTCTATGAGCCTTGATTCCTTTTGTCGCATAGTGCGTATGCAAAAAAAATCATCTTTGGATTCTGCAATGCAGAAAAGCTAGCAAGCTTGATAAGCCTGCTAGCTATGTCTGGTGAATCTGTCTATCCCATATCAAAAGTCAGTCAGGCTGGCCGGGAGCGGAGAGCAAACCCGCCAGCCCATGAACGGACTCAGCTTATACCGAGGGGTATACCTGCAGCAGCACTTCAGAGATGTAGCCATAGCCCAGAACGAACTGGCTGCACTCGTGCTTCGCGGGACCCACTTCAACGGTGGCAGATACCTCATAAAGGCCAGGAGTCATGCGGACTTCATTAGGAATTGCATCCAAAGAAATCCAGTATGCATACTGGCCTTTGACCGTTTCGATGGATGTGGATAGGTCAAATTCGGTGGCTTTGCGGCCCTGACCCTCGAAATGGAAATTGACGGTCACGATCGAACCGAGGCACATCAGCAAAGCGGAAAGCGGGCTCTTGTTGAACTCGATTTTCAAGCTAGCCACAAACTTTTCGTCTGCTGCGATGATGTAGTCGGACTGATCGGGAGCTACAAAATCTGGAGGAACAGGCAGCCCAGCCGTACCACGAACACTCAGTTTACTCAGGTCGAACTTCACCGGGCCCAAAATGTTCCGGGAGTAAAGCTCGGAGTCAGTGTACTGAGGAGGCTGGGCTTCCGCCGCTGCCATCATTGCTGCATTTTCAGTTGCAATAGTCATAATAATTACGTCCTCATAGGTGAACAGTGTTTGGTTAGCAAGCCATGATAAGAGACTCATCTTGGGGTTTGATGTGGTCTCTTGGCTCGCCACTGAACCTACTATCGCAATCCTCACTCTGTTACGTCATTCCCCAAGGTGTGTACCCTTTTGTTGAAAAGCTGCAAAAGTGGATTTTTCTCAGCTCGTCGTCGTTGAAATCGTTATCCGACAAATCTTCGAATCCCCACACATTTCCGTTACGCTGGATGCGGGAACGACCCAGCGCTGCATCGTCAATGGTTGCCAGGTTTCTGAAATTGCCATCAATCAACAGGGCTGGGGCGTAGTAAGTGCCACCAGCCAAAACCAGCGTTGCATCGGTAGATGCACCATTGCCTACCACTAGCTCGGCATCCAGAAGATTTTCGGCTACCGCCTCTTCATACCTAGCATCTCCGGGCAATAGGTCATCGACACGACCTTCGGCATCCATTTCGTAGAACTTCAGCACATTATTAAAAACCGCTTCCCGTGTCAGCGAAACACTGACGGAAACATCGCTATCAAAGCCTGTTAGGTCGATCAGCTCGGCGATCGCCTCTGAACCAGATCCACCATTCAATGCATCGTCCATCTCGTAGATGAATGTATTGTCGATTGTCGAAGACAGCAGGTCAGCGTTCAAGCCATAGGCTTTGGCGACAACGTTTCCGGCAAAATCCGGATTGCCGGCCCACGTGGTCACAAAGTTACCCATGTCACCATCCAAGCTGGGCTGGGCTGCAAAGGTCGTCAAGGGAATGAGACGTCCTTCCACACCATCAACGGAGTTTTGTGCGGTTTCGATATCGGTTGGGTTAACGGGCAGCGCCGCAACAGAATCAATTGTATCGGGCAGCGGTGGACCAAAGGGCGTGGGCTGCCAGACCTGAATCCCGTCCGCTTCGCTATCTGCTGCGGTAACCAGCAAGGTGTTTGGATCTTCATCGCGAATGAAGTCCATCGCCACGCCAAGGGTATCATCGGCGCGCAGAACCGCTTCCAGAACTCCCCGTGAATTGTTGTCGTTCCCCAGGGGGAAGTGGATTCCTTATCTAACCCATCGCTCGTGCCAAGCACGGGCGCACATAGAGCGCCTCAGCTACTTTATACCAATTCGCTAAGAACCCACTACAGATTATTTTTTGAAAGCCGCGCAGTGCGCGGCTTTCAAAAAATAATCTGGTTTTGGTTTTCGTAGAATTGGTATTATTCATAATCCCCACATTACGCCGAGCACTTTTATGACCCGATGCTACGCGCTGCCCTGGCAGCCTGGGAGGGAGAGACGGTGCTACTAACGTTGGATAGTAGCCTGGTATGGGAGCCGTTTTGCCTGATAGAAATCTGCTGGGTGTGGGGCGGGCGCTCGTTGACCTTAGCCCAGGATGTCTTGAGCCATAGCAGTGCGACCGTTGGCTTTGTACAGTATCAGCCGCTGCTGGAATCGACCCGCCGCAATCTACCACCCAACGTCCAGGTGACACTGCTTGCAGATCGGGGCTTTGAGCATGAAGCCTTAATCCAGTGGTTGCGGGCACAAGAATGGGAGTGGGTAATTCGGGTCAAAAGCAATTTGAGCATCACCCTAGCGAATGGGTCGGTTTATCCGGTTGAGCAACTCATAACGCCGCCGGGCCAAGCTCATCTATTTGAAACCGTCCAAGTCCTAGGGGGTATCCCTTGCCACTTCGCCACGGCTCACGTCGCTCATGCCAAAGACACATGGGCGGTGTTGGCCAGCCAGCCACCTTCACTACAGATCTTTGCCCTCTATGGCCAGCGCCTTGGGGGCATTGTTCGCGAAGCGTCTCCGTTAGGAGAAACCGCACTTTAAGGATTACAAGTCTGCGGTGTTTAACGTTTTAGAGAGCGGGTTACGGCATCCTCAAGCCTTGAGCCGTCTCGTCATGCTGCTGGACTGTGCGATTTTGATTGCCCTAATTCTGGGGATGCTGGTAGTTCGAGCCGGACGACGCGCCCACCTGGACTGGCATGGAGAACCCGGATTGAGTTTTCTGCAACTGGGGTTACGAGAGCTCAAACGGCTGGGCTACCAGCACTTCGCGCTCCCGACCCTGGTCGGCTTACCCAAACGCAATCCACCACCGGCTTGTGCTTCAAAGCGGAAGCGGGACGAACTAGCGTGTCGCGTTGAATTCACCAAAGTCCTTAGGTTCTCATAATGAGACTGCTTTAGTTTTCTGCACCACTAAGCCGCCACACTCAAAGTTTTACCCGTCAACCAGCCTTGCACGATATTCAAATGCATTGAAAGCCGCGTGCTGCTTACTCTCAAAGCATTGATTATGACTTTCTGAGGCAGGAATGTGGTCACTTAAGTGCATGCCGTATTCAGAGCAAATGACTCGCGGAAATAGCTTGCCATTTTCGGCAAGGGCACCAGCTCAATTCGACAAATAAAGCTGTTTGATTCTCCATTTTTCCTTGCAGATAAGATTCGTGAATCTATATTTCGATTTTTATATTCTTGTTAGCAAGACAGCAGAAACGACAAGCAGACATCTCAATTTTCAAAAGCTGTTTTGCTGAAAACTTTCTATTTATCCTGACACAAGAGAGGCTTAAAAATGGCATTTGTACGTGGAAATAACTTTTCTAATCGTCTTTTTGGAACGAATGGTAATGATCGTCTAGAAGGGTTAGGCGGCAATGACATTCTTGAAGCATCTGTAGGTAATGATGTCATGGTTGGTGGCACTGGAATTGATACCGCAAACTATAGCCGCTTGGGTCGCGCAATGACTATCGGTCGCGCCGGAACCGTCAATAAAAATGGTCTGGGTGTCGATCGATTAGTTGGTGTTGAGCGCATTATTGGCGCATCTGGATTTGCGAACTGGATCAGTGGCCAAGGCGATTCAGGACGCACCTCCTTCAATATCAATTTGGCGGCGAATCGTTTAACAGTAAATGGGCTGCCAGGTATTGGTAACTTTACCTTTACAGCGGTCAACTTCTCTAATGTATTTGGCACAAGAAACAACGACACCATTGTTGGTAACAGGGGCCGTAATATCTTAAACGGAGCCGCAGGTAATGATGTTCTGAATGGAGCTGCTGGCAACGACACACTGGCTGGCGGACTAGGGAGCGATCGCATGTTCGGTGGCAGCAACAATGATGTGATGATCGGCTCTTCAGGGAATGACTTTATGTCCGGCGGTAGCGGAATTGACACCGCAGACTATAGCCGACTGGGCCGTGCCATGACCCTGGGCCGTGCCGGAACCGTCAACAAAAATGGATTGGGCTTTGATCGGCTCGACGGTGTCGAGCGAGTCATTGGTGCCCAAGGTTTTGCAAACTGGATTAGTGGCCAAGGGGATTCGGGACGCACCTCATTTGCCGTGAATTTGGCTGCCAATCGTTTGACGGTCAATGGAATACCTGGCATTGGGAATTTCACCTTCACAGCTATCAATTTCGCCAACGTATTTGGCACAAGAAACAACGATAACCTGATCGGGAATAGCGGCCGGAATATCCTTAATGGTGCCAATGGCAATGACACCCTCATAGGAAGTGGTGGGAATGACACGTTGGTTGGGGGCGCCGGGGTTGATATTCTCAACGGAACCAATAGCCGCCTCCGAGGGAATCGGGAAGTCGATCGCTTGATTGGGGGCTTTAACCCTGACGGCTTTGTGCTGGGCGATCGCCGCGGTTCCTACTACGGCAGCGCTGGCTTCGGTGACTTTGCCCAGATCACTGACTTTGGCTCCACTGACTTGATTCAGCTAGGAGTGGGCGAACTATACCGTGCTACCCGTGATGCGGCTGGGTTTAACCTCTTCGTTTTGCGCAGCGGTCGGTTTGACTTTATCGCAGATGTCCGCACGAATTCGGCTATTAGCCTTCCCAGTGGAAACTTTAGCCTGGCATCGGGTCAAACCTTTGGCAACTTTGTTGGTGCCTAGCTTGGTTGAAACGTTGATGGTGCCACGTTGAACTTGCCTGGGCAGTGTTCAGGCAAGTTCAGCCGAGCCCGAGATACTTCACGCACCCATAGCACTAAGATTTCGGTCAACCTAATCATTGGTTTGCAAGGTTTGCAAGTCCCACAGTGCGGGGCTTACAAACTTTGATCCACCCTAATCTCAAGGCCTGAGGCTAAACCCTGAGCATAGGACGTAACCAGATCAGTTTCGATTTTGAGTGACACAGGTAAGTACCTCAGTATAGTTAGAAACCAAAATCTAAACTCCTGCACTGCCTGCTGCACGGGTGGTACAAGGTTTTAGGGTTTCAGGTTTAATTGCAACTACCGACTTATTATCTATGCCACTCAAAATCGAGAATTGTAGCAAGTCCCCTATGCTTTATCCCGCACCAGAGCCAAATCAAAAACCTTGCACTTTTCAGCAAAAGGGCTAACCTAATCATCTCTAACAAATGGGCAAGAAAGGCGATCGCCCTGGCATGAACTGTAAGTGATTGAAATAGAGACGTTTTCTATTCTAGAGACATGGTTTAGGGTACATCTACTATTTAGAAATTGAGCTCAGGTGCATTAATCGGTGACAACTAATGCTGATTTCATCACTTTATTTCACCTTCCAGATATCACTTGAAACCTGAATTCTCGCTACACACTATCCAAATTAATAGCTTTAGAGATCACCCAAATAGTCTCTAAAGCTATCTCGGATTCATGCAACCTTGATTCCAATCGAGTTCAATCCTGGAGAATATCCATAATTTGGATGAATCCTTCCAAAACTCATCTAGCTTTCCTTTCAGTTCATCCAAAGAAGATTAGTAGATGACTCCATGGCTCGCTTTCTAAATCCTCTTTTGTTGTTTCTTTACGACGTTTCTCATTTAGCAACCAGGATAGAAACGTTTATGTCTGAAGTTTTTTCTTACCATTCACTACGCAGTTAAGAGGTTATCCATGAGTAATTCAAATCGTCCAACCGATTCATTATTTGATCAACAATGGCATCTACAAAACGTTGGACAAACAGGTGGAACATCTGGCATTGATCTCAATGTTTTACCTGTTTGGAACGATTACACAGGAGCCGGCGTCCGAGTTGCCATTGTTGATGATGGCGTCGACTATCGGCATTCCGATCTCGACAATAACTACGATCAGTCAGCAGACGTCGATAGCTTCCGACGGGTAGCCGATGGTGCTCCCGTCCGGCAAGACGATAACCATGGCACCGCTGTTGCAGGACTAGTCGCTGCCGAACGCAACGGAGAGGGCAGCGTGGGCGTGGCCTATGATGCCACCCTATCCAGCATTCGCATGGATTTCTCCAACGGCTCCCTTGCCGATACAACGTTTGCCCTGAGCCAATTCAGTAATTTTGATGTGGTAAACAATAGCTGGACCTACACCTTCCCCTTCGCGGATAATTTTGCGGATCCAGACTTTGCTCCCTTCCAAACAGAATTAGAAGCAGCGGTGGAAGAGGGTCGTGATGGTCTAGGAACCGTGGTGGTGTTTGCAGGTGGGAATGCCCGCCAGAGCGGGGACAACGCCAACTATCACAATCTCCAAAATTCTCGCCACTCGATCGCAGTCGCAGCACTGAATGACCGGGGTGAGTATACAGTCTATAGCAACCCTGGAGCCAATTTGTTGGTCTCGGCATTCGGCGGAGATACCGACACCGACGGCATTGTGACGACGGATCGGGTCGGCTTTGACGGCTACACCACCACAGACTACACCAACGACTTTGGCGGCACCTCTTCGGCAGCTCCCATGGTAGCTGGCGTCGTGGCGCTGATGCTCGAAGCCAATCCGAACCTTGGCTATCGCGATGTGCAAGAAATTCTCGCCTATTCAGCACGACAGACTGATCGCCAAAACTCTAGCTGGCAAACCAATGGAGCGACCAACTGGAATGGTGGTGGGTTAGAAACCAGCACAGACTATGGCTTTGGTTTAGTAGATGCCCATGCCGCTGTGCGGTTGGCCGAAACCTGGAGACCCCAACAAACCGCCAGCAACGAGCGCAGCCTTGAGGCACAGCAGCAGTCACCCGTCACCATTCGTGACAATACTACCGCCAGCAGCCAAATCACCCTGACGGATGGGCTAACTCTCGAACATGTTGAGATTCAGGTCGATCTCGATCACACTTGGCTGGGCGATTTAGAGCTGGTTCTGGTATCTCCCAGTGGCACGGAAAGCGTCCTCATGAGCGGGGTATCAAATACGGTTAGTTTTTGGCAGAACGATTTGCAGTTCACCTTTTCGAGCACGCAATTTTGGGGAGAAGAGGCCGCGGGTGAATGGACGTTGCGGGTCAGTGATCGCGCCCTACGTGACGAAGGTGTTCTCAACAACTGGAGCCTTCGGGTCTATGGCGATGCCCCCAGCCCCAACGATACCTACATCTACACCAACAGTTTTGCACGGGTTGGTGAAACCGCCTCTCGCAGTCAACTCCAGGATGATGGTGGACGAGACATCCTCAACGCCGCTGCCGTAACCTCGGATCTCTCGCTAGACCTGCACCCCGGCAGTAACAGCCAGATCGCCGGACGTGCTCTGACCGTAACCCAGGGAACCGTGATTGAGGTGGCGATCGGTGGCGATGGCAATGATCAGCTCCGGGGGAATCAGGCCAACAATCGCCTCTCGGGCGGGCGCGGAAATGATCGCCTGCTCGGCCATCAGAAAAATGATCGGCTGCTGGGAGGTGCCGGCCAAGATCGGTTATTCGGAGGAGTCGGCAACGATCGCCTAATTGGTCATAGCGGCGACGACTTACTCCAAGGAGGCAATGGAGACGACACGTTGACTGGAGGAGCAGGGCAGGATCGCTTCGTCCTGAATGCACCCAACAATGGCATCGATACGGTCACCGACTTCATCAGCGGCACCGACAAAATTGTGTTGAGCAAAGCCCTGTTTACAAACCTGATGAGCACGGTTGGGCAAGGGTTTTCTCAGGCCAGCGAGTTTGCCAGTGTCAACAATCATGGTGCGATCGCCACCCAAACTGCCCTCATTGTTTACAACGCATCGACCGGGGAGTTGGTCTACAACGCCAATGGCCGTGCGGCAGGATTGGGTAACGGGGGAGCCGTAGCAACCCTTACAGGTGCGCCGACCCTGACTGCCAATGACTTCTTACTGCAAACATAAGGTTTGCCCACATATAAGTATCGATTTGTCCACATTGAGTCCTGCATGGGTTGTGGCGATTGTCCCAAGCGATCGCCACATTTTCTTTGGGCAGGCATGGCCTTCATTCTGAGTACAGAACAAAAACCAGAAAGTGTTTGATTGTGGGTGAAGCGATCGCTCTTGCATTACCCAAAATCAAGCGCTTTAGCAGGGGTTACATTTTTGCCTTGGGTAATTGGTTATATTGCACTTTTCGGCAATAGCAATGGCCAAAATCCACCCCATACGACCTTCAAGTTTCGCTACTCTAAGCAGGTGTCTATCACAAACGCTGCACAGCCCCCATTCAGCAGATCCATATTGTCAGGATGCCGTTAGACAAGCCATTTGACAGGTCATCCTACAAACAGGCTTGTGAATACAGCGCGTCTGCTGTTCGCGATAGACTCTGGCAGACATGTCTGATTGCTGCTGAGTTGTGGGTTTCATTGATTTTCCGTCAAACGTTCACCTTTTACCTAACCTGCTGTGCTTACTGTTGTCTGGATGGTTTCTCTGATTTGGGCGTTACTCTGCTGCTGGGGACTTGGTTTCGTCTGGATGCGCCACACTCAACGTCAACAGGCGTTGCAATGGTGGTGGAAGCGCCAAGTTACGCAAGCGTATGAACATGCAGAAAGCTTAAGAAATCACGCGCTGCAAGAATCGTTTGCCCTGCGTCGACACTTGGAATTAGTCGGGGTTCCTAATCCATCAGAAGCCACCCTAACCCTCTGGCAATCGCATCTACCGCTCCTCTTAGAAAGTGCTAATCGCCTCCATCAAGAAGTCAAAAGCCTGAGCGATCAACTCTCCTCACCCTTCCTTGAAGACAGCTTACCCCTCGCCATTCGCCATGGGGTGACCTTCTGGAAGCAAACCTACCCAACCGTTAACTTCACGTTAGATTTACCCACCCATTGGGCCGTCGAAAATGAACTTCAACAAGATATTTTAACCAAGGTTCTGAACGAATGCTTATATCTCCTGCTGGCCGACTTATCTTGCACGCAACATGAAACCCAGGCTGACGATGGAACCCATAACGGTCATGATGGAGAAACCGTCAATGTAGCGATCGCCTTAATCTCTAAAAAAAAGTGGCATGCCTTACACATCCAAATGATTATTCCGGCGGTCTTAGCCTCATCTATTCATCATCGCCAGCAATACTTTCGTTACCTCGGCCATGTCTTTCAAACCTTGATGCCGGGGCGCTATACACTCAAACTTACCCCTCACACCTTGTTCTTTGAGGGTCGATGGAAATCTCTTTAATTCGTCTTACCGCATCATCATGGCTGAACCTCAGAAACTGACCTTCCTGATTATTGACGACCATGAGCTCGTTCTGGGCGCGACCCGATCCGCTCTGGAGCAAGCCTATCCGGATGCCAATCTTGTAACCGCCCAGTCGCTACAAGATGCTATGCGCTGTGTTGAATTGTACCAACCTAATTTGACCGTCGTTGACCTCTCCATTCCCGAGAAAACCGGGGAGATGGCACAAATCAACGTGGGGATCCAACTCCTGAAGCAATTGATGCATCAGTATCCAACCCTCAACATCGTGGTACAGAGTGCCCATATCAAAACCCTTGTGCGCCTGAAACCCATCATCCACGAACATGAGGGCGGGTTTACCATCGCTGACAAGAGTTTGCCCATGAAAGAGATGTTGACCAAAGTGGACTGGGCATTGCAGGGCTTGATTTATACCCCCAGAGATATGCGCAACGGCTTGGAAGTCAAACCCGAGTGGTTGCAGGTGTTGCATCTGGCCTTTCAAGAGGGCTTGCAAGATAAGGCGATCGCCGAGCGCATGAATGTTTCGGAACGGACTGTGCGCCACTACTGGACAAAGATTCAAGATGTACTGGAAGTCTATCCAGATGAAGGCAAAAACGTACGCATCCAAACCGAAATTTATGCGCGCCAAGTCGGGTTAATTGATTGATGCCAGCAACGCTATGACGTTTTAGAGCCTATGGTAAGCCAACGTTGGTCGTCGCCCAAGCAACTGGGTTCGCTCACGCTCTTAAGTGTTATCCCCAGTGCGCTTGTGATTGCATTACTGGTTGTTGCTCGCCTCAGTGGTGTGCTTCAGCAACTCGAACTCACGGCGTTTGACTGGATGTTGCGATCGCGGCCAGCAGAACCTATAGACCCTCACATTACAGTTATTGGTATTAATGAAGCAGATATTGCTCGTATGGGCAGCTATCCCATTTCCGATCAGGAGCTTGCCGATTTACTTCTAACCTTGCAGCGCTACGAACCCGCCGTCATCGGGGTTGATATTTTTCGAGATTTGGCCGTTCCATCTGGCAATGACGCGGGTCAAGACAGTGGGGACGCTTCCTTAGAACAGGTTTTTCTCGACCATCCCAACATTATTGCCATCCAAACCATCTTGCCGGGAGCGGGAGGCAGCATTGTACCCCCTCCCTCCTTTGTTCCAGCCGAACAGGTGGGCTTTGTAGATTTTGTGCTTGACCGCGACGGCGCAGTTCGGCGCAGCCTTCTAGGCAGTTTGGATTTGCAAGACCAACTCCAGTTATCCTTGTCGGTTCAACTGGCCAATGTCTATCTCTCAGAACAAGGTAGCCCGCTGCAAAACGGCGAACGAGATCCGGATGCGATGCAGTTTGGAAACACCGAGATCCCCCGATTCCGACCCAACGCAGGCGCCTATGTGCGCACCAGTGCTGGCGGTGTACAAACTCTACTGAACTTCCGGAGCGGACGCCAACCTTTTCGCCGCGTATCCCTAGAAGACCTTGAAACTGGAGCGATTGAATCAGACTGGTTTCACAACCGCATCATCTTAATTGGAGTGACCGCCGAAAGTGCAAAGGACGTCGTCGTCTCTGCCGCTGTCAATATCGATAACCCATCGCTGTTCTACGGAGTAGAAGCGCAGGCTCACGCTGTTAGCCAAATTGTGAGCGCCGTAGCGGATGGGCGCCCTTTGCTACAGGTGTGGGCAGAGCCATGGGAATTTGCATGGATCATCGTTTGGGGTGTTTTGGGTTTTCTGCTCGGACGGTGGGGGCGATCGCCCCTCCGTATTTTGGGCGCTGTCGGGCTAGCCAGCATCGTCTTAACAGCACTGTGCTACGGCAGCTTGCTGAGCGGATGGTGGATTCCGTTTGTACCAGCCCTCGCTGGGTTAGTGCTGAACGGAACCGGGCTAGCCGCTGCGGCTCTCTATCGCCAAGAGCAAGATCTCCGCACACGCCTGGTAGAGCGACAGGCCGTGATTGAGCAAACGTTCAATTCAATCCACAATGGCCCCTTGCAAACCCTCGCTAGTTTGTTAAAACGAGCAGCACAATCGGATACCGTATCTGCTGACTTGTATGAAAGCTTAGCGGGTCTCAACAAAGAATTGCGCGATGTGTATGAAGCGGTGCGGAAAGAGGCATTGACCGACAGCGATCGCCTCTACCTCAGCCTCAGCCAAGAGTTGGATTTGAATGCTCCACTCCACGAGCTGCTCTATGACGTGTATAGCAGTGTTCTAGAACGCAAGTTTCCCGGTTTTGAATCGCTCAAGATCAAAGTGGTGAAATTTGAACCCATGGATGATCGCAATCTAACCGTCGATCAGCGGCGATCGCTCTGCCGCTTCTTGGAGGAAGCCCTTTGTAACGTAGGCAAACATGCCTTTTCCCCCACAAGAATTCAAGTCACTTGTATCCAAGATCAGGGCACCAACCAAATTTCTGTTGTTGACAATGGCAAAGATGGTTCATCAACCCCTGAAACTCAACCTCCTTTGCCTCAATCTACCTACAAATCTGGCATGGGAACGCAGCAAGCCAAAGCGCTTGCCAAAGCGCTAGGTGGCACTTACCAGCGATCACCACATGCTCCCTATGGAACCCAATGTCAACTGTTATGGCCTCCACAAAAAAGCAAACGCTATACCTTTAGATGGATGCGTTTCTAAGAAATGAGAGCTCCCTCAAACGAGGGTCGTCTTTGAACTCCTCGCGATACAGAGCTTCTAATAAAATGATCAGCTTGAATCACAACGAGTAAGGCGATAGAAACAATTGCGATCGCCTTATCTTAAAGTTTTGTCAACTCATCAGACGTAGCACTTCCGGATTTCTCAGCACATCCATTGAGAGGATAGCAACACACTCCTGATCTCAATAGAAGAAATGCGTAATCCTATCTAAATTCATATAAAACTAAGATAAATAACCGCAGAAAACAACCGAAAACTGACAATAAAAGACAGAATAAATAACCATTCCCTGAGAGCAGCTAACGCTCTGAAAGAGCTATCGAATAATAAATTCTAAATGCATTTTTGAACAACTCCGTTAGTTTCTGATAGGGTAAGGGAAATCTAAAACCAGGTTTGAGTAGAGTGGGCTCTAGATAAACCAAGTTATGTGAAGAGCGTTCTAGATACGCCAAGTTATGTGAAGAAAAACATACCCTTAAAGCACATCTTTCCAGGGTATCTTCTCTACACATACCTCGGTTTAGTTAGACCTGGCTACTTAAAGCAAGCTGCTTCTACAAATATCTCTTTAGAAAAGGCATAAATCTGCCGATCTCGCAGTTCCTGTTGCTGACTAGATCGAGCGGACATCCTTTCATTGCTGTTCACGGATCCTGCGACATGCTTACTCCTACAGCATCTCAAACAACAGTAAACCTCCAGGGTGCGATCGCACCCAATCCACTGATCACTTCCCCTCAAACCCCGATCCGCGAAGCAATGACCACTATGTATCGGGTACATCATAAGCTGATGCAAAATCCCATTACCCTATGTCAGGATGCGACATCTTCTATCACCCAAGAGCGTTCCTATCAGGAAGCACGTGCAAGTTGCGTCTTGGTGGTCGAAGCAGGGACAATCATGGGTATTTTGACAGAGCATGATGTCGTACGATGGTGTGCGACATCAAATGGCTCCACCCAAAACCTCAACGACCTGCCGATTGCCATGGTGATGGATACCTCTGTTGTCGTATTAGCGGCAGCTGAGCTAACCAACACTACCGTTGCTCAACGGATTCTGGAGCAAATTGCGAAACGCCCTGTCCCTGTGGTGGGCGATCGGGGTGAAATTCTCGGGCTCATCACCCGTGATACCTTGCGAGCCCATCAGGATACGAGATCCCTAGAAGCAGCAGTGGCCAAAAACAATAGGCCATCGTCGCAGTATAGCCAGGAAGATCAGAACCAGGAACAAAATAGCCAGAGATCCTTGGAACGCTTCTTTCTCCTTACATCTGACCTCGCTTGCATTACAAGCCTAAACGGTCGCCTCGATCGCTGTAATCAAGTTTGGGAAACACAGCTTGGCTACAGCATTGATGACTTGCAAGGCCAACACTTCGCTCAATATGTCCATCCAGACGATAGAGCGTTGACGGTAGCTATTCTGACGACCCTGATTCACGGGAAAACATTACGCACCTTTGTCAATCGTTACTGCTATAGCAATGGCTCGTATCACGATATGGAATGGCAGGCTCGTTGTTACGAAAATCGGATCTACCTAACAGCACGGGATATTACCAAGCAGCGACAGGTTGAGCAGCACTTGCGCCAACAGGATGTGCACCTTGCCAATTTGCAACAAACAACTGCGGATCTCGCTACATCGAATCGAGAACTGGAAGCCTTCTCCTATTCTGTCTCTCACGATTTGCGATCGCCTTTGCGGGTCATCGATGGCTTCAGCCATGCCTTACTCACAGACTACGGCCATCAACTGGATGACATTGCCCAGGATTACTGCCATCGCATCCGGCGCAACGTACATCGCATGGGCAGTTTAATTGATGCTCTGCTCCATCTTGCTCGTATTTCTCGAACCGACATGCGGTGCCATCCACTGAACCTCAGCCATTTGGTGTTAGAGCAGATTGAGGAATTGCAAGCGGCTGAGCCAGAACGACAGGTTGAGGCGATGGTAGCACCCGGTGTGGTGGTTCATGCCGACCTAAACCTCATGCGGGCCGCTATCAGCAACCTCGTGCAAAATGCCTGGAAGTTTACCAGCCATCATCCCACCGCCTGCATTGCATTTGGGGTAAAGCAAGCTGCCGACAATCCCATTTACTTTATCTCGGATGACGGAGCGGGCTTTGATATGGCCTACGCCAACATGCTGTTTGGAGCCTTTCAACGACTCCACCACACCCACGAGTTCCCAGGAACAGGAATCGGTCTCGCAACCGTACAACGCGCGATCCATCGGCATGGAGGCAGGTTATGGGCCGAGGGAGCGGTCGAGCGAGGGGCAACCATCTACTTCACCCTTCCTCAGCCGCCCACCCATATCGGGTCTGAATATATCGGAGTTGATGCTCCCAATCATGCTGCAACCCCCGACAACGTAGCCTCTCAAGCACAGCAATCTTGACAGGGGTTCACCACAGTAAAACGCTCACTTGGGCTGCATTCGTCACTGACAAACACTTCTCTCCCCCGAGGCTAGTAAACGGTTATGAGTGAATTTCTTCATCTCCTTTGTGTTGAAGACGTTGAGGATGATCTCCTCCTGGTGTTGCGGGTGTTGCGCCAGCATGGTTTTCAACTCCATTGGGAGCGGGTAGAGACCGCCGAGACATTTCAGGATGCCCTCTCCCAAAACCATTGGGACATTATCATTTCAGACTACAAGCTACCAAAGTTTGATGCATCGACCGCCCTCCATAGTCTCAAAGAGAGCGGGAAAGATATTCCATTCATCGTGGTGTCCGGAACAATCGGTGATGCAATGGCCGTCGAGCTGATGCGCACTGGGGCACATGACTATGTGATGAAGGATAATCTGGTGCGTTTGCCAGAAGCGGTACGCCG
This sequence comes from Cyanobacteria bacterium J06638_20, assembly GCA_039819245.1. Classification (GTDB taxonomy): domain Bacteria; phylum Cyanobacteriota; class Cyanobacteriia; order Elainellales; family Elainellaceae; genus Vacuolonema. The sequence continues at coordinate 17,401 of JBCBSJ010000045.1, forward strand.
CGAGATCCGAGATGCCAAGATTCGTCAAACCAATGCTCAGACCTTGTTGGAATTGGATATCGCCCGCGAACGCTTAAATCTGGCGATTGAAGGCGCAGGTATTGGCCTGTGGGATTGGTCTGTGCAGAACCGAACGGAGGTCATCAATAGCCGTTGGGCAGAGATGATTGGCTACACCCTAGAAGAATTGGAACCGATCACCAACGAGACTTGGCAAAACTATGCCCATCCCGATGATATAGATAGAGCCTTAAACCTCATGTGGCAACACCTACGGCAGGAAATACCGGCCTATCAGTGTGAGCTAAGGTTGCGCCACCGCAATGGCCACTGGATCTGGGTATTGGATCAGGGCAAGGTGGTGGAGTGGGATGACGAAGGGAAGCCGCTGCGGATGATTGGGACGCAGATGGATATCACCGCCCGTAAGCAAACGGAACTCCGGTTAAAGTTTCAAAGTCAGTTATTGAAGCGGATTGCTCAAGCGGAGCCCTTGCCTGCTATTTTGGATGCGTTGGTGCGCACAACAGAACACCAGTTAGGAGACGGACGCTGTTCAGTTTTGCTGTGTGATACCGAGTCACATCAACTCCGTCATGGCGCAGCACCAAGCTTACCGAAGGCATTTATGAAGGGGATCGATGGCCTCCAGATTGGCCCGAACTCCGGATCCTGTGGAGCCGCAGCCTTCTATCAGGATGTAGTGATTGTGGCTGATATCGCCACAGATTTCCGTTGGCAGGATCATCGGGAGCTGGCACTCGAGCATGGTCTGCGAGCCTGCTGGGCAGCTCCCGCCATTGGGACGGATGAAAGCGTGTTGGGAACGTTTGCAGTTTATTATTCAGATTCCCGTACCCCTTCAGACTGGGAATTGGAAACGATTTTACTGGCCGCAAACATCACCAAAATCGCCATCGAGCGCGAGCGCTCTACCCGCGCTCTTTCGGATCTGAATCGGCAACTAGAAGCCCGGGTTGCCCGTCGCACCGATGCCTTGATCAAAAGCGAAGCAAAGCTCCAGGCTATCCTCAACTTCGCGCCCGCCATTGTGTATGTCAAAGATCTACATGGCCGTTACAGCTTTGTGAATGAAGCATTTTTGAGCTTATTCGAGTGCAACCTAGCCGATATTTTGGGGAGAACAGACGAAGATTTCTTCTCGCCAGAAATTGCCAACAAGTTGATGGCCAATGATCAGGTTGTCCTGGATACCCATGCCTTTCGCCAGTATGAGGAAGAGATCACGATTGGCGATCGCACCCACACCTTTCTATCCAGCAAGTTTGTGCTGTTCGATGTGAATGGGATGCCCTATGCCCTCTGCGGTATTGCCACCGACATCAGCGAACGCAAAGTCTTTCAAGACGCACTCCAGCGGGGTGAAAAACGTACAAGGGCAACCCTCGATGCCATCCCTGATTTGGTTTTCCGCCTCAACCGACAAGGCCGATATATCGACATTGCCCCCTCACCTCAGGTGCTTTGCTTGGTAGATCCAAGTCGTGCCATTGGGCGATCGGTGGATACATTGCTGCCAGCGGACATTGCGCAAGGATATCGCCAAGCCACAGAACGAGCGATCGCCACGCAAAACTTACAAACCTACGAGCAAACAATCGCCGTAGATGGAAAGACCTATTACGAAGAAGTGCGGGTCTCGCCTTGCGGTCGAGATGAAGTGGTTGTGCTGATTCGTGATATCACAGAACGCGAAGTCGCCGCCGCTACCCTTCGACAAAACAAAGCCCGCTTTCAACGAATTGCCGGAAATGTCCCCGGAGTGCTGTACCAACTTTTGCTGCACCCAGATGGCACTTATGAATTTACCTATGTGAGCGAACGGTGTCCCTCAATTTTCGAGTTGAGCGCAGACACTATTCAGCAGGATGCATCCCAGCTTTTGCACCTGCTTGCTCCTGAAAATGTCACCTCGCTCAAGGACTCCATCCAACAGTCGGCTCAGACGTTAGAACAATGGTCATGGGAAGGACAATTGACGATGCCCTCCGGACGAACGCTGTGGGTACAAGGGATTGCACAGCCCGAACGGCAAGACAACGGAGATATTCTGTGGGATGGGTTACTCATTGATGTGAGCGATCGCAAATACATTGAGTCAAAGCTGCAACAAACCATCTCCGAGCTCGCGCATGCCACTCGTCTCAAAGATGAGTTTCTCGCGAACATGAGTCATGAGCTGCGCACGCCTCTGAATGCCATCTTAGGGATGACAGAGGGGATGAACGAGCAGGTCTTTGGAGCCCTCAACGAGCAACAAAACCATGCCATCAGCATCATTGAAAAAAGCGGCAAACACCTCTTGGCGCTCATCAATGATGTATTAGATCTCTCCAAAATTGAGGCCGGCAAACTGGAGCTACATCTGGACGATACCCCGATTCAAAATATCTGCGAAACAAGTCTGACCTTTGTGCAACAGGCCGCTCACAGCAAGCAGATTCAGCTGAGAACGAGTATCCCGACAACGTTGACCTACTTTCAATTGCGTGTGGATGATCGGCGGATCTGCCAAGTCCTGATTAACCTGTTGAGCAATGCTGTGAAATTTACGCCCAAAGGAGGGCAGGTCACCCTCAGTGTGGGACAGGGTCAGATGCCTCAATGTTCTTCTTCCTGTTCAGAATCAGACCACCCCGCTATCTGCTTCTCCGTCACCGACACTGGAATTGGGATTGCCTCCGAAGATTTGGGCAAACTATTTCAATCCTTTGTCCAAATTGACAGCAGCCTCAGCCGCAAATATGAGGGCACAGGTTTAGGGTTGGCGCTGGTCAAACAAATTACCGAAATGCATGGAGGATGTGTGGATGTATCCAGCACCGTAGGAAAGGGCAGCCAGTTTATGGTGTGGTTACCCTGTGAAGCACTCAGTGAAGTGAGCCCAAGCGATCAACCAGAGTCAGATAGCCTCACGATTGAAAATACCGCAGATTTAACCAGTGAAGCCAATCAAGATCCACTTATTTTGTTAGCAGAAGACAATGAAGTGAATATTCTGACAACCACCAGTTATCTCAATGCTAAGCGCTTCCGAACGCTACTCGCCCACGATGGAAAAGAGGCGATCGCCCTAGCACAGACCCATTGCCCTGATCTTATTCTGATGGATATCCAGATGCCTGGAATGAATGGGTTGGAAGCCATTCGCGCCCTTCGCCAGCAAACGGGGCTAGAAGAAATCCCAATCATCGCCCTGACGGCGTTAGCGATGACGGACGACCGGGAACACTGCCTAGCAGCGGGAGCAAATGAATATCTCACTAAACCGGTTCAATTAAAACAATTGGCAGCCATCATCCATCAGTTTCTCAAGCGCTAGCATTACTGCTGGGGGTGAGGTCTCTCCTGCTGAGCCTAACCTTTGTAGATATAGCGCTGTGCGCGTTGGTTAAGTACGGTTGTGTGGGCGCGGTGCGCCCACACAACCAACTCTGTACTTGGTGCGGCTGCACACCGCTATAAGTGATTTAGAAGGCAGGTCATCTAAAAGGTTCGTCCTCCAGAAGGTCGGTTGATTTCAGCAGCGCACAAATCTCCGCCGAGAGTTCGGGTTCTTTTTTGAACCCACTCCCTTGCCCGCTCGTTATGTTGATGGCGGAGCGCTCCGTTTATTTGAGCCTTTGGCATGCCGTTGACCATCGCTGTAATGCTCCTTTTTCAGCTCGAAACTATCTCAGCCCAACCCTCTCGTTTGTTACCTTAAATCTAAACGTTGAATCTGAAAGGGTCATCACCGAGTTTGTCGAGCGTTAGATTGAGCCATCGCCAGCCCCCTATGCATCAGCCTGTCAGGAACGGATATGTATCAGCCTGCCATTTTGGTTATTGATGATGAGCCAACCAACTTTGATGTAATTGAGAGTTTTCTCAGTCAGCAAAACTATCAATTGCACTACATGGCTAGCGGCAAAGCTGCAATTGCGGCCCTTGATTTGCTCCAACCGGATGCAATTTTGCTGGATGTCATGATGCCAGAAATGGATGGAATCACTGTCTGTCAGCACATCAAATCCTTAGAAAAATGGCAAGCGATTCCCATCATTATGGTCACCGCTCTGTCAACAAAAATCGACCTAGCACGATGTCTGGAAGCAGGTGCAGATGACTATATTAGTAAGCCGATCAATAAGCTCGAACTGCTATCGCGCCTCCAATCCATGCTGCGTATCAAACGTCAGTATGATGACTTGCAAGAAGCGCTAGAACGGCAGGCAACCCTGAAAGCTGAAAAAATCAAACTGCTGGCGAATCACAATGCAGGGCTAGAGCAGAAGGTAAAAGAACGCACAGCCGAACTGGAAGCTCAGGCGGAACTCATTCGCTACAATGCCCTGCATGATCCACTAACGGGCTTACCCAATCGTAATTTTTTGCTGGAACGGATTGAGGCGGCGATCGCCCATAGCAAACCTACTCAACCCAACTTATCCCAGCCCAATTCACTTTGTGATGCCACCGAACCATCGCCTCACTATGCCATTCTGTTCCTTGACCTCGATCGCTTCAAAGTGATCAACGATAGCTTGGGGCACCTATTTGGGGATCAGCTTTTGGTGATTATTGCGCGTCAACTCAAAACCTATCTGCACGGAACTGATATGGTTGCCAGGTTTGGGGGAGATGAATTTGTGTTGCTCATCGAATCAACCCCCACCCCTCAAGCTGTAATGGAACGGGTGCAACATATTCTCGCAGACTTTCAGAACCCGATTTCCTTGAAAGACTACCGACTATTTCTGGGTGTCAGTATCGGTGTTGTGTTTGGACATACCGAGTACTGCGAACCGGCTGAGCTGATTCGGGATGCTGACATTGCCATGTATCGAGCGAAAGCCAAGGCCACAAACACCTACCAGGTATTTACCATTGAGATGCGAACCCGTGCGCTGCAGCGACTCACTTTGGAAAGTGAACTCCGGCAAGCGCTGGAGCGGGATGAGTTACTGGTGTATTACCAGCCCATCTTCAACATGGAACGTGATTGCTTGATTGGATTAGAAGCCCTTGTCCGTTGGCAACATCCCCAACGCGGCTTTATCTCTCCGGGTGAGTTTGTGCCCATTGCTGAGGAGACCGGATTGGTCGTTGCTCTCGATCGCTGGGTGTTGCGTCAGGCCTGCCAACAACTGGCAACTTGGCGTGCCCAATACGATACCTTTGCCTCTATTCGGGTGAGCGTCAACCTTTCAGCCCAGAATCTGCGCTATACGAATCTGCTGCCCGAGATTGATGCAGTTTTGAGCGATACGAGCCTTGCGGGGAATTGCCTCACACTGGAAATTACAGAAAGTATGCTCGTCGAAGATATCGAGCCGACCCTAACGCTCCTATCCGAACTCCATGCCCGGAACATTCGCATCAGCATTGATGATTTCGGGACGGGATATTCATCCCTGAACTATCTCCATCAGTTGCCTGTGGACTATCTCAAAATCGATCGCTCATTCATCAACCAGTTGGATCAAGATAAGCCCAACTATCAGGTCGTGCAAACCATCATTGCCTTGAGCCAACAGTTGGGACTAACCACGATCGCCGAAGGCATTGAAACTACTGAACAAAAAAGCTGGCTTTGTCAACTTGGCTGTGCCTTAGCTCAGGGCTATCTGTTTGCAAAACCACTGCCTGCCGAAGAAATTGAACGTCAATTTCTTCGGCAGGCAGTGGTTTGAACCCGCCGGATGGCTAATACCAATTCTACGAAATCCAAAACCAGATCATTTTTTGAAAGCTGCGCACCGCGCAGCTTTCAAAAAATGATCTGTAGTGGATTCTTAGCGAATTGGTATAAGCCGCTAACTGAGATTAGCCAAGCAGAGCGATCGCCCGCTCGGTCATCGCCTCAGCCGTAATGCGGTTGAGATCGAGCAACAGATTGGGCGACGAGGTTGTTTCACCCCGCTTCCAGGCAAAGGTATCGCGCTTGCTAGTGGAGCGGAGCATCACCGGCTCTAGCATCCCGCTGGCGCCACCCGTGACTCCCAACAGAACATCGCCCCCAAACAGCGCGTCAAATTCCGCATCGCTGAGGAAGGTACCATCTGGTTCAGAGCAGCTATCCCAGGCCACATCCGTAGGGCGATACAGGCGACGGGGGCTCACAATGGACACGATGCGCGACCCAATCCCCTGTTGCTGCAACGCTTCTGCGGCTGCAAATACGGCCTTGAGCACCATATCACCAATCACAGCAAAGACCACTTGTTTATCGCCGGGGGTTTCCTGGAGAGCGATCGCCCCTTTCTCCAGGGCTTCTTGAGTTTGGGCAAAAGTGGTGCGGATGGGCAGCGGCGATTTGCTAGCGGTGATGATAACACCCTTGTTCTTGGTCGTCAGCGCCCAGTCGTAGCACGCCTGAATGCTATTAGCATCAGGCGGGAATACCGGGAAGACATTGCCGTTGCGCATCATGGCCGAGAAGTAGGCTTCGATTTCGGGGCGCTGGTGGGTCCAGCCGTTACGTCCCTGTTCCAGAGCACCCGCCGTAAACAGCGTGACGGTCGACGGGGTACGACGACGCAGTTCCGCCATGGCTTGGGTCACCGTTTGCCAGATGGGCAGGCCATTGACCGCAAAGGATTCGTAGGAACACCAGAGGGTGCGTGCCCCCATCAAGCACAATCCAGCCGCGAGTCCCGCACAAGCATCCTCACTCAGGGGCTCATACACCTGCCCGTTCGGCGCTTGGTCATAGGTCTCGTCCGGCGTTGGGTGAATGATTTTGAGCGCCTGGTTGATGTTGGCAATACCGGACGCCGCATTCCCGTCAGCATTGGTCACAACAAAGTTGCGATCGCTCTGACCCACTGCGGCTACCAACCGCCCCATCGCCGTTGTCGAAACCTTGGGATCACCGCCAACGGGATATTCCTCCAATGGCAACGCAGCCAACTCGGGCAAGGGATATTCAAATTCCGTGACCACGGTCTTCCCAGCAGGACCACCGCCCGCCCGCTCACAGTTAGTGCGCACCACCGACCAAGCCGCAGGCGACAGGGCACGGGTCTTGAGAGTGCTAACCATGTGCGGTGCATCCAGAGTGTCTTTGGGGTAAAGGTTGTGGGATTTTGCACCCCGTGCATGTACTCCCGCTCCCTTCAGTTGCTTGAGGATAAGCACCGTCAGCTTGCCACCCAGAGCCGACCGCGCGGCTTCGTCAGCAGCCACCAGCACCGCTTTGGTGAAGGCCAACCGTTGTTCAAAGGAAAATGCGGTGCTGTCTACATAATCACCGGGTTGATCTTGGTCATCGAAATCTTTGGCATCGATCAACACCACTTCCTCAAAGCCGTTGCCATGCCAGTAATCGATCATTTGCTGGTTGGTCTTCAGCGACACCATGCTGTGGTGTTCCTGGGAGAAGCCATTCCATACCAGCACGGGCAAGAAGTTGGTGACCTGAGGATAGGCCGTGTGGAAATGCATGAAGGAGCTCATGACATAGGGTTCACCTAAGCCCCCATCACCGACGGTGAAGGGAAACAGCTTGTCGCGGTGAAGCATCGCAGCGGCCATGCCAAAATGCTGCCCCTGACCCAATGGGCCTGCCGGAGCCAGAATGCCAGGAATATAGCCAGAGAGGTGCCCCAGCAAACCATGCAGTTCCCGGAAGCGATCGCGCAACTGTTGTACCGTCTCGATACCCATATCTTCCAGGGAGCGATCGAGGAACATAGCGCTATAAAAGCCGGGAGCATGGTGCCCCACTTCCGTAACGATGTTTTTGTGGCCGAGCATCACCAGCGCAGCGTAGGCTTCGGCTTGACTAGCAAACCCACCGGGGTGTCCCGATGCTTTGCTCCCACAAACCTGCAAGGTGAGGTAACGCAGGGCATCGGCATAGAGTAGCGTTTGATAAACAGCAGCGGGGTCGGTTGCGGACGAAATGGCGGTTTTGCCCTGAGCGATCGCCGCTTCCTGGGCATATTGAGAAAACTGGGGCAAGTCGTCGCCAAAGTATTGAATGCCCTCACAAAACACTGGAGCCTTGGATGATACTGCCGTCATCTGCTGAATACCTCTTGTAATACTGCGCGTCACATCGCGTTGCCCTATAAAACAGGGATCCCTCTTATCCGCTGAGCGCTGACCGAAGCAACCTATCTGCACAGACCTGCAGATACCAACATCACTCGGATCCTTCTCAACGGCTTGTAGCTGATCCTACCGTTTTGTGGAGAGCCATGGGAGGAAAAACCGTTATGGGATCGCTATAGGTTTCATCAGACTTTTCGCCCTTTTGCCATGGAGGGAACGTGCTGGGGCGATCGCCATTGTCTATGGTCGAGGATTACCTATGGTTGATGATTGCTACGCAACCGATAGCCCATGCCTCGAACGGTTTCGATATAGCCATCTCCCAACTTGCGCCGTAGGTGCCGAATGTAGACCTCAATAATGTTGGAGCCGGGGTCATAGTCATAGCCCCATACTCGGTTCAGCAGTTGCTCTTTACTCATCACCTGCATTGGGTGCCGGAGCAACACCTCCGCCAAAACAAACTCGCGGGCGGATAGCTCAATCACGCGATTGCCAACCAACGCCTGCCGGGTCAGCAGATCCAGGGAAAGGTCGCCAACCCGCAGCAGGGTTTCGGAGGGGGAGTCGGGCTGGTTGCGGCGATCGCGCAGTTGCACTTTGATGCGTGCCAGCAACTCTTCAAACCGGAAGGGTTTGGTCATGTAATCGTTGGCTCCCCCCTCCAGCGCCGTCACCGTATCATCAACGCCATCGCGAGCCGTGAGGACGATGATGGGCAATAACTCTCCCTGACCTCGAATTTCCCGCAAGACCTCCAGCCCATCTTTATCTGGCAGCCCCAAGTCAAGAATGAGCAGGTCAAAATTATCGCTGTGGGCAAGCTGAACTGCCTGATTGCCATCTTCCGCGACCAGGAGAGTGAAGCCGTGAGCCTTGAGACCCGTTTTCAGGAAGTCAACGATATGTGGGTTGTCTTCGACGATCAGGATGCGGTTCATGTTCAGATGTTTCCGACCGATTATCGGCAGGTTCCAAAGGCATGATCAGTGTAAAGGTCGATCCCTTACCCAATGAGCTAGACAGCTCGACGCGTCCACCGTGAGCCTGGACAATGGCAGTGACAATCGACAGCCCCAGCCCGGCACCTTCAAACTGACGGTTGTTATTGTTGGCGCGGGCAAAACGTTCAAAGATGCCCGTTTGATCCGCCAGGGCAATGCCTTCGCCCGTATCCCGTACCCAAAACTTGAGATGGTCATCGGTAACGGTAGACCCCAGGGTAATCACATCCCCGGGCTGGGTATGGCGCACCGCATTTTGTACCAGATTCATCACTGCCTGCGAAAACCGCTGTCGATCCAGGGTCGCCGGATAGAGCCCTTTCGCTTCCAATCGCCAGTTGCGATCAGGGGTGAGCGATCGCGCCTTGAGATAGAGTTCCTCGGTCAACCAGTCCAAATCCTCGGGTTTCAGGATCAGAAAATCGGGACGTTCCGCCTTGGTTAGCAGCAGCAGATCATTCACCAGGCGATTCATTTGCTGCAGCTCGTTGGTTATGAGTGAGATCGTTTCGGACTGTTTCTCAGGGCGGTAAGCCAAGGTTTCAAGCTGCCCCTGGATCACCGTGATCGGCGTCCGTAGC
>JBCBSJ010000046.1:0-27002 GCA_039819245.1 Cyanobacteria bacterium J06638_20
AAAATCAAGGGTTCTCTGGGTTTTGTCCTGTACTGAGGGGATGGGCAAGCATTTCTCCTGCGGGAAAAATCCTAACGAAATCATCATGAAACGGCTGATCTTTTGATGCATAGTGAAGGCAGGAAGGGACACTTTCACCGTTCAGTGCAACGCCACATTGCTGAGGGTTTTGATTAGCCTTTTTCATGAATGTTCTACGCCGACTCTGGCAGTTTCCCCAACACCTTGTTGGTTCTAGGCAATTTGCGATTACCGAAGCCTGCATCGTTGGGCTGATTTCTGGCCTTGCTGCCGTCTGCTTGAAGCAGGGCGTGGGGCTGCTGGGCGGGTGGCGCATCCAACTCTCCCATGATCATGCCGAATGGTTTGTTCTCCCGGTGTTTGGTTTGCTGGGGGGATGGTTGGCTGGTTTTTTGGTGGAGCAGTTTTCCCCAGAGGCGGTGGGAAGTGGGATCCCTCAGGTGAAGGCGGCGATCGCCAATGTTCCCCAAGTGCTGAATCTGCGGCTGGCGATCGTCAAACTGCTGAGCGTCATATTGGTGATGGGGTCTGGCATCAATCTGGGGAGGCAGGGGCCAACCGTGCAGGTGGGAGCCGCGCTGGCTGCGCAACTGAGTCATTGGATTCCCACTTCCCCTGGTCATCGCCGCCAAATGATTGCCTCAGGAGCCGCTGCGGGGTTAGCAGCTGGCTTCAACGCCCCCATTGCGGGAGTGTTGTTTGTCGTCGAAGAATTCATGCAGGATTTTTCGGGGCTAACGCTGGGCACTGCTATCTTGGCTTCATTTATCGGTGCGGTGGTTTCCCGACTATTAGGGGGCCGCACTCTGCAGTTAGAAGCGGATGTAGCCACCTATACCAACACGTTTTCCCTGCTGGACGTGCCCTTTTTTATTATTTTGGGTGTACTGGCCGGGTTGTTGGGGGCGTTGTTTAGCCGGGGCATTTTCACCAGCCTGCGTCTTTCCCGCCGCTGGCTCCCAATAGCGCTGCCCTGGCGAGTGAGTTTGGTTGGGTTGATCTCCGGCATCATGGCGACTCTGTTGCCGACGGTGTTTCGAGATAACACTGGGCTACAGGAAGTCGTCAGCACTGGAACAATCGGCTGGCAGCTTCTGTTGCTTTTGTTCTGTGTGAAATTTCTGCTGACCTTGCTGGCCTATGGATCTGGCGCACCGGGGGGCATCTTTGCCCCTTCGCTCATTTTAGGGGGTGCATTAGGGTCGCTGGTCGGGTTGTTTGCGGCCTCGATGGAGCAGGTCTTTGGGGTTCCGCTGGCTCTGGAAATCGGCATCAGTCCCACTACCACCTACGCCCTGGCTGGAATGGGGGCGTTTTTCAGTGCGGTCACGCGGGGGCCGATCACAGCGATCGTGATCGTGTTTGAAATTACGACGGATTTCAATCTCGTATTGCCGCTGATGATTGGTTCGGTGGTTGCGTTTCTGGTGGCGCAGTGGTTGGTAGGTGGCTCGATCTACAATCACTTGCTGGCGATGAATGGCATTCACCTTGATCAGCGCACCGATGAGGATGGGCACCCCTGGCATACCCTGACGGCAGCCATGGTGATGAAAGAAAAGGTCGAAACCCTATCCAGTCAAATGCCCCTGGGTGAAGTCAAAGAAGCATTCCTGCGATCGCACCACCGGGGCTTCCCGGTTCTGCAAGAGGGACGGCTGGTGGGCATTATTACCCAATCGGATTTGGCGGAGCGGGTCGGCCAGTTTGGGGAAGAAACGGATGGTGTTCTGGCTGATATCATGACGCCTCAGCCAGTTACCGTCAGCCCCAACACGCCGCTGACCGATGTCCTATATGTCCTCAATCGCTTTCAGCTCAGCCGCCTACCCGTGACGGATGGACAACGGCTGGTGGGCATCATCACCCGAGCCGATATTATCCGAGCGGAATCAGAGCAACTCAGTGGGGGTGTGCGATCGCTCGGGGTGCAGACCGATCCGGCCTACACGGTGTATCAAACGCGATCGCCTGCTACAGGCAAAGGGCGCTTGCTCCTGACCGTTAGCAATCCCGATACGGCTCCCCATCTGATGGAACTGGCTCTGGCGATCGCGCGGGAACGCCAGTATGAAATCGAGTTGTTGAGCACCATTACCATTCCTCGGGGGCAAGCATCGGCTGAAGCCTCAGTCTATGCGGGCGATCGCCGCAAGCTCTTGAATCGACTGGAATCGATGGCTGAGGGTATTCCCTTCCTCTCCATCCACACCCAAATTCAAGTTGCCCATGATCCGGCGCAGTCCATTCTGGACACGATTAAAGAGGAGCACATTGACCTGTTGTTGATGGGTTGGAAAGGGAGAACCTACACGCGCGGGCGAGTATTTGGTAGCATCGTCGACACGGTTGTGCGTCAGGCTCCCTGCGAAGTCATTGTGGCAAAACTGGGTGAAACGCCCCGGTTTGATCGCTGGCTCTTGCCGATTGCCGGTGGTCCTAATGCTCACGCCGCATTGGAGCTATTGCCACCCCTCCTGACCCTTTCCCCCGATCCCCAGGTGCGGCTCTGCCAGGTGATTCTGGAAAACAATCCCAAACCATCCCAACGGGGTATCTTGAAACAGGCGGCAGCCGATTTGCGGCGTCAGACCCATGCTCGGATTTTTGCCCGGGTGGATCGGGGTGACTCAGTGCCGGAGGTCATCCTTAGCCTCTCGGAGAAAAAACACTACGACGTCATTATGCTAGGGGCAAGCCGCGAAGGTTTGTTGGCGCAGGCAATCCAGGGCAATATCCCTGAGGCGATCGCCCGCCAAAGCACCAGTACGGTGTTGTTGGTTCGGAGCATCATCTCTTCGCCCGAGAGCTGATGGCGAAATTGATGCATCCAGGAATCCGATCCCTATTGCAATCATGGCAAAATCGAGACTAGGGCAAAGAGACCGAATTCTTGAAGGCGAAAGTTATGGGCAAAGAGCGCGGTCTGTTCCTAAATTAAAGAAAAACCGTCCCTGCAATCAGCAATATCCCGGAGGGAATTGGATACAATCGAGGTCTATCCAGGTTTTCTGAAATTGGGTGCATAGGTGTTGTAGCAAAACTGTTGTTGAAAGACAGTTGAAACGGAAAGATTGTAACGAGACAGTTACGTAACGAAATTTTACGTAATGAAATGTTGGTCAAACGCCAAGGGGCTGGATCAAAAGATAAACAGACGGACTATTTGTGCATACTTTGCTTGTGTCTGTTTCAATTGTGTAGCTCATGATTACGTTCAATTGTGTAGCTCATGATTACGCAGCATTTCACACCACTATTACCTTGTGCGCGTGTTTCTGGTTTGTCGGGGAACTTTAGCCCCTAGGCTCCCTGATTGCATCTACCTCTACCAGAAATGAATAGTCGTCAGGATTGTGAGGAGGCGATCGCGCATTCCTTCCAGTTCGGGCATGAGGCCGAATCTGACCTCCTTTGAGTTATCTTTCCCAACCCTAAAAAATTGCGTCAGATCCCTTGGGGCGTTCTAGGTGTGGTGGGTTCTATCTGTGCTCATCATCCTGCTGGCATTAGATTCCATGCCTATAGACGTTGACGTTGATCGACTCGGCTCGCCACGCTCAATGGCATCAGGGAGTTTTCTGACGCTCCATTCATCCCTTTATCCCCGTGAACATATTGCTCTTTTCTCAAATCGCTAAATTTTGGGAGCAGCAGAAAGCGCAGATTATTCCTGGACTCCGTGCCATTGGAGTAACCAGCCTTGTTGTAGCGAGTTTGGTTATTGGTGTAAAGCAATTGGGTGGATGGCAACCCTTGGAATTGCGCATTTATGACTGGATGGTGCGCCAGCGCCCAGGAGCATTACCGGATCCTCGGCTTCTGATTGTGGGTATCACCGAAGCCGATATCCAAGCGCTGGGCCGCATTACCCCCAGCGACGCCGACCTTGCCCAGGCGATCGCCGTTCTGGAATCCAAAAATCCTCGCCTCATTGGGTTGGATATGCATCGCGATGTTCCTCAAGAGCCAGGGCGAGAGGCGTTGCTGCAAGTGCTCAAATCTCCACGCCTGATCACAATTACCAACCTGGGAGAAACCGAGCTGGATCGGATTCCACCTCCACCGGGTGTGCCTCCCGAGCGGGTCGGGTTTAATGATATCCCCGTGGATCAGGATGGCATTGTACGCCGCAATTTGCTATTTGCCTCCACGGAAACCGAAACCTACTACTCGTTTACCCTGCGCCTTGCCCTTGCCTATCTGGCAGCCGATGATATTTCTCCGCAACCCAGTCCCGACGCGGAGGATGTGATGCAGTTGGGTGATGCGGTGTTTCACCCATTGGCCTCACGTTCGGGTGGGTATGAGCGGTTGGATGATCGGGGCTATCAAATCCTGCTAGATTATCGTGCCCCTCGTCGGGTGGCGCACACGGTTTCCCTAAGCGACGTGCTGAATGATCAGGTGCCCGATTCGTTGATTCGCGATCGCATTATCCTAATCGGCACCACAGCGCCCAGTTCCAAGGATTTGTTTTTCACTCCCTACAGCCCTGCAGAAACTGATGTAGCGCGACGTCCGGGGGTCGAAATCCATGCGCAGATGCTCAGCCAGTTTCTAAGCGCAGCCATGGGCGAACGCCCCCTATTCACCTTCTGGAGTGAGTCGCAGGAATGGCTCTGGATTCTTGCTTGGGCTGTGACGGGGGGCAGTCTAGCTTGGTTGGTTCGCAACCCGGTTTTTCTGGGAATTACTGGGGCGGGGCTGCTGGGCATGTTGGTTGGCTTTAGCCTGACAATGCTCAACACCGCTCATTGGGTGATTGTGGGATCTCCGGCGATCGCCACCTTCCTTAGCATGGGAACGGTCGTCACCTACCGCGCTCAGCAAGCTCAACAGCAGCAAAAGATGGTGATGCAGCTGTTGGGTCAAAACACTTCTCCCGAGATTGCTGATGCTCTCTGGCAGTCGCGCGACCATTTATTGGAATCAGGCAAACTTCCAGGGCAGCGCTTGGTGGCCACGATGCTGTTCACCGACATCAAAGGCTTCAGCCGCATTTCTGAAAAAATGCCGCCCGAAGAACTGCTGATGTGGCTGAATGAGTACCTCGCGGCTATGACCGAAGAGATCCAGCAGCATCAGGGCATCATCAACAAATTTACAGGGGATGGCCTGCTGGCGGTATTTGGTGTTCCGATGCCACGTCTAGAAGAGCGGGAGGTGGATCAAGATGCCCACCATGCGGTGTCCTGTGCTCTGGCGATGCGGCGACGCTTACAGGAGCTTAACAAGGGCTGGAAAGAGATTGGACTTCACGATGTGCAAATGCGGGTGGGCATTTTCACAGGTCCCGTCGTCGTAGGAAGTCTGGGTGGGCGCGATCGCATGGAGTATGGCGTCATTGGCGACAGCGTTAACATTGCCTCGCGCCTGGAAAGCTGCATAAAAGAAAGGCAAGTCGATAGTTGCCGGATTCTCATCGCCCAGGAAACCCTAGAGCATATTCAGGAGGATTTTGAGGTCGAATCTTGGGGATTCATGGAATTGCGGGGTAAAAACCAGCCTATTCATGTTTATCGGGTCATCGATTACCTGGACATCCCAGCAGAAGCTCCTCCTCCAGCCTCATCTTCTAGCGAAGTTATCTCATCCTCTGTGCCAACAGAGGCGTCTGAAGGCGATCGCCGATCAGAAGCGATCGCCGATGCTTGACAGCCGCGTTGCCCTACTCATGGAAAACGCCAAATGGCATGATAGCTCCCGTTAGAATGGTTTCGCTGATGTCTGTAGCATCTAGGTTGGCGCAATACAAATTTGCCTCGCACAGGTTGACATCACACAGGTCGGCTCCACTTAGGTTGGCGTGGCAGAGGTTGGCTTTCCACAAATGCGCACCACATAGTCGTGCGCCTGTCAGGTCGGCTCCCTGGAGGTTGGCTTCCGTCAAACATGTGAGATGCATCAGCGCATCTTGCAACTGAACATTGATGAGACAGGCTCCACTCAGGTCGGCTTCGGTTAAGTTGACTGCCTGCATCCTTGCATGGAAGAGGTTGGCTCCACTCAAAAAGGCTCCAAACAGGTTGGCGTAGGACAGATTGACATTGCATAGGTTCGTTTCACTCAAGTTGGCTCCGCTCAGAACAGCATGAGAAAAATCGGTCTCAGCCAACTCGGCTCGACTCAGATCAATGCCACCTAACTTTGCCCCGCGTAAACTTCCATGAATTAGGGTAATGTCCCTAAAGTTTCGCTCGCCTGCCCTGTAGCGACAGAGCAGTTCATTTGCGCTCATGGAGGATGACGGTTCAGTCATCGATGGCAAAGATTGCCGTGTCATGATGATTCTCCTAAATTCATGAGCAGGACTAACGCACTTTATTGATGTTGAGGGTATGTCAGACGTTGGATGCTGCAAGCTTTACGTGAGTCTTAATAAGCTTATATGGAGGAATATTCAGGATTTTTTTTTCGCAAGGCTAGTAATTGGCTGACTTCTTCGTCCGCAACCGGGGCAAAGCTCTCGTACCACAGCCCAATGGAGTAAACATTTTCGGGAGTCAGGAGGCAAACGACTTCATCGACCTGGCGGCGTAAGGCATCACACACCTGTGCTGTGGCGACGGGTACGGCAACGATGAGGCGAGCAGGATATTGGGCTTGTAGCAGGGCGATCGCCGCTTGCATCGTCGCGCCTGTGGCAATGCCATCATCCACCAAAATGACGGTGCGATCTTCCAAGTTGGGGTGGGGGCGATCGCCACGATAAGCGCGATCGCGTCGTTGCAGCTCGACCGACTCCTGTGCCACCACGGCATCGATCGCCTCATCCGAGATGCCCAAACTCCGGATAATGTCGGTGTTCAAAACCTGAATACCGTCAGGGGCGATCGCTCCCATTGCCAATTCGGCTTGGCCGGGAACGCCCAGCTTACGCACCAAGCATAGATCTAACGGCACATCCAAGACTTTTGCGATCTCATAGGCGACAGGAATTCCGCCCCTCGGCAATCCCAAAACCAACACATCGGAACGGTTGGCGTAGGCTTTGAGGCGCTGGGCTAATTGCCACCCGCTATCTCTCCGACTCAGAAATTCTGCATACCGAATATGCATAAGACCCACCTCATTTCTATTGTGAAACCCTCTATTTTTGCGAAATCCTCAATTGTGAAATGCAAACCTGCGTGAAATGTAAACCTGTCATTCGGCGAGAGAACAATTCAGCAACGTTCTATGAAAACCCATGACTCCAAGAGCAATTCTTAGGTCACAACTGCAAAGGAGCCACCACCAAAGAAGGCCGATATCTGCACTTTGGTGATGTTGGATTTTGATAAGGGAGATGTCTTCTATCCGAATAGCAATCCCAGCTCAATGGAAGACCAGCAAACTAGGAGCAAGAACACAAATGAAGACTGAAGAAGAGGGGCGATTGCCAAGCCCCAAACCTTTGTAGAGCGTACCAACCTACCCATACACGAAAGAATCATCAACAGGCTGTATACCTACTTGTTGCGATAGTTGGTACCTGTATTTTGGATTGTGCTTTACCGTACTCAATACAACCCGTTACGAACTTATAAGCAGCGATATATCGTTCGTAATACCCATCAGACAACCAATCAGCGCTTACTTCGCATTGGCTCTAGTTAATAATGGCTTTAGATACTTTCTCTAGCTTTCCAAAGCCTAATCTTAATGTATCCTAACTATACGAAACGGAAATAATCTGTTGACATGTCTCAATATTTTTACGTTTTCTTTAATTTCTTTCAAACGATGGTTTTGTGTCTGCAACGGAGCTCTTTTTGGGCATGCTCTTTTGGCATTTTGCTGGTGGTGTGAGCATGTCGCGGCCACAATTATGGATTTTTGCGTTAGTTCTATGAGAAAAGGGCGACGCCAAGCTTGGCGTCGCCCTGAAATCCAATCAATCTTCTTCGTTGAGTCGATATCTTTGCTTTGTTAGTCAGCGAGGGGTATTTATGGGGGCGATCGCCATCCCGTCTAAAACCAACACCCTCGCATTCAAAAAGTGCTCCACAGCCTAAACCGTTTTGCTGTGGATGGGCTGACGAATGACCCGCGACAGGATGCCATACAGCACCGCTGCGACGATAATGCCGTTGATAGGGCCAACGCCGATGGCCGCTTCACCGGAATAAAAGGCGATGCTTGCACCAACAATATAGGAGATGACGCCAGCCCAGTTAAACGCGGGTAGAACGCTATCCATTGCAGGGAAATTGCCCTGATGCCGTAGCCAGAAATCGGCCATAATGATGCCGCCAATGGGAGGAATCACAGCGCCCAGCAGGATCAGGTACTGGATCATGTTTTCGTAGATGCCCGTCAGGGAGAGAACCAGCGCCAGCGTCGCTCCACCCAGCACAAACAGGTGGCGCTTGGAGGTGCGCAGGAAGTTGGTTCCAGCAATGGAGAAGTTGTAGATGGTATTGTCCTGGGTTGTCCACACATTCAGAATAAGCAGAATAATGCCACCCAGCAAAATTCCCTGGGTGGCCATGGCTTCTACCAAATCTTGGCTGCCATATACCAGCGTGCAAAATGCCCCAGCAAAAACTAGCAATCCATTAATGGCAAAGAAGGCTAGCGAAGTACTCAGCACCGCATTTTTCCCAGTGTCCGCAAAGCGGCTCCAGTTGGTGGACTGGGTTCCCCCGGAAATGAACGTACCGATGATGAGGGCTAAGCCCTGGAACAGTGTCATCCCTGCTGTTGGCTGTAGAGCAGCCAAATCACCTGCATCCTGGAAGCCAAGGGTGAGGCTGATAGCAATCAGAATCAGCATAGAGGGGACGGCAATACGGCTCAGCCAGTCCATGGCTCGATAGCCCCGGTAGGCGGTGAGGCAGAAGGCATAGGTAAAGAAGACCGTCAGCACAATCCGCATAGCAGGAGGCAAGCCGAGCAGGTTGGTGAGGGCATCGGCAATAAAGGCATTGGTTACGGCGTACCAGCCAATTTGGGTGAAGCCCAGTACAAAGTCCACCCAACGAGAGCCAACATCCCCAAAGCTGAAGCGTGACATCAATACGGTGGACAAGCCACTCTTGTAAGCGATGAAGCCAAGGGCGGCGCAATAGGCTCCTAGCAGTATGTTGCCGATCAGCACCAAACCCAGCATGGAGCCGAAGGAAAAGGCTGGCCCGATCGCCCCTCCCGCAAACAGGGTGGTGGAGGTGAGCGCAAAGCCCATCAGCAAAGGCGCGAGCGACCAAATAGGTTTCCGCGCTGTCATGGGAACGGGGACAAGGGGATAATCTTCAGCCGCCTGCTGCGATCGGTCTGAAGAAGTTGTATCTGGCGTCGTTAGCGTCATGAGCGGTGTCTGTGCCTCTACAGAATCGAATGCTAGACAGCTAGTGTTCAACCTTGATTAGGCTGCTCACAGATCTGCCTAAAACAATTTGAAAATGTAATAGAAATGATTGGGCATATTCTCGGTTGTTCATTGCTCTCTGTGGGTATCTGTTGCTACGAAATATGTCAGAAGTTTTTGAGCGCAGAACAAAACCTAGGGAATCCTTGATGTTGATTGATGCGAGCGGTGTCCGTGCCAATCAAAACCAAGGAGTTTCGCAGGGGTTTATTCTCTGTCCTGTGCTTGACAGAGGGCTATTCTCATTTCGAGAATGGCAGTACAAAAGTGAAATATATCCAGTGTCTACCGTGATCTGTCCGGACAAGTTGGCAAAATTTTTGCCCGAAGTGGGAACATCCTCTCGAAATAGGTGGTCTAGGCAAATAATTCTAAACACCTGCTAGCTCATTAAAATCGCCGTAAGGACGTGCTAGCTAACCTCTAAAGAGAAATTCGGCTTATTTTTCTTGATAAAAGTCGAATCTAACTGATTCTTCCGGGCAATTATCTCAACGTTGCCCCAGCTTTGGAATTTTACCGGGCTGGGCCTGTTGGGTGTGCCTGTGGTTTGTTAAAGCCCGTTATTGCCTCCAGGATTGAACGGTTGTGGCGATCGCCCACTGTTTTATCCACCGTTCTGTGTGCCTATCGGTACCGGATTTCAAGGGTTTTCTGGGCTTGTGGGTGTTTACATCGTCCGTTACGAATCTTGTTTACGCATTCATCTATTGTCTTTGAGGAGTCAAGTTATGTCGCACCTGCTTTGGAAGCGCTATGCTGCTTTGGGACTGACATCTGGGCTGTTGCTTGCTAATCCATCGCTGCCAGCGCGAGGGTCAGTCCTGCCTGATTCAGTCACACCCGTTACGGCTCAGAGCGTGGCGGTTCTTCCTCCCACCGAAACCCAAGATGGATGGGAGGTTGTGAGCCAGGTTGTAAAGGTAACCAATACTCAGCAGGAAGTCACCCATCTGGCGATTTTGGCCGATGTGCTGGATATGCCCGAGGTGAGCTATGCCAATACGGTCTATCAACTATTTGCACGCCGTAATGGCCAGTGGGAAGAAGTCTACACCAGTATTGGCTCACGGCTGATTTCGACGAGGGGTGGAGCGATGGCGTTGCCGCCAGAACTGATCCCAGTTGACTTCATTCGAGACCAACTGGGGACAGATGATTTGGATGATGTGGATTTTCAGGCTGTGGTGAATTATCGCTATGACCTGCGAGGTGGAGCGCGCGATCGCCAAACTGAGTTTGTTCGCGAGTTCACCTATCGCAACCTGGAAACGGCTCGTTTCGGGGAGCTGACCCAGATCCGCGCGATCGAATCCAGCCGCTTTACCCTGACCATTCGCCAATCGCAGCCAACGCTGGATGGGGTTATTGCTCGTGTTTCCTTGCGTCAGAGGGCTGGACGGAGCTTCTTGCAAGAGCGCTTCATTGGCGACTTTCGCTACCGCATCAACGAATCCACGCAGTTTACCGATGGCCTAACACCGGGCGATCGCGTTGTGGTGCGGCTGTTTGACTTGCAAAATCGCTTCATCGGTTACAGCGAATTCGAAGTCCTCGCCGGACATAGCGCTGTCACCCTGGTGTTGCCCAACAACGCTCAGGAAGAGGGACTGGTGCGCACCGTGTATGGCGTGGATGACGATGAGGATGGGCTGTTCGATCGCTCTAATGACTACTACGACTACTTCACCTATGTGAGTGATCGCCGGGATTATCGCTCCGCCCGCGTAACCTATCTGGAGACGACCGAGAACATTCAATATTCCAGCTTTCAAGTTGGCAACCT
This sequence comes from Cyanobacteria bacterium J06638_20, assembly GCA_039819245.1. Taxonomy (GTDB): domain Bacteria; phylum Cyanobacteriota; class Cyanobacteriia; order Elainellales; family Elainellaceae; genus Vacuolonema. Next base: position 11,160 of record JBCBSJ010000046.1, read on the forward strand.
TCCCAATCTCCGACACAACTGCATCTACCCCACCTCGTTCCAGGCGGGCGAGTTTGAGGTTGTCAGGCGCACCATCCGGGTCGTTTCGGTAGATGTGCAGGAAGAAATTGTCGTGCTACCGGGGTCGGTCACCGACATCATTGTTGTCAGCTCTAGAGAAACCTACAGTGTTACCCGCTTGATCTCGACCTACTTTTTTGAATACACACGTATCGATATCAACAGAATCATTGCTATCTGTGACCTGGGCTGCGTTGATGGCGACGACGACGGGTGGTACGACGATGATGACGATGATGACGACGACGATGATGACGATGATGACGATGATGACGACGACGATGATGATGATGACAAGGATTGTGATTGTCCCTGTGATTGCGACGATGACGACGATGATGATGACGACGACGACGACGACGATGACGATGACGATGATGACGACGACGACGACGATTGAAGGAGCGATCGCTAGCGTCGATGCCATCGTCATCAAGGCATCAGAAATGTCCCGGAAGGCTATGTTCCGAGCGATCGCCATCCTCACAAGGGCAGCCATGAGGCGGGAAACGGCCACCTCGAGGATCATTGGCGCGAGTTGCTAACGCTTGTTTGTCGAGAATTGAAAAGCCAGAGGTTCACGTGAACCTCTGGCTTTTTCTAATCGAACGCGGACGACAAAAATCCGTCGGACTTGTCCATTGACTAGGTGTGACTGGATGCCGTTAAGCAAACAGCCACTTCTGGAACCAGCGCGTCAATTGCGGCATGATCACATAAGTTAAGAGCACTACGGTAACGGCAACGCTGATGGCCGTCCTCAACAGCATAGGCAAAGGTGACAGTAATGGGGCAATGAGTGGGGAGACGAGCAACGAAACCAGCATAACCCCCACCCAGACCAACACCGCTTGTTTATAGCGCTTGGGTGCTGTCTTGATCGGTTGTGTAGGCAGTTGGAACCAGCCTTCCAACCCGGTCAAAACCTGAATCGTTTCCTTTTCTTGAATCAATGGTTGGACATTTTCAATCCATCCCTTGCGGATGTCTGAGTTGAGCCAGCCATTCAGGTGGTCGCAGGTGTCGAACTGAAGCACAATCACATAGTCAGACGGGGCATTCCCGGGTTGGGGGCGGAGAATGTTGACCCCCAGATGCCCGGCAAATTGTCGGGCATCAGCCGAAATTCCCTTAATCCATTCCTCATAGCCCGCTTCGCGACCCGATCGCACCCGATGGGTAATCACAGCGGTGACATGGTGATTTTGATTCATGACTGAGGACGTCATCCGGCTTTCTCCTTAGCTAGCAGACCATTGGGCAATCACCGCTTGCATGGCGGTTTTCGCATCGGCCAGCGACTGACTACGAGCATCATCACCCCCCATTAAGTTGTCTGCCGAGACAATCGTCACATCGGTAACGCCTATAAAGCCAAAAATTAGCTTCAGGTAGGGCACTTGCATATCGTAGGGTTGCGCCGGACTGCCCTCCGAATAGATGCCGCCCTGGGATACGATCGCCAGCAACTTCTTCCCATGCACTAGACCTTTGTAGCCCTGTTCGTCAATTGCAAAGGTGCGACCGACCCGCACAATCTGGTCGATGTAGGCTTTGAACGCCGCAGGAACCCCGAAGTTGTACATGGGAATGCCTAACACGTAGTAGTCTGCTGCCAGGAACTCGTCCACCAATTCATTCGACAGGCGAATGGCTTCGGCTTGCTCCGGTGTGTGGGTGCTTGGGTCGCTGAAGGCGGCAGCAATTTGGGGCTCCGTGACGAAGGGGACAGGGTTATGTCCCAGGTCGCGGTAGGCCACCGTGCTGTCGGGCTGCTTGGATGCCCATTCGCTCACAAATTCTTGCGTGAGGCCACGAGAAACGGAGCGATCGCCCCGAGGACTGGAGTCAATATGCAGAAGATGAGCCATTGTCGTTCGTCAAATCAGGTGTTCGTTAGATCAATTGAGCTACTCTAGCAAATCAACAGGGACGGAACCAAAAGCCAAACTACGGCGTGAGGAACCTCTGCGAAGCGGTGGTTTTGCGCCGATTCACATCCACGCCAAGGGATAGAGTGGCGCTTCCTGTTGGGAGAGACTGCCTCTATGGCGGTCTCTCTCTTTGCACAATAGAGAATGGCTGGATACTTGTCAGGTATCTCAAGCCACATTTTGCTCATGTTTGCGTGCCTATGCTTCGACTCGGACGGGTTCGGGTGTCGGCACACTGGGAGCCGCTCCATGCACCATCGTGTAGGCATATTCCACGCCGCTACCATAGGCTCCAGAATGTGCTTTGACCACATCCAAAGTGGCATCGTAGGTTTCTTTCCGAGCCCAGTCGCGCTGGAATTCCAGTAAAACTTGCTGCCAGGTGACTGGAACGATACCCGCTTGAATCATCCGCTGCATGGACATGTCATGGGCCATGGTTGACGTCCCGCCAGAGGCATCGGCCACGGCATAAACTTCATAGCCATCCCGTACCATTTCGATCGCCGGAAACGTTAGACAGACTTCCGTCCACAGCGCGGCAATCACCAGCTTTTTGCGACCAATCCGTTCCACTTCGGACTTGAAACCCGGATCTTCCCAGGAATTCATGCTAGTGCGCTCGATGGGGGCTTTATCGGGGAATTGTTCGGTCAATTGAGGCCAAATGTAGCCGCTAAAGCTCTTGGTTTCTACGGAGGTCAGGATGGTCGGAACATCGAAAACCTTTGCGGCTTTTGCCAACGCGACCGTGTTGTTGATCAGAAGTTGGCGATCGATTGAATTGACGCCAAACAGCATTTGAGGTTGATGATCAATGAAAATAACGGTGCAATTTTGCGGCGTCAATAATTCTAGTGTCGACATGATCAGCTTTCCTTTTTTTTGAGAAGAATGGGTGCTAACTGATTAAGAATCCACGAACTATGAAGAACGATTGATTCTGAGACGAAGCTTGAATCAGATCTGAAACATCAAAGTGCCGAAGTATCTAGTATTTGAAATCGCTTGATCTTGACACTTTAATTATTTCTTTATGTTTACAATAAAGGGCATTGATTGATACTGTCCAATACTTGTTTTGCCCGGATTCATACCTTTTAAGTATCATGCTGAATATCGAACTGCGTCAGCTTCGCTACTTTGTTGCCGTTGCCGAAGAATTGAACTTTACCCGTGCGGCGGAGCGGTTGCAGATTGCCCAGCCTCCGCTGAGTCGCCAAATTCAGGCGTTGGAAAAAGCCCTGGGGTTGGAGTTGTTGGAGCGATCGCAACGCCGAGTCCAACTAACGCCAGCGGGCAACGTCTTTTTGGAGGAATGTCGTCGGCTTCTGGCTCAGTTAGATGTGAGTATTGATCTGACGCAGCGAACGGCTCGGGGGGAAACTGGACAATTGAGCATCGGCTTTGAAGGCTCAAGTCAAAATGATTTGTTAGTTAAAGCAGTTCGCCTGTTTCATACACAATTCCCAGAGGTAGAGCTGGTCTTGCAGGAGTTGTCGTCGGGGGAACAGGTAGAGGCGTTGAGGCGACACCAGATTGGGTTGGGCTTCCTCGAACCCAATTTGCCGATGGATGATCTCTCGGTGGAGGTTCTTCAGTCTGAACCGCTCGTTGTTGTGTTGGCAGAGACCCATGCCCTTAGCAATCAACCGCACATTAGGCTATCTCAACTAGCCGAAGATAGCTGGATTACAGGGTCGAGAAAAACCTACTGTGGGCTGTTGATACAAATTTTGAATGCCTGCCGACAGGCAGGATTTGACCCCCGAATTGGCCATGAAACCAATGATATGCAAATGTTGTTGGGCTTTGTGGCGGCAGGTTTGGGGGTGACGCTCTTACCGACTTCGGTGCAGAGCAGCCCGTATCAAGGGGTTGTCTATCGTCCACTCACGCCGCCTGTGCCGACGGTGGAGTTGGCGATCGCATGGCACCCTGACAACCGCTCCCCTGTCCTCAAAGCATTTCTGCAAGTGATTCACGACTTGCCTCGATAATCGTCCAGATGATTAGCTGCTGGAAGGTTCCAACAACACCTGCTCAACCCGCTACACTAGCCACAGAATCGCGAAGGAGAGAGGACGTGGCAGCGTCGAAGGCAGAGCAGCGAGCCGTTCAGCTACGGCAACAATTAAACCAAGCCAGCTACGAATATTACGTGCTGGATGCGCCGACGTTGCCGGATACGGTGTACGACAAGCTGTATCGGGAGCTGCAAGACCTGGAAGTGCAGCATCCGGAACTGGTGACGCCCGACAGCCCGACCCAGCGAGTGGGCGAAAAGCCCGCGTCGCAGTTCATGTCGGTGCGCCACAACATTCCCCTCTATAGTCTGGAGAATGCGTTCAATCTAGAGGAATTGCAGGCATGGCAGGGACGCTGGCAGCGGGTTGCGCCGGATGTGAAGAGCTTTGAGTATGTGGGTGAGCTGAAGATCGACGGCTCGGCTCTGGCGCTGACTTACGAGAATGGCGTGTTGGTACGGGGAGCCACGCGGGGGGATGGCGTGACGGGGGAAGAGATTACCCAGAATGTGCGCACGATTCGCAGCATTCCCCTGCGATTGCAGTTAGAGAATCCGCCGCCACGGGTGGAAGTGCGGGGCGAAGCCTTCTTGCCCCTGGATGTATTTGAGCAAATCAACCAAGAGCGCGAGGAGGCGGGGGACGCGCTCTTTGCCAACCCCCGCAATGCGGCGGCGGGGACGTTGCGGCAGTTGGATTCGCGGATTGTGGCGCAACGGCGGCTCGACTTTTTTGCTTACACCCTGCATCTACCAGAGGGCGGTTTGGAGGAGATTGGGAACCAATGGGATGCTCTGGCGGCGCTGGAGAACATGGGGTTTCGGGTCAACCCCAATCGGCAGCGATGCGAGTCGATGGAGCAGGTGGCGGCCTTTGCAACGGAGTGGGAACAGAAGCGGTTTGACTTGCCCTACCTGACGGATGGGCTGGTGGTTAAGCTCAATTCCTGGCGGTTGCAGGAGGAGCTGGATTTTACCCAAAAGTTTCCCCGCTGGGCGATCGCCCTGAAGTACCCCGCTGAGGAATCGCCAACGATGGTGCAGCATATTGGGGTAAATGTGGGGCGCACCGGAGCTGTGACCCCCGTTGCCGAGTTGCAGCCGGTGCAGTTGGCGGGAACCACCGTGCAGCGGGCGACCCTGCACAATGCCGACTTCATCGCCGATTTGGATGTGCGGGAAGGGGATACAGTGATTGTCCGCAAGGCCGGGGAGATCATCCCCGAGGTGGTGCGGGTGCTGACGGAGTTGCGACCGGAAGGCACGCAGCCGTTTCAAATGCCCACCCATTGTCCGGAATGTGGGCATGTCCTGGTCAGGCCGGAGGATGAGGCGGTGACCCGTTGTGTTAACCCCGTCTGTCCGGCGATCGTGCGCGGCTCGGTGAGCCACTGGGCATCACGGAATGCGCTGGATATCAATGGGTTAGGCGAGAAGTGGGTGCGGCAGTTTGTTGAGCGCGACCTCGTCCGCAATGTCGCCGATTTGTATGGCCTGACGGTTGAGGGATTGCAAGAACTGGAGCGGATGGGCAAGAAGTCGGCAGAGAACCTGGTGGGGGCGATCGCCCAGTCCAAAAACCAGCCCTGGTCGCGGGTACTCTACGGCTTGGGCATTCGCCATGTGGGTGCCGTCAATGCCCAGGTGATTACTCGGCATTTCCCCTCGGCGGACGACCTGGCGGCGGCGGATCAGGAGGCGATCGCCGCTATCCATGGCATCGGCCCCGAAATTGCCCAGTCTGTCTACCAGTGGTTCCGCATTACAGATAATCAGAAACTCATTGCGGATCTGCAAAACGCAGGGGTTCAGCTTCAGGCGGCGGCGGATGCGGCGGTTCCCCGGTCCACGGCGCTGGCAGGCAAAACCTTTGTGATCACGGGAACTTTGCCAACGCTCAAGCGCGACGAAGCCAAAACCCTGATTCAAGATGCGGGCGGTAAAGTCACCGGATCGGTCAGTAAAAAGACGGATTATGTAGTCGTTGGGGAAGATGCGGGATCCAAGTTGGAAAAGGCAAAAGAGCTGGGAATCACCCAACTGACGGAAGACAGGTTACGCGCCCTTTTGGAAGGATCGGAAGAGTGATTTGCTACGCTGTTTCATCCGATCAATCTGATTCTACAGATTTGTCGTTACAGATTTGGCTGTCAGCCCTGCTTGTTTTTTCCTGGATGTTTCCAACCCGGATTTTTCCAGGAAAGGGCAACATGCCACGGTCAACCTGCCACATTGCATCTTCCATTTTTCTGATTGTTCTAGTCTTTCCCACTTTACTTTAGGTTCCCTCCAAACCCATGTATGCTCTTCCGATCCTTGGTCATCTGGCATTGCTGTTTGAGGGTGTGAATGGTTTCACCAAAGGGCGCAACGCCTCCCCTGGCGAAAGCTTTCGTGCTTGGTTTCAGCAACCCCGCGCGTCTCATCGTCAGCGACGGCGGAAGTGGGTATGGGCACAGCGAATTGGGTGGTTAGTGCCCTTACTGGTGGGGCTCAGTCCGGCTGAGGCGGCAGAGCGCATTTCACTCTCCTATGGCTTGGTGGAGCGCACCATTGCGATCGAATCCCTTGAGGAGTTTGCGGAAAGCGACACTATTCCGCGAGAGCTGCGCCCCTACACCCGCTACTTTGATGCGGAGCAGGTGGAACAGTTTCGGCAGATCTTGCAGACTCGGCTTGAGCTTTCCCCGGTGGCGGTGTCTGAGTTTCTCTACACCCAACAGGGAGACTCGTTGCTTGGGCAGTTGGGGGCTGTTGTGCGGACAGAATCGGGGCTGGAAGGGACCCAGGCTCTACGAGCGGCCTTTGTTCTGGCGGCGTTTGACGAGGATGGCCTGACGCCCCTGACAGTTCTGCGCTACTTTCCGCTGGATGGGATGCGGATCGATCTGGAGCGAACCTCGCGGATTCTGACCCAAATCCAGCAGCGCGTTACCCAAACGCAGCAAACGATCGCCCTACTGAATCAACAAGCAGATGACTCGATCCTTACCGAACCGTTATTGCTCAACTTTGACACCGCCCTGGATCTCGAACGGCGGGGGCGATTTGCCTTCGATGTGGAAAGTTTTGAACTGAAGGATGACGCGCGCGATCGCCAATTCGAGGTCGATCTCTACCTTCCCGTCGGCTTTACGTTGCCTGAACCGTCGCCTGTGGTGGTCATTTCCCATGGGTTGGGATCAAACCGGGGTACCTTCGCCTACCTGGCACGGCATTTGGCCTCCTACGGGTTTGTGGTGGCGGTTCCCGAGCACCCCGGTAGCAATACCCAGCAATTGGAGGATTTGATTACGGGCCGTGCGGCGCAAGTAACTGAACCCGACGAGTTTATCAATCGCCCCCTGGATGTCACGTTGCTGTTGGATGCGCTGGAGCGGCGATCGCAGGAACCGGACTTCATAGGGCGCTACGACACCCAACGGGTGGGCATCATCGGCCAGTCCCTCGGAGGATACACAGCCTTTGCGTTGGCCGGGGTTCCCCTCAACCGCCCGCAACTGGAGCAGGATTGTGCCGTCATCGACCCCGTCACGCTTTCCCTCAACCTATCGCTGCTACTGCAATGCGATGTGTTGACCCTCGAAATCGAAGACAGCATCGACTTTCAGGACGATCGCATCCAGGCCATTGTTGCTATTAACAGTGTCGGCAGCCGCCTGCTCGATCGCGATTCTCTGGGCAAGGTAGATATCCCGGTGATGCTCATTTCCGGCGGTGCCGATACCGTTACCCCTGCCTTGCCAGAGCAGGTGGAACCCTTCGCGCGGCTCACAACGCCCCATCGGTATTTATTGATGATGGAAAACGCGACGCATTTTTCTGCGATCGATATTCCCGATGGCGATGCACCTACGGTGCAGTTGCCCACCGAGCTGGTCGGCCCCGATCCGGCGATCGCCCATTCCTACATCAACGCCATTGGTTTAGCCTTCATGGGCTATCACCTGGACAATGACGATACCTTCACGCCCTACCTCTCCGCGAGGTATACCCGCTATCTCAGCCAACCGGATTTACCGATGGCATTGGTTCGTGCCCTTTCCCTCAGCCAACTGACCTATTTGCAGAAGTAGCGCTATCGAACGATCCTTCCCTTGGTCTCAACATACAAGGCGGGAATCCAAAAAGGCTAAATATGCTGACTGATAGACGTTTGATAGATGCCCGTTTTCATGGGCATGATGGAGCCCTGGCGTCCGACATTCGTTCATCCGTCCAGTTTGGCCCTGAGGCATCCGCTTTCAGGAGCATTTGAGCGTGTCGAACCTTCTGGCTACTGCCTTTGAGCTTTTTCACGACGCGGTGGAGTTCTTCTCGTTCGCACTCGCTCAGGCGGACAATATATTTCTTGGGCATAGAGTCTTGGGCATAGAGGTAGAGCCTCCTTTCACTCAACTCTACCTTCTACAACAATATTGCCTATCCTAATCCTTAGTCTTGACGCTGCACGAGACCACTATGTTGTGTTTAGTAGTATTGATATCTTTTATTAAATATTGCTTCAAATGACTTTTTATATTTCGAAGATGATCAGAGAATAAATGTGGTGGTGATACTGATCAATGCTCAAATGAGATGAGACGAATGATCAGTACTCCGTATAAAAAAAACGAAGAGTGTGAATGACCAGGGAATTAAGTGCTCTCTTGGAGATGCAATTAATGTGTGCTTCTGGCTGAAATGTTTACACCGTGACTTTTCTGAACATTGTACTCATGTAAGTAAAGAGTACTAAGTTCGAGCATCAATGGTTGACAACATTTCTTGTCTGGCTGAGAGGCGAAGCAAATCTGCTGAGATCAAGGGCTCCACTGCAATTCATCTACTCTGCTAGGTCTGAAAAAGCTGTGTTTTGCTATATCAGACGTTGCATGACTTTTGATAGCAGAGTTCTTTATTCAAGCATTTCGGGAGTTATCCTGGCAAACACTCTGAAAAGGGAGGAATGCTAACATGATTACTCCTCAACTAGAATCTGTTAAAGACAAAATAAAAGATTGCATGAGTTCTTGTGAAGACTGTCAGAAGCGACATGAACAAGAAGTTGGGAAGGCGTTTGGGTATGGGGTTATTTGTGGCTTCATAGTCTGGTTCGTTGGCATATTTCTGCTAATAGAAACTTTTGGGCTGAATCTTACCTTTGGTGAGCCTGAATATCAGTCAAACCAAATTCCTGAACAGCAATGGAACGACCCAAACCAATATTAATTGCAGCCTAGTGCAGCGTCAAAGCTTGATTTTAGGGTGATTTGCATCTGGCATCATCGACGTTCATCTGCCAATCGATACCCCGCTGGGCGTTGTTGATATCGGTTGACCAAGCAGCAATTTCGTCTCTAAGCGTATGCAGGTCACCCAAGCGTCTACCGTCAACACACTGGTGTGTCATCGCGCTGAGCTCGTTTTCAGCCACATGGAGCCAACTGCTTAGGTCAATTTATTTCTGACGCCATTGGTTGGCTCGCTTGTTTTCGGCGGCCAGTCGAGTGGTTTCGGCAACTCGCTTGGCACGAGTTTCGGGACGTTTGGCGCTGATAATCCATTCCAAGATGCCGCGCTTGGCGGACCTGGGGAAGGCCTCAAAATATCGCTTGGCAACCGGATTCGCGTCGAGGGCGGTTTGCAGATCTGAGGGAATCTCTAAGGCTTCGATCGCATCCAACGCCGTCCAAGAGCCATCCTGCTTTGCCGCCTCAATTTTTGCCAGCCCAGTTGGGGTCATGCGTCCGGCGGCGACCATCGCTGCGATGCGCTCTTTGTTCACTTTTGACCAGCCGCTTTTGGGTTTGCGGGGTGCCATCCAGAGCATGGTGCGCTCTGCATCTAGCTTGCGGGGGAGGCTATCGATCCAGCCGAAACACAGGGCTTCTTCCACCACCGCATCGTAGGAAACATACCTGTCGCCGCACTGCTTTTTGAACGTGACGAGCCAAATGCCATCGCTGCGCTCGTGGTTGTCCATCAGCCAACGACGCCACTCGTCGCGATGCTCGACCTGAACCTGCTCTGCGTCTTTCGCCATGGGTTTCGATTCCCTAGTGAAAATCAGGCGATCGCCCAAACATTAAAAAATCTTGTCCTGAATGTTAACAAAACTTACGTTACCTTAGAGGGTGAAGTAGGAGTTTCAGTGATTGACCCCGTTTGGCGATCGCCTCCTCCTTCGCCCCTCCCCTCCGTTGCTTCTCCTCTCTGTTGCTAGGTGCCCGTTTCCCATGAACTTCCTCACCAATCTGCTCTCGCCGCCGCCCCTGGTGACCAATAAAGGTCGCCGCATCGAAATCAAAAATGCTGAAGAAATTGAGATCATGCGGCAAGCCGCGCGGATTGTCGCCACGGTGTTAAAGGAAATTTCGGAGCGGGTCGAGCCGGGGATGACGACAGCGGATCTTGACGCCCATGCGGAAAAACGCATTCGAGACATGGGGGCAACCCCTAGTTTTAAGGGCTACCACGGGTTTCCAGGGTCCATTTGCTCCTGCATCAACAACGAAGTGGTGCATGGCATCCCCAATCGCCGTAAGGTGATTCGTCAGGGGGAATTGGTGAAGATCGAAACCGGGGCATACTACGAAGGGTTTCATGGCGACTCCTGCATCACGATTGCGGTGGGCAAGGTTTCCGACAAAGCGGCACGGGTGATGGAAGTGGCAGAGACCGCACTCCATCAGGGGATTGCTCAGGTGAAGGCGGGGAACGATGTGCTGGATATTGCCGGGGCGATCGAAGATGCAGTGAAAGGCACGGGCTTTCATGTGGTGGAGGACTACACGGGGCATGGGGTGGGTCGCAATTTGCATGAGGAGCCCTCGGTGTTCAACATGCGCACCAAAGAGCTACCCAATGTAAAGCTGCGCCCAGGCATGACCCTGGCGATCGAGCCGATTGTGAATGTGGGCACCAAGCATACCCGTGTGCTGGGCGATCGCTGGACGGTTGTGACGGTCGATCGCTCCCTATCGGCCCAGTTTGAGCATACGGTTCTGGTCACCGAAACAGGCTACGAAATTCTCACCGATCGCACCAAGGTGTAGGATTTGGACTGGCTTATTGTGTTGATAGTGCGGGTGCATCTGATGACGAGGAACCCGATTCTTTTGGCTTATTCCCATTGCAAGGAACCCGGCTCCTATCGCCTCAGCTATTCTGTACTTAGGAATCCGCTTCAGGGTGCCTACCTGCCCAATGCGGCGGCAGACTGGAATCCGGAAAAAAATAGCCTTTGATTAATTAGATTTACTCATTGTTTTGGGAGTAAATCATATTTGCTCATTGGCTAGACGTATGATTCCATTCTCTAAATGGGAATAATGGCGAGTAAAAACAGGATTTTTCTTTGACATCAAGCGGCTGAGGTCTTTTTGATCGCTTGATTCCTCAATTTTATTTCTGAGGATAATACTGCTTTCTCTCCCTAAGATTTGAGGCATTCTCTAAGTCTGAGGCATTCACTCATCTGAATCGCTCTCCTGTTATGTGAGTTCCGCTTAAAAAGAGTTCCCTGTTACAAATCATGTTTAAATCGTCCAAGTCATTTTTCAATCCGTCGTCTACTCAGACTTCAATCAATCTCAAAAACCGATGGTTGGCATGGCCGACATTGGTTGCCGCAATTGGCGCTGCGGTCGTGAGTTCCGCGTCTATTTATCAGCTCAATCGGATTGCAGAAACCAGCAATCGCTCCCGAGTGCTTTTGAGTCAAGTGAAAGAGCGGATCAGTCGGCTGAATTCCCTGGAGTGGGAGGGGATTTCTAAGAGAACGATTGATGAGAACTTGGAAGAAGAGTTAGAAGAAAACGAAGAAGCGACCGATGTCATTTTTAGTGAGCTGCGTGAAATGGGCCAGGAGCAAAATCTGGAGACGATTTTCACGCTCTACGCGGAGTATGAGACAGAAGTTGAAGCGGCATTAGAGGCCATCGCGCAGGGGCAGGTTGATCGAGTCATCTCTATCGATGCGGAGGAGATTGATGAAATCTATGATGAGGTCTATGAGGAAGTTACTGTACTAGAGAATCAATACATAGCACAGCGGCAACGGATTAGAAATCTCACCGATCTGGGTACAACAACATTACTCCTGCTTGCAGCAGTGATTACTGGTGCTTTAGCACAACGGTTTAGTCATAGATTGTGGCAAAAAAATAAGAAATTAGAAACGACGCTGAACGAGCTTCAGCGAACGCAGGCTCAGTTGATTCAACAGGAAAAATTGGCTGCTCTCGGGCAACTGGTTGCTGGGGTTGCCCATGAAATCAACAATCCCCTGGGTGCTATCAAGGCATCAGCTAGCAATACCAATAAGGCCTTGCAGGAGGCGTTAACAGAACTGCCCATGCTCCATCAGCGGTTAGCGCCGGAGGAACAAGATAGCTTTTTTGAGTTGGTTACCCAAGCGCTCGATGGCAAACCCACTGTCACCCCCAAGGAAGGCCGCACCCTGAAGCGCCAGGTTGCGGCCCAACTGCGGGAGCATAATATTGACGACGCGCGATCGCTTGCCGATCTCCTCATAGATATGGGTGCTTACGACCAGCTTGAGAGGGTTCTTCCCTTACTCAAGAGCAAAGAAGGAGAATGGGCAACACAACTGGCCTATAACCTGACATGCCCATTCCTCAACAGCCAGATTATTTTAGGTGCGGTCGATCGCTCCTCCAAGATTGTCTTTGCGCTCAAGAACTATGCCCGGTTCGACCAAACGAACGAAAAACAGTTGGTGCAGGTCACTGAAGGTGTAGAAACGGTACTTGAGATCTATCACAACCAGCTCAAGCACAACATTCATGTGATTCGAGAGTACGAAGATGTCCCAGAGATTTGGGGATATCCCGATGAACTCATTCAAGTCTGGACAAACCTGATTCACAATGCGATTCAGGCCATGGAGGCGGGCGGTAAACTGACGCTTTCCATTCACCCGCAAAACCAAGGGGTTGAAGTTAAGATCGCGGATACTGGCGTTGGTATTTCAACGGATATCCATGACAAGATCTTCGATGCCTTTTTTACCACTAAACCCATGGGACAGGGCAGTGGCTTAGGGTTATACATTAGTCAAAAGATTATTGACAAGCACGAGGGGCAGATGGATTTAGAGAGCCAATCGGGGCAAACGCAATTCAAGATCTGGCTGCCCATTGGTGCAGATTAAGGATGCGGATTGAGGCAGTGGATTAAGCGATCGCCCAAAATAAATTCGTCGATAGATGGTACGGTACTTTCTGCAAGATCCAACTCGTTTGATCTCAAGAATCTCTTTCGTGATTGCTTGATAATTTTTAGGAAACTTGGTGATGTCTGAGACTGCAATCTTGTGCGTTGATGATGAATTATCTGTCTTGCAGGCGCTCAAGGAGCAGCTAAAACGCCTGTTTGGCAATCGGTATGTCTATGAGATGGCACAAAATGCAGACGAAGCATGGGACGTGATCGATGAGCTGGAGGAAGACGGTGTCACCATCTTGATTATTGTGTCTGATTGGCTTATGCCAGGTGTCAAAGGCGATGAATTCTTAGCTCAAGTTCATAACCGTTTCCCTCAGATCACAACCGTTATGTTGACGGGGCAGGCAGACGAAGAGGCGATCGAGCGGGCGAAGCAACAGGCGAATCTCTACGCTTGCATCCAAAAGCCCTGGACAGAGGAAGACCTCCTAAGCGTTGTGGGTGGAGCTTTAACTTAAAAGCGCGGTTTCAGCTACTCGGTGGCTCCTCTAGGTCGGGAGTCTCACTTTTTCCTGGGATGGGTTCGTGAAGTGAAACCCATGCACAGGCTGGTTTATGGCATGAAAAAGCTTTCTTTTTGTCGGTTGGTGAGCCACGGAACCCAACCTATCAAAGGGTTTAGAGGGTAGGTTGGCGTTGAGCAAAGCGAAACCCAACCTAGGGGAAATATTATAGCGGTGTGCAACCGCACCAAGTACAGAGCTGGTTGTGTGTGGCGCGACGCGCCCACACACAACCGTACTTAAGCAACGCGCATAGCGCTATAGTTTCGAAGAGTTTTCAGTCAACCCGATCATGACGTTCGGGGCAGCTTATTTTTTAAAGGCTTTATGCTACTCAGATTTCAAAAGATAGTGGGGTTTTATCCAAGTAGTAGCGCTACAAATGCATAGAGCTATATCAGTAAAATTGACGATTTTTCATTGTTTAGCTAAGTGCAAGGCAGGATACTAGCACCTAACTAAAATCTTTGATTTTGAGTAGTGTGAGTTGTATACAGATTAACCAAAATGCGGAAACTTTGATGTCTGTCCTGTACTCAGATCACATAGATCGAGTGATTTCTCAATTGACTATAGCATCATTACAAAATACGTTTGAGCTAAAAGCTGATCTTTTATGGTGTTCCTACGGCTATGCGCTCTACGATTGTTTGTGTTGATGATGAGTTAAGCATTCTCAAGAGCTTGGGTGAGCAGCTAAAGCGTAACTTTAGCAAAGAGTATGACATCGAACTTGCCGATAGCGGGGATAATGCGCTCCTTTTATGTGATGAATTAACAAAGGAAGGTAAAGAGATTGCACTTGTTATCTCTGATCAAATGATGCAAGGCATGACGGGCGATAGATTCCTCATTCAACTGCATCATTACTATCCTAAAACCTTGAAAATTATGCTGACGGGGCAGGCTGATGCCGACTCGGTGGGCAATGTTGTGAATGCAGCCGCCCTCTACCGATATATTCGTAAGCCCTGGGATGAAACGGATTTAATCCTAACCATTTCGGAAGCGTTGCACTGTTTTGAGCAAGAGCAAACGGTCGCTCGCCAAAATGAGCTTTTAAACGAAACCAATCTCAAGTTAGAGAGTGCTTTAGCCTTGTTGCGAGCTACGTTAGAGGCAACGGCGGATGGCATTTTAGTGCTCGATTCTTGCGGCAATGTTGTTAGCTTCAATCAGAAGTTTCTTGATATCTGGCAATTGCCCGCATCGACTTTGGGAGTAGATGGTCAAGAGTTGATCCATGCTGTGATGAGTGCCGTAACAGAAGCGGATGCGATCGCCCTAAAAACCTTACTTAAGCAAAGCACCACCAAGCAAACGGCATGCTTGAAATTAGAAAATGGCCAAATCCTTGAATACCATTTGCAACCCCAGCAATTAACGGGCAAGGTTGTCGGAACAGTCTGGAGTTTTCGTGATGTGACAGAGGAAAAGCGCTCCGAGGCGACCATCAGGCATCAGGCATCCCACGATAGGCTCACGAACCTGCCCAATCGCTTCTATTTTGAGCAAGCGTTCGATGCGGTGCTTCAGGATTCAACCGTTGACACTAAGTCTGTGGCAGTTATGTTCCTTGATCTGGATCGGTTCAAAGCGGTTAACGATCAGTTTGGCCATACGATTGGTGATCGGTTGTTGCAAGACATTGCCCGACGGCTGAGCCGCTGCCTCCGAGAGAAGGATGTCATTGCCCGTTGGGGTGGGGATGAGTTTGTCATCCTCTTGCCTCAAATCCGTGGCAAAAACGATGTGAGCGAAATTGCTAGCAGATTGATTGATGCCTGTCAGCCTGAGTTTTGCCTAAACGACATGTTTTTGAGCATCACGGTCAGTATTGGTATTGCGGTGTATCCAGAGGATGGCCTGGATATTCATACATTGATTCACAATTCGGATACTGCGCTATACCAAGCAAAACGAAGCGGGCGCAACAACTATCAGTACTACGCTGCAGACAAAACTGTCTGATCTCAGTACAGGACAAAACCCAAAGAATCCCTGATTTTATGTGGCGCGGGCACCGCCCGCGCCACATAAAATCAGGGATTTAACAGGAGTTTAATTTTTTGTCTTGTGTTGTTGACGG
>JBCBSJ010000047.1:0-26942 GCA_039819245.1 Cyanobacteria bacterium J06638_20
CGGAAGACTTTGCTGTGACAGTCTTTCTGCCCAATCAATTACCTGCTGTGATGCAAGGTGATGACAAACTGCCTATCCCTGCAACGATTCCCTTAGAGCTAACAGCGAATGATGTGTTCGGCTGGTTGCGGGTAGGAAGACAATGATGTGAGCGATCACTAACGGCTGACCTGGTATAAGATCACGCCATGCTAGAGCGCTAGTACATTCAGACTTTCACACGTTGAAGCAAAGAAGGAGGTGATGACTTATGTGAGCTGACAGAAGCCCTGAAACGCAAAAACGATGACACCGGCCGCCAAACCAAGTCATCGCTCTGCATCAGGCGTATTAAA
This sequence comes from Cyanobacteria bacterium J06638_20, assembly GCA_039819245.1. GTDB lineage: Bacteria > Cyanobacteriota > Cyanobacteriia > Elainellales > Elainellaceae > Vacuolonema. The sequence goes on from JBCBSJ010000047.1 coordinate 336, forward strand.
ATTTCGCGCTTTCATCATAGCACCGACACCAATCGGCGCAACAGATTATTGCGCTCAATTTTGACCAATGTCTAGCGAAAGCAGTGCTTGCTGTCGAGTAACGCTTATGGAGCCTACGTTTCAGCCCTCCTCACTTCGCTAGCGTCCTCTATATAGAACGCAAAATTGATGAGCATCTATTCATTCGAGCTGGTACGTACACACCGGCTCTCGACCTGTTGGATCACAAAATCAGCGAGACGACGAGGCGGTGCGGTATGGTAGTCAGCTTCCACCCGTCTAAGCCGCTTCCGGCTGACCCCCTGGGCCAGCGACTGCACGCCATTTTTGGCCGCAATGAGTGGGACTTTATTGAAGCGCCTACGCCTGCCCCTGACCAGAAACCTCAGTGGCGCACCGTCAAAGACTATCCGCTACGACCCCGTGTCCTGTGGCAGCGCTGGCAAGACCCTACCCACCTCATTGGTGTGCGCTTCACCAGCGAAACGCTGTATGGCCTCATTGATATTGATGCAGGGAGTCCTTATTGCAACCCAGAAGCGATCGCCCAGCTCGGTGCTGCCCTGGAGACCATCGGCATCACCCGTACCCTGCTGCTTCGCTCCAGCCACAGCAATGGTTTACACCTTTATCTACCCCTACCCGAACCCGTCAAAACCTTTGACTTGGCCGTAGCGTTACACGAATGCTTGATCATCCAAGACTTTGCGATCGCTAACGGCACCCTAGAGGTCTTCCCCAATCCCAAGCCCTATGGCGTTGAGAAGATCATTCACTACAACGGGCACCGGCTACCGCTGCAACCGGGCACCGGCTCCTACGTGCTAGATGAAGGACTTAACCCAATTAGCGATCGCCTTGATCGTTTCTTCTGGCAGTGGGATGGAGCAGCAGCCCATCAAGATATGGATGCGCTACGCCATGCGCTGAAGATTGGACGCGATAACCGCCGGAAGAAACCCCAATACAAAAGACGACCCAACAGCAGCGTCGATGTTTGGCGACACGACTTGGAGCTAGAGATTGAAGAAGGCTGGAGCGGCCCTGGCCAGACGAATCATCTACTAAAAACGATTGCTTGCTACGGCCACGTTTTTGTAGGACTAGAGGGCGAAGCTCTCATCACCTATACCCTAGAGACCGCCACTCATCTCCCTGGCTATCAGCGGTACTGTCGTCATCAACAGGATATTGATCGTCGCATCAAAGCTTGGTGCAAAGCGGTTGAGAAGTACTACTGGCCTTTGGGTGATGAGCCTAAACGTGACACCGCCATCGACCAGCCACCCACGCCCAGCGTGAACCAGCAGCGAGCCGAGGATGCCCGCGATCGCATTGCCAAGGCAGTCGAAACTCTCAAGCACTTGGGCAATCTCCCCACCACAATCCGCGACCTGGCCCAACAGCTAATTGAGACGGCTCATTGTGGCCTCAAAACCCTCTATAAACACTTGGAGCTTTGGCACCCTGACCACATCCTTTCAACAACACTAGAAAGGTGTGTAACAGTCCAACCAGAGAGCGATCTAGCCCTTTTTGAACCGGTTGAACCGCCTCAACTGGCACAGGCTTTGCCACCACCTGATCCGCCAGACCCCTTATCAAATGAACTGTTACACACCCAAGAGAGATTTATGAAGTGTGGGGGTGTTCCCTCTCCTTCTCAAAAAAGTCCTCTTGAGAGGGGGGTACGGGGGGAGAGCCTAGATAGTTTTCCACAGCTTGCTAAGCTAGAGGCGGTGAACCCTGATGAACACTACCGCTCCCTACCATCACCGTCGTCTTCAGCCTCTCTGGAGGAGCAAGAACGTTATCGTAACCAGGAGTCCCTGCGTCGGTGTCTTTTCCGCTTGAAATGGGGACACCCACAGCTTGCCCAGTTTATTGCAGAGCAGTTTGAAGGCAGACGGTTTTATCAGCTCATGCCGGATGAAGTGACTTTGCTGGTCTATCGACTGCAGGTTGGACTGGTGAACAGTTCTCCAGAATCGTTATGAGGTGAAGAGTCTCATCATTATCTGGGAGAAGAGTGGGGATGCTAGCTGCTGGTCTATCCTCGGTGTGCTCGCTACGACCCTCAGCTACCTTGATTTAGAGTGGTTGCACCACTCCACCACTCCACCACTTCTCAAAAAATCAGTATGGTTTGAAATCCTTATATACTAGGCTTCTCACGCGGAACCGTAACTTTCTGTTTAAATGCGCATGCTAGTCCTGGTAGAAATTTCAGTCTTCTCCCTGGGATAGCTGTAAACGTTGACGAGCAGTTGCGATCGCATCTTGCAGCTTGGCTTGCAGGAGTTCCTTGGGCGGCAGAATCGTTAGGTATTCAGCGACGTGGATGCCGCTCTTGTCTAGCTCAAGCAGTTCGATCTGTTCCTGCTTCTTGCCAGCACAGAGAATGATTCCCAGAGGCGCTCCCTCGTCCGGTTCCTGGTCATGTTTGCTGAGCCAGCGGAGGTAGAGTTCCATCTGACTTTTGTGTTCGGGGCGGAAGCTGCCCAGCTTTAGGTCGATGGCGACCAGGCGTTTGAGCTTGCGATTGTAGAACAGCAGGTCGATGTAGAAGTCATCATCATCAATTTGCAGACGCTTCTGCCGACTAACGAAGGTAAAGCCAGCCCCCATTTCCAGTAAAAAGCGCTCGATTTCTCGGAGGATGGCGTCTTCAAGGTCACGCTCGGTGTAGCGATCGCTTAAGTCGAGAAAGTCCAGTATGTAAGGATCTCGGAGGAGAAGATGGGGCGACACTGTTTGGCGCTCTCGCAGTTGAGCGAGGTCATGGCGAATTGTTTCCTCGGGTTTCCGAGAAAGTGCCGTCCGCTCGTATAACATGGATTCGACGCGCTCTTTGAGTTGGCGGAAGCTCCACTTTTCGAGTTGAGTGACCTCAATGTAAAAATCGCGTTTGAGGGGGTCGTTGATGGTGCTCAATAGCCGAAAATGCGACCAGCTCAATTTGGAACACAGTGTATTCACAATTTCCAAGTCGGGGAATTGCTCTGCGAAGTAGATGCAGTTCCGCAGATGTCGCTCCCCCCAACCCCGTCCATAGGTCTGGGTGAGATGTTGAGAGAGGCTCTGAACTACCTGCTTGCCGTATTCAGCCCGTACCCCTTGAAGCACTTCGGTTTGAATACGCTTGCCGATATGCCAGTACAGTAGCGTGAGTTCCGCGTTTACAGCGATCGCAGCCCGCTGTTTTGCAGCATCGATTAACTGACGTATTTCCTCAAACAACCCACTGAACTCTAAGGACTCACTCATAGGGGCACTCGCTTAAAGTATCCACATGCAAACATGTGGATGTATTCATATGCTTGCATGTGCAAACGTAAATGTGTGGACATATAAATATGTGGTGATGTGGGTACATTTGTGCATATGAGGCTGCTCTAAGCAATTGGACTCTTGCCATGCTTAATGAAAAGGTCATTGAGTGCTTCTGTTAGGAGCGCCTGTAAGTTGGTGTCATTCTCAATGCAAAGCAGCTTAAGCTGTTTTGACACCTCAGTGTCGAAATACCCTGAGACCACTTTCTTGCCCCGTCGACTCGGAGCGATATATGAGTTGCTCGTTGGAGTAGGAGACGGCATAGCTGTAGAACGCTGTATATCACCTTTATTGGCTGCGGCACTGGACTCCGTCTGAGGTTGATTCTTCGGAGCGCGAGTAGATTCTGCCTGTAGCGCATCCGCCAGGCTTTTACGTTGAGGTTTCGCCATCGCTTCATCTCTTGTGTGGACGTGTCTTCAAGTTGACATGTGTACATGTCGATATGACTACAAGTGTACTTGCTGAGCCGTCCACTTATACAGTTGTTGGATCTCGAAAGCTGCCTTCCCCGAAGGCTCATATTCTTGGGCCGTTAATCCGGCTGTTAAAGCATGTTGGTAAGCTACCCGCTGCACCAGCTTGATAGGAGCGATCTTGATGTCGTACTGCGTGATCGCTTTGGCAGCATCATGGGCGATCGAGCCTTGCGGGGGCACCGCGTTGAGCACGACACAGGCGGGTTTCTTAGCCAGATTGACGACGTCTACCGTGTACCCGATCGCCCGTAAATCTAAGATGGCCGGTCTACAGGGAACCAAAATGTAGTCAGCGGCTCTCGCGGCTTGTAAAGAGGCATTTTCAGAGTGCGGAGCGGTGTCAATGATGATGAGGTCGGCCCCCGCGTCTTCCGCTATTTCCAGCATGTTGCTGAGACGTGCTGCTTGACCTGAGACGACAACGGGAGTTTCGTCATCACGACTATCTCCCCAATCGCTCGCACTCGCTTGCGGATCGAGATCGATAATGGCTGTACTCTTGCCGCCCAACTCTGCGGCGACAGCGAGATGGACCGCCAATGTCGTTTTTCCCGCTCCTCCCTTCTGGGAAAGAATCGCGATCTTCTTCATTTAACAAACCTCTTGATTCATGAAGGTATGTGGATATGTACACATGCAATCTTGTGGGCGTGACTATATATAAGTATGGCGACACGATAATATATCCACATGTTGCTATGCAATAATGTACATATATGAACATGTACACATGTAGGTGTGTGATGGGTTCCTTCGCGTTCGGTGGGGGTGATTAAAGGGGGAGTGTGCCAGTTGGCTAAAACTGCTGGCCTAGATTTGGATTATTCGTTCATCAGAGAACCTGTGCCAGTTGTCTGAAACCCTTGAAATCTTGTGGCGCTGCGATCGCGAGGAAAAAATAGCGCGATCGCCCGCCCCCTCTGGACTCCACCCCCCTCCCAGCCCCAGGAGTGGTTGCGGAACGCCGCAGTTATTCGATTCGACCTAAAATCGTTGAATACACTGCCAATAAAGACTTTTAGCCCATTCGCAAATAATGTGAGCCTCAAGGTCCACTTATTCGCACTTAATCTGAGCTCAAAATCGCCTTGTTTGCGAGCATGACGATTCTTGTTTGCGAGCCGCTACATATATAGCTTGGGCAGTGGTGAAGAAGGGACAACCGTTTGACCCTAATTACGGCAAGGAGCAACAATCGGTTTAACATCTGACTACCGTATCTTCGCTACTTTGGGGCCTTTATGCCAGAGACTCCACTAAAGCATCAGTCTGGTTTTCAGCGGTTAATTATGGAAAACCAAAAAAATGGTAAAATGCTTACACGGTAAACGTTTTAGGGTAGAAGCTGAATGCTTCGTTGCTTTTTCAACTCAGAATTGTGTGTTTCTACATAAATGTCTCCGTTGATTCAGGTGGCAAATTAACATTTCACATCCAAAGACCTTAGATTTTCCTAAGCCTCGACAGAATAAGTTGTGAAATCTCTTTTGGCGAGCGAGCATCAACAGTGATGAAACCGTCAAAATTCAATAGCCCTTGAATTTGAACATCATCAAATCGGAAAGGCATGATGGAGTCGCTTCGATCCACATTGAAAATTATATCTCGCATGTGGCGCCATTCCAATCGACACCATCTCCTATTTACATATTCTTCAGAGAAAAATGGAACTATTAAATCACACTCGTTTCTATATAAATTCCCAAGATATACATCAAGGTCAAGACGAGCTAGCTCATCCTCATAGTTTTGGTCATAGAAGACCCTATGATAACCAAGTTCTTCGGCTAGCAAGGTTGCTACATCACCTATAAACTTACGATGTTCTCCAGGAAATGAGAGACCCACTCTAAACCGTCTTTCTGTCGTTTGAGAAGCATTTTCTGATTTTTCAACCGCTGTAATTTGAAGAGATCCCTCAGCTCTTGCTAATTGCATAAGGTTGTTTGAAGATTCAGAGTCCAGGTATGCTGAGTTGGCGATGTTATGAACTATCTCTCTATCTAAATATCCTTGAATTTCTCTATTTGCCATCCAGTCCCCATTTTTGAGTGGCAATGGATTGGAGAATAGAGCCACTTGCGTACATTTCAAAGCGGCAACTCGCTCATACTCGCTATAAGTTTTATAAAACCCTAAATCTTCTTTGCTAAGTGCACTATCTTCTGGAATTTCTTCATTCAATAGCTCATGAAAAAAAGGTCTACGAATCTCATGGATTTGACAGCAACCAACAATACCTGCTCCTTTATTTTTCCAACTAGGGCAGTATATAGCTAGTACTAGAGGTTCATCATCATCCGAAAGAGTTAGTCCCCAATGAAGACCACTTAAAAGATAATAAGTAATCGTCTTGCTTTTAGAATACGCCATAATTCGCTCGTATTCTAAAACCGTAATCGCTCCACCAATATTTTGTTCATCTATGGGTATACTTAGAGATGATGCCTTATCACCTGCAATCTCTCTTGCTTCAGCCTTATCGAAGAAAATAATTCCTTCTGAGTACAATCGCTTTTTAACTTCTGAGTTCAGAGATTCTGCTAAAAGCAAAGTGATCGTAGGTTGATCAGTAGGACGCTTAACTACTCTAGAGATATTGCCTTCCGATAAATCATCCTCCTCAAGGATCCATAGAGTGCCACGTAAGTGCTTCTTATAACCAATAGGATTGTCCTTAGAGAAAGCTATTGAAAAAGACTTGACACTAAAATGAATTTTCACTAAATTATCATCGTTCTGTTCATCTGTGATTTCAGATGGAACATAACTTTTTATAAGCCAACGTGCAAACTTAATCTTATCGAAAGGGTCACCATAGTATTTATCACCCATGGTGCGCTCCAGGATACAGACCGAGTTGCCAGGATTGTATCTTTCCCGAATAGCAACGACTTTAAAGTGTAGGCTCAGAAAGATTGAGATAATACTGTATTCTTCTTGTGGAAGCTCTATTTCAATCTTTTGAATCCCGCGTACTTCACAAAACCTTACTGCTTTCTCAATAAGCTTAAACGCTGCTTCTGAATCATCCGTTCCAAGGTTGGTCGCATTGGAGGGTAAAATTAAATTTTTGAACTCTATTGATCTTTCAAACTGAGATAACTTGAGGAATAGGCAAGCGACAAGCTGATTTCTATAATTGTCTCCCTCTTCAAAGAAAGTCTCAAATCCACCGAAGACAACTCTGTCGTTAGAACTAACATCTTTAAGTGCCTTATTCAGCCATAGACCGTGTTCAGAAAAATACTTTGACCAGCGTTGATCAGAGCGACATAAATCAGCGAGGGGGTCTTGTTCAGTTCTTCTAATCCTTCGAATCAGCATAAGCCTATCGTTTAGGGTTTTTGCTTAAATTTGTAAGAAGTAACCAAAGGCAGTTTGAGAGTTGAAATTTTCTCGCTGCGAGTTTTACGCTCAAGGCTCGATTTGCTCAATTGTAAAAATCGCTATCACCTAAAACTTAGCCTGAATTTCTTTATCTCTCCCTATACAACTCTTTCGCATCCATATCTGGAAACTCAATAAGGAGGTTTCTCCGAAGTCGATTTGGACCGCTGTTCCCACAACTAAGGCACTGGATTCGAATACGTATAATGCAACTCTCGACGTCAGGAAGTAGCTTAAACTCTAATAATTTTCGACCCTGAGATATTTGACTGGTCAAGTAGTTACGAAACTCATCGCATTTTTGTGCAGATTTAGATACTGGGAGCTTGAGAATCCAAGTATATGTTCTAAACCTTGAAGGTCTTGATGACATTCGCGGAGAGCACCTAATAAACACCGAGGTGATTTTACAGTATATTTATCAACCTAAAGGCATATTTGAGAATTGCTTAATTACTTTAGGAGTTTGGGCATTGGTTTACTAAGGTGGGATTGCTTCAAAGTCCCTAATATCTAAGAGTTCATGCATCTAAGTCTTGTTCCCATCACAGAATTGTGGTGTGAGACTTCATTACGCTTGCCCTATGGCTAGTCCCTATCCCTTCAGTATGGTTGTTCAAGGCAGATTCAACCATACTTGGCAGGGTGCAAAGATGAGTCATGCGGAACCTATACGGTCATTAAAGCTTTGACAACACCTACCGTAGCCTTTGACCGACAAATACCTAGTGGTTGCCCTATCTTATCTTCCCTAGGCAAAGCGAAAAAGCTAGTTGGCCACCGTATGTAGTTGGGATGATGCCTACTTCATCAAAATTGTTGCTCAATAAATAATTTTGATGTGCTTGCCTTAAGATACAAGATTAGAGCTGATGTAATACAAGATTAGAGCTGATGTAAACCCATTCTCCATGCTATGGGGCAGGATGCGCGGAAAAATCTATAAGGAATAATGTAACTGTGACACTCAACATAATCAAGTACGGTAAATTCGCCCATGATCGTAGTGTGCTAGGTAGTTCTGGCAAAAACTTGACCGAGCTATCTGGTTTCATAAAATTGCCCCTGATATCCGCTGCCCACTGGTGATCGTCCACAGTCCCATAACCGCTGATAATTTTGGCTAAGCGATTGTAGTTTTGACGGAACTTACGCTCTAAAAATAAGTAATAGAGGTCTAACACGCCAAATACAAATACAGACGCTAATGCTAGGGCAAAAAACCAACTATTGCTGTTGGTAACGCCAAAACCCGTGATGGCTGTCCATACTGTTGCACCAAACTTTTTAACCTCCAAAGAGTTGTTTGCCATGCGGTTGATGGCTCCCTGTAGCATTTCACTCTGCTTAATCCAATAGCTTTGGACAGCGTCGTCAGATGGTAAAGGCTCAGAACTAGGCATATTTAGTCTTGCTCATAGCTGGGCAAAAAAAGAGCAAAGTCATTTAATCGATGAGATGAGATGAGATGAGCTTTGAGTTGGTAGTCCCCTAATTGGCAAGCTGCATAGTCAAAGCGCTTTAAATGCTCTAAAGAATGCCATTGGTTATAAGCGACCGACTCTAAAAAGGTGTCATCTTGAAGTGCTGTCGATGGCTCTACGCCCGTTACATCAGCGTAGTAGAGAAAGCAAACTCCGTTGATCTGAGTTCCTACAATGTATTGACCAAGAGTAGTTAGAGTTGTTGTGTAGCCCGTTTCTTTGTAAGTTTTGCGGTGTGCAGCTGCCTCAGGTACTTCTCCCTCCTCAATGGCTCCAGTAACTGGACAGGGAAAAAGATTGAAGTGCCTGTTTTCCTTAGAGTTGTCCACGCAGAGATGCTGATAACGCACTAAGACCTCCCACCAATTTGAATCTCTATTAGGCCGAACTAAAAATACAGCGACCGAGTCTCTACACTTGCGTTCTAAATATCGAAATTCTCTTGGACTTTCTCGAATAGCAATCTAATTAGTCTTGAAAATAATTAGGTTTATTTCCAAGATCGCCTCGATACAGAAAGGTGATAAGTTAGCTACTATTCAGAATAAGTCATTTTACCTGGACAATACGGGATATTTGCGAACAGAAGCAGCGATTCCAGGACGCGTTAAAGATTTAACGCCCTGCTGCATGAAAAATAGCTTCGGCAGTGAGCGTCAATGCGGGAAAGGTCATCGAGACGATGCGATCGCTGCCGCGAAACTGCCGTAGCTGATATTCACCATTCTCTAGGCTGTAGATCGAAATGGTCGGCGTTTTCGGAGAGCCAATATAGCGAGTTGCCCCAACTGCTAGGTAGTCAACAATCCAATATTCCGTGATGCCGAGTGCTTCATACTCAGCTAGCTTGTAAAGATAATCGTCGCGCCAATTCGTTGAACTCACCTCTAATGCGAGCTGGATGGGCTCTTCTAGAGCCGCATACGCTTTTGGGTCAGATGTCCAAACGGCTTTATCAATCACACTCACGTCCGGGGTACGGCCTTGCACCAAACCGTCATCGCGGCGAGTTTTGACGGAAGCAAATCGCGAGACTTTGTAATGGAGCTGATCGCGTTTGACTTCGTCGCGGAAGGCCTCGTAGATAAAGTCGGCTACATCATCATGGGCGCGGGTTGCCATTAGCTGAACTTGTTCCCCGTTAACCAATTCATAGCGATTGCCATCTTCTGGCATCGTCTCCAGAAATTCCCGGAAACTGAGTGGTGAAGCGAGCGCTTGAGTCATGGTGGCAATGGCTTCAGCTGTATGACATTAGTGGTATGAGGTATCCCTAGTTTACCGAGCGGCGTCGAATGTTTGCGGCTCGGGTGCAAATATTCAGTTGTGGGCCGAGATGGAACAGCCGTATCGGGTCATTTGTAAGATTGCTTATTTCACGGCAGCGCGGGTCGGTGAGGTGGTGCAGCTACAAGCGGCGGATATCCAGGGAGAACGCCTTATCTACCGAGCGACGACGACCAAGACACGCACCACCCGAACGGCGACCATTCCCCGGCAGTTGGCGATCGCGCTCTCGCAGGCTGACTTACCCAGTGCTGGTTATCTGTTCCCCAGTGGCGGTAGCCAGGGCCACATCACCACCAGAGCCGTTGATAAGCACTTGAGGCGAGCGGCTGACTTGTTGGGCCTCGATGGTGTGAGTTTGCATTCCTTTCGGCGCAGTCAGGCTACCCATTTGCACCAGGCCGGAGTTCCCCTGAGAGCCATTCAGCGCATTACGGGGCATCGGTCGTTGTCGGCGCTGGAGCGATATCTGGATATCAGTGGTACGGAAGCCGCAGAGCAGCAGCAGGCGGCTTTGGATAGTCAGTGGGGTGAAGGTGCCGCTGGTAACAGTATGCTTTGAGGGCATCAGCACACCTCAGCTATTGCCATGACTGACCCCTCCGAAGATCTGAAACGAGAAATTGCCCACCAGCTCTACATCAACCGCAACAAACCCCATTCAGACACCACGCACAACGCCCAGACCGATTGGGCCAAAGCCGAAGCGATCTCCCGCAGCCCCCTCCGGCGCACGTTATTCAGGCTGAATCAGCCATTGATCGGGACGGAGCGCAGGTTAGAAGGCGTGTTGGCGTGGTTGCAGAGAGCAGCGTTAATAGAAATCCTGGCCCTGATTGGCAACCTGGGTCTAATCGTGGCCGTGCTGACCTACCTCGGCACCGAGAAGCAGCGCCGCGACGCCGAGGTTTACAACGCTTGGCAGACAATCACCTCAGCCTATGGACAATCTGGCAATGGTGGACGCATTGACGCCTTAGAATTTTTGAATGCATCCCCAGGGGCGAACTGGCGCAGGCGCATCTTCCCGATATGTTTGAAAAGACAGGTAATCTGCTGGTTTTGGCCAAAGGAAAGTCTAGCTGGTGTCGATGCTTCAAGGGCCTATTTATTAGGAATAGAACTGAAAGAGGCTGACCTACAAGGAGCCAAGCTAGCGTGGACTACGCTTGGGCAAGCAGAGCTTAGTCGTGCCTTTTTATTGGAAGCCAATTTGAGGGGGGCTAACTTATTTGACGCGAACCTGCGAGAAGCTGGACTCATGGGAGCAAATCTCGAAGAGGCTTATCTCTCAGGTACCAATTTTTTAGCTGCTGACCTTCGGGGAGTAAACTTTGCAAAGGCTGATCTCTCGTTTGCGAACTTAGAGCAAGCACGATTTAACCCAGATCCCGATAATCACGCACGATGGGAAGTTCGTGGCGTAATTCGTGCCGTAACTTTGAACGCAGAGTCAGTCAACTTTAGCGCAGCTGATTTGACGGGCTCCAATTTAGAAAAGACCGACCTAACCAAGGATAACCTCGAAGGTGTAATTCTCTGTAAGACCAAGCTTCCCGAAGGACTGTCAATAGACCCCGATCGCGACTGCCCTTAACCCCCCAGACTGTAACGGCGATCGCCCTCACAATATTGGCTCCCCTGTTCTGGTGGCCACCTGAGGAATTGTCGGGGCCGCAGCTATGCAGGCGAGTGGCTACTCCACAGTCCAAGGCGGTGACAGCCTTCCAGAAAGGCGACCTTCAAAAAATTGCTGTTGGCAATAGAGTCCTTTGCCGCCTGCCGTCGTACAGTGTTGAGTGCAGCCTCTGGTTCAAAGTCACAATCTTGGAGAATCCTAATCTGCTCTAGCCAATCCTTTGCGTCATTACTGCAGCATTTAGCCTTGTAGCGTTCTTCAATGCCGTAAACGTCTTGCCAAGCCTCCAGCTCTTCACTGATGGCGCTGGGGCCAAAGCTGAGCTGCACGTCTGAAGCGGCAAGATTATCGACATTTGGGTGGCTGAAGTCGATGGAGATTTCAATACTGTGACCAGCAGTAGTGTATGGGTAGAAAAACTTTCGGCGATGGGTCACCCCGGCTGGATCTTTAGGGCTATAGGCTGGATCTTCTGCCAATTTATAGCTGCTGTTGCAATAGTGGCAAGCTGGCACCAAATTGCGGAAGTTGATGGAGTTAAACGGGTAAATACCTTTAGGAAGATAGTGATCGTAAGCTTCCCGTTTACTGTGGTAAATGCCTAGCATGTCGGTAATACCGCAGAATGGGCATTTACCCCTATTATTAATCGCCATGAACTGTCGATAGTGGTCATCAATTTGTCCAACTTTGTCTCGAAGGGCTTTAAGGTCTAACAGTTGTTGAGAGTAAAGACCCATAAAGAACGAGGCGAGTTGTTTACTCAGAGCAGAGTAAGTAGTCCTAATATCCGCATAGCGAATTAGGGGAATAGCCAAATCTTTGGCACAGACCTTTTCAATGTCATTATTGGCTTGATACCACTGCTTAAGTTTATCAATCTCTGGCTGCTCTAATCCAGAAAAGGAGTAGTAAATATTGCAGATGCTGGTATAAAACTTGGATGCCGTTGGTTGTGTTATTTTCTCTCCTTTTTTAGCTTTTTCCTTCTTTTCCTCAAACTGCGAGTCCTTATGATAGAAGTCTTTCATGACTTCATAAAGCTCAGCATTGTTCTCAAATAGTTCAAGACTGAAAGGCTCTCCTTCGGGTGCTTTGCACCACACTTCAAAAAAGATGTAGTCGATGAAGGTCTGCATCTTCTCCATTTGATGAGGCACATAGGTGTAGGCAAACAGCATTAATCCTGAGACTCCATGCGATCGAGGATGGTTTTGATCAGCAGCATCTTCTCCACAGAGTCGCCGAGCTGCTGGTTGATCTCGTTAATCAACTGGTCTTGATCCTCGTTGACATCATGGGAGCGCTCTCTGAAACTGCCCAAAATGGCCTGCGCCCGACCACCGATGGTTTCGCGTTTGTCAAAGGTATTCATGGTGATCTTGTTGATGGAAGCGCCCAGGGTGTTGTACTCAGGGTGGCTGATCGATACAGTGCCATCCGTTTTGTGAAACGCCAGCACTTTTTCTGGCCGACTGTCGGAGATCACAAAGGGCGTATGGGTGGTGATGAGCATTTCCTGATGGTCTGCATCCCCGAAGCTTTGGTAGAGGCGAGTGACAAAGTTGGCTCGCCAGTCGGGGTTGAAATGGGTTTCGGGTTCATCCAGCAGAAACAGGCTGTGGGTGTTTTTGAACAGCAGGCAAAGGCCCAAGGTGTGCAGCAGTTGGTGCTCACCATCGGAGAACGACTTTAGCAAAACCGGCTCAGCGACATCGGTCTTAGTCAGCCAGACGTTCTTAAAGCGGATGATGCGCTCATCGGCGGCGAGGGTGGGAACGCTTTCGCTGACATAGAGGCTGTCGGATTGATATAGGTCGGCTTTGAGCGAGTCGCTGACGGAGTAGAGATTGAGCGTTAGCAAGACCTGAAACGCCTGGAATAACCCAATGGGGGAGCCGGTAATGGCAAAGTCAAAGTTCTCGCGGAAGGCTTGCCGAGTAGCATCGTTGACGTAGTAGTCCAGGTAGAGGGTGTCCGTCGAGGAGTCGAGGAACCAGCAGGTGGCGCAGCGCTTAAAGCGGGCAATGATGGCGTCAGGGTTATCTTCGGCGCCGTCGAGCAGTTTGACCATGTTGACGCGACAGCGGGGGATACCATCGTCTGTCTCCACCGGCTCCAGCGCTGGATGACGGTCAATGATGTCTTCAATGGATTGCTGCTGGGGGCCGCTCAGGATGGCAAAAGCCGATATTTGGTCGATATCTAACTCAAAGCTGAGCTGGATAACGATGCGAAACTCCCGCAAGGCTTCGATGCCGATATCTTCTTGAAAGGGACTCAGGGTCGCTGCGTCCTGTAGGAGCAGGTTACAGAGCAAAATCGCCTGACTAAAACCGCTGTCGAGATAGACGAGGCGCGATTCGGGCCTGCCGGGATAAGACAACTGCTGGGTCAGCGCCTGCCAGTATTCGTCGAACTGGATGAAGCGCATTTTGAAAAAGGGCAGGCTAAGAATTTCGTTTTCGCCGGAGGAGTAGCCGAGGATATAGTCGGGCAGCAGTTGACGACGCAGCTCGGCCCCGGCGGGTAACGCCTCCCAAGCTTCCTGCTGAGGATTCCACAAGGCCCAGACTGGTGCTTGCTCGGGCTGTTTAATGATGCTGATGCGGACTTGCTCGTCTGCGCTGGCCAGGTCTGGGGGTGGCGGCATGAGGTATTCGATCTCAAACCCGTCTGGACTAGCTTGATCGCTGCGAAAGCCATTGGGGTTTTCCTGTTCTTCGTAGCGGAAACTGTCCGGCAGGTTGAGCAGATACATGCACTCCAGATGGTAAAAAATTGCCGCCAGGACTTCCAGCAGGTTGGATTTGCCGCTGCCGTTGCGGCCAGCTAGGATAAACGGCGCGAAGCCTCGCTCGTCTTGCAAGGCCCACTCGCTGCGAAAGTAGTGCTCAAACCCAGCTTGGAGGCTGCGAAAGCCCCGAGGATCGGTGATTTTTAAGCGCAGAAGTTTCATGCCAGCACCACGCAATTAGCAAAGCAATGGGGATGAGCTAGCGTCATCGGGGGCCAACTGCGTGGAGCTGAACGCGGTTTTTGGCATCGTCGTAGGTTTGGGTCAAGTGTCTATCGCCCAATGCCTCAAATACCCAGGCTTGAACGGAGTTGTATTCCGCTATGCTCCAGTCGGGCAGGTCTTCCTCTTCGGCTAACTCCATTAGGCGCTGCTGGGCGGCTTCGATGAAGGGGCGGGGGGAGAAGGGGGCATCGTTGAAGTGGGTCAGCCAGGCCGCTAGCCAGTGGTCGATCAGGGCTTGGCGGCCCTTGGCGGAATGGAGGGTCGTCAGTTCCGGGGGAGCGGGCAGAGTGAAGGTCTCGGTTTGGGGCGACGGTTCGCTGGTTTCTAGGAGCTCTGCTGCGGTGGCGTCGGTGTCGTCAGATGGCAAGGGAACCCGCGACAGATCCAGTTCTCCTTTGAAAGCTTTTTGGCTGAGTGCGCCATAGAGATTTTCGAGATCGGCGAGGCTTTGTTGATATCGGGATTTAATCCCTTCGACCTTTTGGACGATATCGGCGAATTGGGTTTGGAGTGAATTAGGGGGGAAAATAAGCTTAATTGAGCTGAGTGACTTTTGATTTATTTTATAGGTGCCGTTAGCTGTTCTTGCGCTCTTTTCAATTTGGTAGCGTATAAAGTTAGATTTCCATAGATGTTCTAAAAATCTTTTATTAATTGAGTCTCCTCTTATTTTTGCTCCAATCATCGTGTCTGGAAACATAATATTATCCTTGGTGCCCGGATAAAAATATCCCTTGCCAACTAAGTTAATGTTTCCATTGCCACGGCAAACCAGAAAATCGTCAGTAGATGGAAAGAAAGTATCTCTTGTTTTTGTGAATTGATCCTCTTTGAAGATTTCCTTAAAGGAATTTCCCGTAATAGCTGAAAGAGTATAAACGAGTCCTTTTGTTTCTCCAGATCTAGAAGGAGAGAGACCATTTCTTGAAGATTCTGTAATTGCCTCAAAATCATCTAACTCCCATCCCTTTTCATTTCGCACAGGATCGCCGAACATCTCAAGGAAGATGCTTTTGAGCAGGTCGTCGAGTTGTTGCAGGTGGTGTTTTCGCTGTGCGATCGCCCCTTCCACCTTGCCAAGCACATAAGCAATCCGCTTTTGGTCATCCAGCGGCGGTAGAGGGATTTTGAAGTCCTCTACCGCAGTCTTTGACAGTTCCTTAAATGTGGCACCATTTCCTTTTGCTTGAAGCGCCCTAACGTTTTGCTTTAGGTAGTAATACAAATATTCAGAGTACGCTGCATCAGATGGAATAAGGCTCTTAAAGCCTTGATTTGTGCATACCTTTATTTTGTTGATGGCAAGCAAGCCAATGGGCGCTCTTGAACTCAGAAGAACAGAGTTCGGTGGCAGCATCGTAGTAGAGCAGGAACGATACCCTAGATCTGTTATTTTCTCTACTGAGTCTTCCAAGTATGGTGTTCTTAGATCACTGATTTCTTTTGGTGTAACCCACGGAATTGTCCCCCCCCAGAATTCGGGCTTGTTTCTCTTAGGAGTTGAACCTGATACAACTTGACAAACATCCCCGAGCGCAACCTGTCTCATCCAATCATCTCCCTCAGCTCCAGCAGTTCTTGTACAAGACCGCCTTGCACCTTGGCTAAATCCTCGTCGCCAATATCACCTACCTCAGCCTGAATCAGCCTTTCTAAGATCGCCCCTGGAGCTTCATAGCTCACCTCTTCAAACACCTCTTCCTTGTAGCGGCTTAAGCTCAGGTCATAGCCCTCGGCTTCAATATCAGCACGGGGCACTAAAAAACACTTCTGGGTGCGGTCGGTGTCCGTCTCTGAGTTGCGGGCCTGATACTTGGCGACAATATCCTGCAAATCGCCATGGCCCTCTTGCTTGGTGCGTTTGTCATCCAGCGAGTAGCCATCGCTCTCCATGTCGTAAAACCACACCTGCTCCGTGGCAGGTTCGGTGACCTTATCTTTGGGTCCCCACACCTTGGTAAATAGCAAAATCGCGGTGCTGACCCCGGCATAGGGCTTAAACACGCCGCTGGGCATGGTGATGACGGCCTTGAGGTCGCAGCGCTCCACCAGAGTCTGGCGTAGCTGTTTAAACGCCTTGCTAGAGCCAAACAGTACCCCCTGGGGCACAATCACGCAGGCGGTGCCGCCTTTCTTCAGTAGGCGGTAAATATTCTCGACAAATAGCAGCTCGGTCTTAGTGGTCGAGAGGGTGAGGTTTTCGTTGATGTCGCCCTTGTCGATGCTGCCGGTGAAAGGCGGGTTAGCCATCACGATGTCATATTCACCCGCTTCGTCGTAGCTTTTGCTGAGGGTGTCTTGATAGTCGATGTGGGGCTCGTCGATGCCATGCATCATCAGGTTCATCAAGCCCAGACGCACCATGGTGCCGTCGATGTCGTAGCCGTAGAGAGAGTCTTGCAGAATGGTTTGCGCCTCCTCGGTGAGGGCTGCCGCCACCGAGGTGCGGGTAAAGCCGTCTTCGTCGGGGGAGAGAGCCGTTGTCCCGGCTCTGATGGCGAGCTGGGTAACGATGTACTGATAAGCGCCGAGCAAAAACCCCCCAGAGCCACAGGCCGGGTCGGCGATGCGGTGGCCGAGCTGCGGCTGCACCAGTTCGGCCATCAGCTTGATGATGTGGCGCGGTGTGCGAAACTGACCATTTTTGCCCGCTGTAGCAATCTCCGACAGCAGCATTTCATAGACATCGCCCTGGATATCTTGAAACGCCTGACCGTTTTCGCGGGAGTCCCGCTCCATGATGGCGAAGATCTGGTCGATGGTCTTCACCGCCTCCACCAGCAGAGTCGGTTTTGGGATGATGAACACTGCGTTCTTCATGTGGTGGGAGAAGTTAGACGCTTCTCCATTCAGATCCTTCAGAAAGGGAAACACTCGACTCTGAACATGCTGCAGCATCTCCTCAGCCTGCATGTGCTTGAACGCACTCCAGCGCAGCGTGCCCCTGCCGATGGCGTATTGCTCAGGGTTCTCCTGCTGGCGGTACTCCGGCGGAATCCAGGTGCCTGCAAATTTTGAAGTGTAAGACTCGCCGGTAAATTCAGCATCGGCCTGCTTTTTTTGATCCAGCTCATCCACTCGCTTCATAAACAGCAGGTAGGTGATCTGCTCGATCGCCGTCAGCGGGTTAGAAATGCCCCCCGACCAGAACTTGTCCCAGAGCTGGTCGATTTGGCTTTTGAGTTCAGGGTTGTTTTGCAGCATGGCTTGAATTCTGAAAGGTCAGGGCCTTTCCGTCAAGCGGCCAGCCGCTCGGTGAGCTGTAAGATTTCGGTGATTTCCGCTGGGCTAAACACGCCCCGAATCCCCTGAGGATGAATCACCGTGAAAGGAGTGCTGATCAGATCCTTCTTCTCTACCGTCTCGCGATCGATGATGAAGGTCTTCAACAGGTTCAGAAACTCCAGTTGACGACTGCTCAGGCTGCTGTGCTGCTGGATAAATTGGTCGAAAGCCGCGCTAACCGATTCCGGGAAGCTCTGTAGCGTTTCTAGGCCGAGGATGTGGCGGATGAACTGGATGAATCGCGCCTTACGGTTCTTATAAACCTGGCGCAGCAGGTCTTCGGTAATGTGCGGATGCTCCGCATGGAGGAATGTGGCTAGGGCATCGGCTTCCTCGGGGGCGATCGCCTCGCCGTTTTTGAGCTTCATGAGCACCGGGTTACTTTCCGTCAGCTCAGCAATCACGGCTTCCACCATTTCCCGATAGCGGCTAATGCTGACCGATTCGTGCTGGGGGCCAAACTCTACCCGTTCCTTGTTGTGCAGCTCATCCACCAGGTTGAGATACACCGGCCCAGTGCTGGTACTGGATTCGCGGAACTTCATCAGCGGCCCCAGGCGCGTGTTTAGATCGTCGAGATCCGTCTCAAACTCGCTTAAATCCCTCTCAGCCCAGTAGCGGTTGGTTTGGGCGGCGCGAATCAGATCTTCCTCCGCTTTCACAAAATTGACCGACAGCGGCAGCTCACTGATGCGCTGCACAATGCTCTCCCGCAAGTTTTCGGCCTCTGCCGGATCATCCTGGAGTCTGGCTAACCCGTAGGCCACCAGGTCACGCTCAAAGCGCATCGCCTTAAAGTCCACCTCAGACATCGTGCGAAACAGCGGCTTGATAGTAGTCCGCAGGAACTCCAGCTTTTGATGGTCTGGGGTAGTCCAAAAGTTTTCATCGTCGAGGCAGGCCAGGGCCGCCGCCGCATCTTTGATGATGACCGAGTTTGGGGGCAGCGCCGCGATCTGCTGACGTAATTTGGCCACTTCCTGCTCGGCGATCGCATGATGGCCGCGATCGTTCGCGGCTTCGATCTTGTCGAGGCGGAGCCCTACTAACTGCACCGGCAAGGGCAGCTGGGGCTGCAGCTCCTTACCCTTCGGCTGCAGTTTGAAATACTCAAAATTGTCCCAGCAATCGAGAATCAAGAAGACCTCTTTGGCCGGACACCAGGGCTTCGGTTTGCGGGCCTCTAGCAGCCGCGTACCGCGCCCAATCATCTGCCAAAACTTGGTGTAAGAGTAAACCGGCTTGGCAAACACCAGGTTGACTATTTCCCGCACGTCAATGCCGGTATCGAGCATGTCCACGCTGATCGCCACGCGGGGCAGGTCGTTGTTGGTGAACTGGTCTAGCAGCCCGCCTTTGCCGTAGACTCTGGGGTCTTCCGAGACCAGCACCTTGGCCAGTTCGCCTTTGTACTGCGGATACAGCTCGTCAAAAATCTCCTCTATGCGCCGGGCATGGGCTTTGGAAGAGCAGAAAAAGATTGTCTTACCGGGCAGCACCCCGTTGGGATCTTTGATGCACTCTTCCATGAACTCTTTGACGATCAGGGTGTTGGTGCCCTTATTGATCACCTGCTTTTCGAGCTGCGAGCCTTCAAAGTTAATTTCCTCGACTTCCTGACCTGCTAGCAGCAGCTTTTTTTGGTCTTCCAGCGAGATCGTGCGCTTGCTGATGCCCTCCATCTGAAACTTGGTCTGAATCTTCATGACCTGAAAGTTGCATAAGTAAGGGGGGACGTTATTGACCGCTTCTTCAAAGGTGTAGGCAAAGGTGGGGAGGCCATCCTCGCAGTGAAATAACTGGAACGTGTTGTGGTCAATAATGTCGGTGGGGGTGGCCGTCAGCCCCAGGGTGATGGTTTTGAAATAGCTCAGGACTTCTTGATAGGTGTTGTAAATCGAGCGGTGGCTCTCATCCACCACAATCAAGTCGAAAAAATGGGGCGATAGCGGCTGTACCCCATCCCGAATGATGTTGAGCATGGTGGGATAGGTCGAGACGTAGATGCGGCGGTCTTTGGCAATTAGTTTCTCACCCACCTTGGGCCAGCGCGGTTCGTGGGGCAAATGTTCCTTAAAGGCTGCCAGGGCTTGCTCCCGCAGCGCGATGCGATCGACCAGAAACAAGACCTTTTCGGCGTGACCTGCCCGCATCAGGGCATCGACCAAAGCAATACAGGTGCGCGTCTTGCCGGTGCCAGTTGCCATCACCAGCAGAAAGTTGCGTTGCTGCCGGTCAATGCCTTCCAGAACTGCCCGGATGGCGCGGATTTGATAGTCACGTCCGGCAATGTCGGTGTTAATTAGCTCCTGGGTGAGGGGCTTTTTATTCCGGCGGATGTATTGGAACCGCTCAAGGTCATCACGAGTGGGAAACCCGACCACCTTTCGAGGCGGATAGTTGTCCAAGTCCCAGAAGTAGATATCGTGACCGTTGGTGTAAAAACAAAACGGCAGCTCACCGCCCTGTTGCTGCTGAATGTTGTAGCAATATTGTTTAGCTTGTTCGCGGCCTAGTTCAGCATCTCGGCTTGATTTTTTAGCTTCAATTACCGCTAGGGGCTTGCCATCTTTGCCAAGCAACACATAATCGCTGAATTGATGGCCTTCATAGGAGGCTTGCTGTTCTGCAACCCTTGCAGGCTGAGAAGCTGGAATATCAAATTCCTCCACAACCTGCGTGGGATCCTGGACATTCCAGCCTGATTGCGCCAGAAGATTGTCAATTAGTTCGGTGCGTGTCTGCTTTTCACTCTTCATCCGACCTGTAGTTTACTGAGATCGATCTGAGCCGCAAACATCCTTGCGGACAGCGATGCCTGTGGCTAAGAGGTTACTTGTTGCTTGGTGTTCTAGAATTCCCGAGTATTAATATTGAACATCACTTAGCGAAAACGGGATTTCCGACATAAAGCCTTTGCCTGTCTAGCGGGATTTCGGCTGTCTTTCTGCTTACTCGAATCTTGCAACAGTTTCTTGAAACATAGGCCAGGTTGAAGAGTTTATCTACCTTGCATCGTTTCTCAGCCCACTCTTCATTTGCTCTTTCCGTTGTTTCAGTAACTTGAGCACAATCATTCCGCTATCTCATCCTCATAATGCTGAGTAACATCAAACGTTAGCGACACTCGATAGGGACTGAAATAGTTAACAGCAACCGCGATCGCTTTTTGAAAAGAAAGCGCCTGCGTATAAAAAGCTTTCTTCGTAACTTTTTATACTAAGAATCCTCTGTCCAAAATTGGCCCAAATTGGCCCAAGCTGTCCAAAATTGGCCCAAATTGGCCCAGAAAAAGGTGATGGATCCCTCGATCGATAGAGGAACTCAAATTTAGCTTGCTCATTTTTGTGTCCCACCGTGACCCGGATTGACCCAAATTGGCCCAAACTGTCCCAAATTTGCCCAAATTGGCCCAGGAAAAGGTGAAAATAAGGTCAGAAATCTATCAATCGAGGGATAGCGTTCTCTAGCGTTGTCGGGATAATTTTGGGAGCAAGCCATGTTTGCGCATACGAAATGGCTATTGGTTCCGCTGAATGCGGGTGCAAACTGAGCTTGCCAGAGGGAACGCCCTCTGGACACCCCCAAGCCGTGCTGATGACAGATTGTTTTGCCAATGCCCCGGACACCCCGCGCCGCGAGTGGCGAGGTTGCTAAGAAGCCCGTCACGATTCGCCTAACCGAATCCGAGTATCAGCAAATTGCTGAGAAGAAAGGAGCGCTGAGCTTCAGCGAATTCTTCCGCCGTGCTGGATTAGAACAGACGATACCGATTGTTCCTTCCCGCCCAACCATTCCTGAAGTGAACCGGCAGACTTACATCGAGCTAGGACACATCGGCAATAACTTGAATCAGCAAACACAAGCGTGTCATGTGGCTCTGCAACAGGGTCAAGACCTCGACATTGATTGGCAGCCGCTAGAAGCGCTTTCTACCCTGGTCAAGCAAGTGCGTTTGGAAGTGGCAGGCATTGAGCCGATTGAGGCAACAGACGACGAGCTTGACTGAGCATGATTGGTAAACAAGTGAAAGGTGAATCCTTTCGAGGCGTCCTGAACTACTTGCACCAGAAAGAGAAGGCTCAGCTTATTGGTGGGAATATGGCGGGTCAAACTCCGCGCATCCTAGCCGCTGAATTTGGGATTGCCCGTGAACTGAATCCACGGCTCAATAAAGCCGTCTATCATGCTTCGCTATCGCTGCCAAAAAAAGAACAGCTCGACTCTAATCGCTGGAATGTCATTGCTGAAGACTATGTCAAAGGCATGGGGTTTGAGGGAAGCCAGTACGTGGTCTATCGCCACGGCGATCGCGACCACGACCATGTGCATATTGTGGCCAGTCGTATCCGGGTCACGGATGGTTCCACCGTCAGTGACTCCTGGGACTATGTGCGCAGTGAAAAGCTAATTCGCTCCTTAGAAAAGCAGTACGACTTAACCCCAGCGCCCCCCTCGCAATCGAAAGAACGTAAAGCTCCCAAGACAGGCGAGCTGCGTCGCTTCTGGCGCACCCAAGAACCTGGCGTGAGAGGTACACTGCTCGCCACCATTGACCAGGCATCAGCAGGCGAGCCCACGGTACCGCAGTTCATGGAGCAGTTGAAGGATAGCGGCATCAATGCGCGGGTCAAAATCACCCGCACTGGCAAAGCCCGAGGGATTAGCTACGAGCTGAATGGAATTGCTTACAGCGGCACTAAGTTAGGCAAAGCCTATACGTTCCCCGGTCTACAAAAGCATCGCGGTGTTCGCTATCAGCCAGAAATGAATGATCGCATTGAAGCCTTGAACCAGCAGCCAGCAGCTTCGGTCGAACCGATTGATATTCAAGAGGTGGAGCAAACAGTACCGCCCATGCTGAATAAGCTGTTGAAGGTTCAGCAGCAGTTTGAGTATGAGGGCGATCGCTTCTGTACTTATTACAAGGACGGTGGTGTGGTGCTGACTCACGCGGGCGATGATGACCCGGCTGTCAGTGCGAGCTGGAATGAAGATGAACAATCCTGGGAGTTGGATGCACCGCCAAGACTGAGTCAGGTTGACCTGGAGAAATTACGACGCACAGATCAGCGATTAGATCAGGAGGTAGAGCGGCTACGACACCAGCGACAACAAGAGCGATCGCTAGAACCAACACTAGAACTCTAAGCGCTCGCCGCTAAGCGTCACCAGGGGAGTGTTGGGGGGATGGGTGACTGGTGGAGTGATTCCAGGGTGTGTCCCTGGTGGTCGCAAGAGCTTAGCACGGGTGCAGGCCGTCAAGGGCTTTCGCGGCATAGGCTCCCTCGCTGCGCTCAGTCCGCTATTCCACGACCCTTGACTTGAGCACGAGTTGTAGGTCAGATATCCGTGTCAGGACACTTTTCAGAAGAGAAACAGGACATGCTGAATCTTGATACCATGCCGAAGGCTGAGCTTCACCTCCACTTAGAAGGAGCCCCACGCTGGTCTACTGTCTGCTCAGCTCATTATCAGCACTACAGTCGAGAGTTATCTCACTCGCCGCCTTGGCATGTCTCTAGTTTTCGATTCAACAATTTTGGAGCATTTCAAGCGCTTTTTAAGCAATACATTCATCCCTGGCTACAGACGCCTGATGGCTATGCCGAACTCATTCATGATGTTGTCGATAGCTTACTGGTGCAGAACATACGCTATGCCGAGATCGTGTGTGCGCCTTCTTTGGTAGAACATCATGGAGCCTCCTTAAGTTGCTTTTGGGATGTTTTAACCGCTCAAATTGAACGCGCACGTCATCAGAACTGCATCATTCGTATATTCGTGGGGTTGATAAGAACTCATAGCGTTGAGGAGGCCATCCATTGGGTGAAGCAGACACGAACGTTGTCAGTCGTGGCTGGTTTCGATCTCTTAGGGAATGAAGTTGGTTATCCGGCTGAACCCTTCAGAGCTGCCTTCGATTTGGCCAGAGAAGCCGGTAAACACCTCAAGATTCATGCTGGTGAGATGACTGGCCCCGACAGTATCCGGTTTGCAGTCGAGACATTGGGTATCACTCAGATTGGTCACGGAACCTCAGCTATTCAAAGCCCTGAAGTTGTGACCCTGTTGCGAGAACGCCAAGTCACGGTCGAAACGTGTCCCACCTCGAATGAACGACTGCGAAATGTTTCCTCCTATCAAGAACATCCCCTACTCGCTCTCGATGATTTGGGAGTGCTAGTGACGGTAAATTCAGACGATCCAACCTTCTTCGGCGTCAATCTCAATGATGAATTAGCTCGATTAGTAGAAGAGCGTCAAGCAACGGTGATGGATCTCAAACGCTGGACTCAGAATGCTCTTCGTCGAGCGATATTAGATGAATCGACTCGAAGTCACTTTATGGCCGAACTGGAGGCTTGGTCTCCCATTTGAAAGGTTTTGTATTTGCGGGGTGGATTGCATAACAGCAAAAACCTACATCAATTCAAGTGAATTCACATCAGTCCTGTGCTGCAAATCTACCGTGTGGTGGTGTCAGGGTTGGTCTAGCCTTGTCACTATGGGGCCGTAGACAACAGAGAGCACAGATATGAAGCGATCTCTGCTAGGATTCGTGACGCTCGCTCTTTGTCTATCTACCAGTTCCGGACAGATGGTAAGCGCTAATGACAGCCTATGCGCAAATTCTGGCAGGTATGAACGGTAACAGCAGTATTGATTTTTCTGAGCCTAAAGTGCAGGCGGATCTGATTTCCTATGGAGATTACCCCCATCCAGGTGAACCTTCTGCGAGTCTTTGTAAGGCCGATTTAATATTGACCGGAGAAGGCACTGTTTCAGCGATCAAGATTACATGACGATTCTTGTTTGCGAGCTGCCATAGCTACCGACCAGTTAGGTTCTGCTTTATGGCATCGACGATATTCATTTATTGCCCGATCGGCAAAAAGATCCTGCCCTGTTAGCCAAGGTTGTTTGCTTGACGTTGCTCATCCTCCTGCTCAGTTTAGCGGGGCTCTTCCTCAGCCTCTGGATTGTCATCCCGGCCCCCACGGCGTTCCTTCTACCGCTAGGCGTGGGCGCGCCGGAAATCAGCCCCTGGCTGATTGGCATCAATGCGATCGCACTGGTCGGCCTCGGCCTGGGCCGGACGGGCGGCCGACTCCCTCTCCTCATCCTGATTTGTAGCTTGTTGGGACTGGGGCTCAGCCTACTACCCCTGGCTCAGCTTCCCGCTGCTAACCGGCAGATCGACGCTGAAATGCGCTCTGTACTAGGGCCTGATTTCCTGGCGAGCGTCCCAGAAAAAGCACTTCAGCCCCTACGCTCCCAACCTTGGGTTTTAGCGGATAGCTTGCGCGGGATTGCCCTAGAGGACGTGCGCGTTGATCGGGGCCTGGTCTTTGCGCGGCCTGATGAGACCGCCCTGACGCTGAATGTCTACCGACCGCTGACCCCTGGCCGCTATCCGACCCTGGTGGTGATCTACGGTGGCGCGTGGCAGAGCGGCAGTCCCGACAACAAAGCCACCTTCAACCGCTACATGGCGGCCCAAGGATATACGGTCGTGGCCATTGACTATCGCCACGCCCCGCAATACCGCTTTCCTGCCCAGCTAATCGACGTAAACACAGCGCTGGCCTATATTCAGTCCCACGCCGAAGCGTTATCAGTGGATCTCAACCACATGGCTGTACTCGGGCGATCCGCTGGGGCGCAGCTGGCGGCGATCGCTGCTTATGAATCGGCAGTGCCGCTGCGGGCGGTCGTCCTCTACTACGGGCCGGTGGATCTGACCGCTGGCTACCAAGACCCGCCAGTGCCCGATCCGATTAACACTCGTGCCGTCCTGAGAACCTTCTTAGGGGGGCCGCCAGAGACCGCTCCAGAGCTCTATCGGCAGGCGTCGCCGATCAACTACGTGAGAGCCCATTTGCCGCCCACGCTACTGGTGTATGCCGGACGCGACCATGTCGTGCAGGCCCGGTATGGTCGCCAGCTCTATGAACAGCTCCAGGCCGCTGATAATCAGGCCGTTTGGCTCAAAATTCCCTGGGCTGAACACGCCTTTGATACGGTCTTTAACGGCCTCAGCAACCAGTTGGCCTTGTATTACACTGAGCGTTTTCTCGCTGGGGCGCTGAAATCTGCCTGACCCCCCAGCAATTGTCCTAGTGTTACTCTGACGGAGAAGGCAATGCTGCTTCTCTCCCACGACTCCACGGCTGAATGATTACCGTTCATCACCTCGAAAACTCTCGTTCCCAGCGCATCCTCTGGCTGCTAGAAGAACTCGAACTGGGCTACGACCTCAAATGCTATGAGCGTGATCCGCAAACCCTGCTCGCACCTGAACGCTTGAAGGCTGTGCATCCGTTGGGCAAATCCCCCGTGATAACCGATGGCGACATCACCGTGGCCGAGTCGGGTGCCATCATCGAATACCTGCTTGAGACCTACGGCCAGGGCCAATTTATCCCCACTGCTCCGGAGCACCGACACCGTTACCGCTACTGGCTGCACTACGCCGAAGGATCGCTTATGCCATGGCTGGTGATGAAGCTGGTGTTTAATCGCATTCCCCAAAGCCCGGATATGCCGTTTTTCCTGCGTCCGCTGGCCAAGCTGATCATGACCAAGGTGCAAACTCAGTTTCTCGATCCTCAACTGAATACCCATCTGGACTTTATTGAAGCCAGTCTGCAGGGCCAAGACTGGCTGGCGGGGGACTTTTCCGCC
>JBCBSJ010000048.1:0-26941 GCA_039819245.1 Cyanobacteria bacterium J06638_20
AGGGTCATCGTCACTGACAAACTCAGAAGCTATGGGGCCGCCAAAAAAGAGCTGATTCCCGGCGTTGAACATCGGCAACACAAGGGGTTGAACAATCGAGCGGAGAATTCGCACCGGCCGACTCGAATCAGAGAAAGGCGGATGGGGCGCTTCCAGTCCCCTGGACACGCTCAACGCTTTCTCGCGGCTTTTGAACCCATCCGGGCCTACTTTCATCCTCACCAACATCAACAATCGGCAACCGAATATCGAGAAACGATGCGTCAGCGCTTGAGCGACTGGCGTCAATTCACGCGACTATCTGTGATTGCTTAGAGCTGCTGTCGAAGGCGATTAACGGAAATTTAGTGCTTGACTTTAAATACGGAAAATCAAGTTGACAGTACCGTTATAACCCATCTAAAAAATACATGCTTTATCTCCCTATAGGTTATTCTTGTCATTCTACAAGCAAGATAGAGATAAGTTAAAGATAGGGTAGTAAAGATAAAATAGAACAACCGATAAAAGTGAGAAAAGTAAAAATATAAGCAGTGAACGCGGTCATATTTCTCAGCGCAGCTGATACGAAAACACATGGGCTCACGATCGCACACAGAATCTGAGGCTGTTGATGACAACGCTTGTAGAAACACTGCCTCAGACCTGGGTCAAAGACTCTAATATAAGGATGTAATGGCTTTGTCTAGCTCCGTCGGCGTTTGACAGCAGGCGATTGCAACCACATCAAAATCCCTGTAATTACTAGCGTTAAGAGTCCTAAGGCATTCAGAATCGGGTAGATGAAGTCTAGATTGACTTGACCGAATTTACCTCGATGTAGGTCGAGTAGCCAGAGAAAGTCGTTAGCGCGATCGCTGACAACAGCAAATTGAAACAGCATTCCAGTTGTCAGGGTGAGTAGCAGGGGTAGCACCATAAAGGGCACCAACGCGGTGTGTAGCTGACGCAAACAGGCTCGGTTAATAGGCATAGGGAAGAAACGCTAACTCACCGGGATTGAAGTTGTTTTTTCAAAGACCAGAGCAGCAATGGCCCAGCTACAATCAACACCAGTAGCGATTCTTCGAAACCCAAAGAGAACCCCTCAGTGATGCTGGCTCTCGTTGCGGCGAGACTTTCTTGAGTCACTGGGTTTTCCTGAATCGGCATTTCATCGGCAGCATCCATAGGCATCGCGGATGAAGGCATGACCGTAGAGCTAGAGTCAGTCGTCTTATCAGTGTTTGATTCAGGCGACGCGGTATCCGGCTCACTGACTGGGGCTTCTGATGGTTCAGGGTCCTGGGTATGAGCGTGACCTGTATGGGCCAGAGCACCTTGAGTGATGAACAGTGGAACTGAGGTAAACCCTGTGAGGGCAGTTAGAGACTGAGTTGTCCTATCGGCCATGTTTTTAACCTCGAGATGGGAGTGGTTGAATCATTCAATGATGCTGATGAGGAACCGTAGAGGATGTGTCAGTGTAGCCTCGTAATTGGTCGTAGCGTTCAATCTGTTCAGCTGACAAGAGTGGGGTTATCTCCAGATGAGCTTGAAGGTGGGTCGCTCGCAGATCTCCATACAGATTCGCCAGCTCTTGGGTTTGTTGATGAAGCCTTTCGGGGGTGATGGCAGCCGTGGCAAACGCTTGGCTGACGGCTTGTTCTTGTTCAACGATAGCCTTCCCAAGGGTCTGCGCCTGAGTTTGCATGTCGTCAAAAACCACCTGAATTACCTGCGCTTGATCCGGTGAAAGGGCTAGTTCATCTTTGAGGTCGAGAACATGGCGTGGCCCTGGATAGCGATTCAGTTCAGCCATGCGAGCGAACCCTGCACCTCTACCCTGCAATAAATCATCCACCTCTTGGGCCGTTAAACCTCGCACAGGACTTTCAGTTTGGTCAGCATAGGGGGACTTTGGAGTGCTTTGAAAAAAGTGAGGGATGGCGATTTGAACCAAAGGCTGCGCTAACGCGAGCCCTCCTATTGCTAGTCCACCCAGGGTTAAAACGACTACCACCTTTTGCCTCATCACTGTGTCCTCAAGCGCATGTTAGGAATGCTCAGCGAAAGCTGCCGTCATACCATCTTCTGTGAAAGAGAAAACGGTGTAGGGCTCAACGTAATCACCCGATTCCATCCCAGGGGAGCCAATAGGCATTCCAGGCACCGCAATACCGGCCACATCGGGTTTTTCAATCAACAACCGCTGGACATCTTCAGCAGGAATGTGCCCTTCAACAATGTAACCATCGACAACAGTTGTGTGGCAGGAAGCCAGATTAGCAGGAACGCCATACTGCTCTTTGATAGCGGTCATGTCCTCGGTCAGGTTGTCTTTGACGGTAAAGCCAGCGGCTTCCATGTGCTCAATCCAAAGGCCACAACAACCACAGGTGGGGCTACGAAAGACGGTAAGTTCGCGAGTGATGGCAGCCTGTTCAGCTGAAGTACCCTGCACAGTTGAGACTTCTGGGCCTCTAGCAAGGCTGCAGCTTGTTGACACCAGCCCTGTTATAACCAAACCGACAAGCACAACTTTAGGCTTCAGAAACCGATAGTTCATCCATTCCTCCGTGTGGACAATCAGGCCCAACAACAACCAACCCCAAACCATAGAATAGATACTCCAATCGACTGGAGAATCAAGTCCACTATATTGACAGGCAATCATGAAATAGGAATGAAATAGACAGCCGTCGCCTAACCCCCTTGACCTTATAGCCAGCTAGAGAGTTTAGGGTTTAATTAGGGCATCTGGAGGATGAGCGTATGACGGTTGCAACCCGACTGAAAATTGGTGAAGTCTCGAAGCAAACAGGCGTGGCGGTTGGGGCACTGCGCTATTACGAAAGCCTGGACCTTCTCCAGTCAGAACGAGGCGATAATGGCTACCGCTACTATCCGGTAAAAGCTGTCCATCAGGTGCAGTTCATTAAAAAAGCTCAGACGCTTGGATTTTCTCTAGAAGACATCGGTGAAGTGCTGACGGTTCACCAGCAGGGCGATGTCCCTTGTGAGTTTGTTCAATCGCTCCTGAATGAGAAGATTCAGCAGTTGGAAGCACAAATTCAGCAGATGACAGCGTTTAAGACCGAACTAGAGGACTATCGCGATCGCTGGGCAACGAATCACCCTCGCCCTGAACCAGGCGATATCTGCCCGCTGATTGAAACAGTGTCGCTGACTGCATAAAAGGTGATTTCATTCCGGTTTCATAATTGACCGATAGATTCGCAGAGACAGTTCTTTTAGTGCTGATTGCTTATGTCTCTGGAACCCACTTCGTCTCACTCAGATACCAATGGCTCTGGGATTGACGCTTCAGGCGACCTCACTGAATCGCTGGATTCTTTGAGCGCCGATTTCCAGCAACCAGATTCGGAACCGATTCAGTCAACGGGGCTCAAGCGGTATGGTCGTGCCCTGCTAGGGCTAAGCGTTTTTGCGGTGCTGAGTAGTGGCATTTTGCTGATCACCCAGCACATTAGGCCAGCCAACTCCATGACGGGAATGGAAGGCCATGACATGTCAAACATGTCTCACGATGAGATGATGCAGGTGGACGGTGCGTTCAACCCCGTTCCTGTGACGGTTGAGGTAGTACAACCGAGTTCTTTTGAAGCAGGGGTGTCTTATACCGGCTCCATCATGCCTTACCAGGAAGCCGTGGTCTATCCACGGGTGGCAGGGCAGTTGACCAATTATTCGGTCTATCCCGGTGATCGCGTCGAAGCGGGTGAAGTGCTGGCTGAACTGCTGGCTGACGAACGATCAACAGAACTGGCGGAAGCAACTGCGGAAGCAGATGTGATGGTGACTTCCTTACAAGTAAGTGAGGTTGAAATTGATGAGCAGAAACAAGAAATTGCTCGCTTACGGGCAGAACTAGATTATTTGAACCTTCAGAAAAGTCGCTTTGCCAAGCTCACGGCTGAAGGTGCCACTTCTCAGCAGGAATATGATGCGGTAGCCACGGAAGCCGCTGCCAAAGAGGCGGCTCTAGAGCAAGCCAACGCCAAGCTAACTCGCCTTGATGCTCAAGTGACAAGGGAGCAGGCCAGGGTTGGGCAAGCTGAGGCCAAAGTTAATACTGCGGCTGTGATGCAGGGCTACACCACATTGCAGTCACCGATTAGCGGCATCGTGCAGACTCGTATGGTTGATCCAGGCGTAGTGGTGCAGCCGGGGATGGGGGTGCTGAAAATTGGCGACTACTCACGGGTGCGGCTCCAGGCCAATGTCGCTCAAAAGGATGCGGGCTATATCCAAGTGGGCACGCCCATTCGCGCCCAGGTGCCCGGAGCCACAGACGCACCGCTGACAGGCAGTGTTACTAGCATCTTTCCTCAGACCAACAACGACACCCGCACCGTTGTCGTCGAAGCAGTGATTGATAATCCCCAAGGGCGCTTGCTGTCGGGTCAGTATTTAGAGATGACGCTGCTGACCGATAGCCAGAACAATGCGCTGTCAGTGCCGCAATCTGCCGTGGTGGAATACAACAGTGAGCCGTCCGTCTGGGTGATGGCGGGTACGGCTGCCGAGCGGCGGACGGTAGAGACGGGGATGGTGAACGGCGATCGCATTACCATCACCAGCGGTCTCAACCCTGGCGATCAAGTCATTACTTCCGGTCACAGTCGGTTAGTCCCTGGTGTACAAGTGGCCATGGTAGATGACGCGGGTATGCCTGTACCAATGCTGGGGGACAGCAATCAGGGAAATGTCGAAGTCTCGATTGTCGAACCCGATCCCACGAAAAGTTTTCCATCGGGAAGCGCCGAGTTGGTTTTAGAAGTGCGCGACCCCAATACCCAGGAACCGCTGCCGGTTGAGGATGTGGCGGTGGATGTCACGATGCCCATGCCCAACATGGCCCCCATGACTACGATGGTGCAGCTCGAACCGGCTGACCAACCGGGGCAGTTCCTGGTCAAGACTCACTTCGGCATGGCCGGGGAGTGGCAAATCAAAGTCGAGGTCAACGACCCTGACTACCCAGGCCAGTCCCTGATCACTGTGCCGGTTGAGTAGCGCTGTGTAGTGCGTTTGTGTGTGTTCCCTTAATTAATGATGCATTCGAGGATCCTATGAAAAAAGTTCTGTTTTTGATACTTCCACTCGTTTTCTTGACAGCAGCTTGTGGCAGCGCCAATCAGGCCGAGCCTGAAGCGACCTCAGATACGACTGAAGCGCCAGCCACCGAAACGGCTGAGGCTCCTGCAGCTGAAGGTGTTGCGATCGCCTTGGTCTCTCCCGAAGATGCCTCGGTCCCGATGGGCGATGCTGAATTGGTGTTGCAGGTGGTTGATTCAGCCACCAATGAGCCAGTTGCAGTAGACGATCTCCAGGTTGATCTCTCTATGCCCATGGACGGTATGGAGCCGATGACCACCATGGCCATTGTCGAACCAGGAGAAGAAACGGGTCAGTACAAGGTGATGACTAACCTGGGCATGGAAGGCATGTGGATGATGGAAGTGACATCTGCAGATGCCGCCATGCCCGGTGAGGCAACCTTCAACCTGGATGTGAAGTAGCTGATCTGAGATCGCTCTCTTGAGTGACGGCGATTCGTCCTGCCCCCTCCAGCTTGGTAAAAGTGTGTTCTCCATGCCCATCGGCAGTTGCCCATGAAAAGCTTCCTGACTAACTGGTCCATCAAGCATCCGGCGGTTGTGGCCGCTGCCTATATTGCGGTGCTGGTGCTGTCGGTGCTGACGCTGTTTCTGCTGCCAGTACGGATGATGCCCTATGTGGAAAGTCCGCTAGTGTCGATTGTGACAATGGCCTCAGGGTCGTCGCCGACGGAAGTGGAAACCTACATCAGCAAGCCAATTGAACAGCGTATGACGGTGCTCGATGGGGTGCGATTCATTCGTTCTAGCTCCCAGCAGGACATGTCTTTGGTGACGATTCAGTTTGCTTGGGGCGACGACATCAATCAGGCGGTGCAGTCGGTTCAGAGTGTGATGACGGCAGCCGAGGGGGATATCGAGCTAGATGGCTTTAACTCCCGTTCTTACTGGGTGTTGCCCATTGATCCGCTGAACCGTCCGGTACTGACCCTGGCACTACAGGGGAAAGGTTGGGACCCAGTGCAGCTCCGGGAGTTTGCCGACAATACTTTGGTCGATCGCCTGACCCAAGTGCCCAACGTACAGACGGTGTCGATCTTTGGCGGTTATCGGCGACAGCTTCAGGTCGTGGTCGATCGACAACAGCTAGCAGCCTATGGCCTGTCAATTCTTCAAGTGCGCGATGCCATTGACGCCAACAACGTCAGCCAGGGGGCGGGGGTACTGACCCAAGGCGACTCGGAGATTTTGGTGCGGGCCGATAAACGGGCGTTAAGTGCCGCCGATGTGATGGACTACCCCATCCTGGAGCAGGACGGGCAGGTCGTCTATGTCCGCGATGTGGCCATAGTGAAAGACACTTTTGAGGAGCGGCGCAGCGGCTACCGTTACAACGGTGAGGCCGCCCTGGCGGTAAACGTGATTCAGAAGCCAGACTCCAGTTCGCCCCAGGTGATCGAGCAGGTGCGGGCCGAGTTAGAAAAGATTCAAGCCGAAAATCCCGGACTCAGCTTTGAGGAAGCCTACGACAACTCCTATCTGGTCAACATCATTCTCGACAGCACCTTCCAGGAGCTGCTGATCAGCGTCCTGCTGGCGGGGATTGTGATTCTGATTTTCTTAGAAGATTTTCGGGCCACGGCGATCATTATGATCTCCATTCCTACTTCCCTGGCCCTCTCCACCCTGCCCTTTATTCCCATCGAGATGTCGCTCAACTCCTCGACGCTGATTGGGATGATGATGGCGATCGGGAAGCTAGTCGATGACTCGATTATTGTTATCGACTCCATTGACCAGAAGCTACGAGCAGGCTTCCGTCCGATGCAGGCGGCCATCAAAGGCACCGGAGAAGTATTTCTCGCCAGTGCGGCGGCTAGTTGTGTCATGATTGCAGCGCTATTGCCGACAATTCTCGCGGGAGGACTGACCGGGCTGATGTTTGTGGGCATCGTCTGGCCCATGGTGTTCGCCTTCATCGCCTCGCTGATTGTGTCGGTGACGCTGATTCCGCTGATTGCCGCTTTCGTTCTAAAACCGCCCCAAGAGCGAC
This sequence comes from Cyanobacteria bacterium J06638_20, assembly GCA_039819245.1. Taxonomy (GTDB): domain Bacteria; phylum Cyanobacteriota; class Cyanobacteriia; order Elainellales; family Elainellaceae; genus Vacuolonema. The sequence continues at coordinate 7,117 of JBCBSJ010000048.1, forward strand.
GACAGCGACAAACCTGGCTGCAATGGTTGACTACGCCGGTACGGGTGGGTTTTCAGAAACTGGAGCAGGGGTATGGGTGGCTGCTCGATCGCTGCATGAATAATCGCGAAATTACGCTGGCGATCGCCGGGTCTGCCATCGTCCTCGCCATTGCCATCTACCCCTTTGTGCCCCAAGAAATGATGCCCCTGGGAGACTCTGGCCAGTTCATGGCGTCTCTGGAGATGGAGGCCGGGACCTCCTTCGCCAAAACTGACGAGAGCGTTTACCAGCTAGAACAACTCCTCCTTGCCCAACCCGATATTGCCAAAGTGTCAGCCCAAACTGGCTTTGAGTTGACCCGCAACAGTACCTATTTCAGCGGCTACAGCATGGGCAGCGTCAACTCGGCGTCGCTGATTGTCACCCTAGAAGATGAGCGCGATCGCGACATCTGGGAAATTATGGATAGCGTGGAAGCCGACGCCCGTCGCACCATTCCCGGCCTGCGTCGAATTGGGCTCAAAGAAATGGGAGTGGATGTGATGGCCACCTCTGCGGATCCCATTCAGCTAGCTGTCTATGGGGAAGATTTGGACGTCCTCCATCGCCTAGGAGCAGGGGTGCTCCGTATCGCGGAAGATACACCTGGCTTGGTGATGGCCCAGACCAGCTCGGCGCTGACTCAACCGGAATATCAGCTCACGGTCGATCGCCGTCGGGCTGAAGAACTGGGATTAAACGTGCGGATGGTGGCCCAGCAAGCCCGCTACGCCCTGAATGGCGGCTTCACGCAGCGCTACTACAACCGGCCTAACTTGCGACAGAACTCGATTCTGGTGCGGTATGAGGAAGAACAGCGGGGCACTGTAGACAACTTAGCCGGAACCTATATCACCACATCCAACGGGCAGCAGGTACCGCTAAACACCGTCGCTACTTTAGAACGTCAAAGCGGCCCTACTCTAATTGAGCATGTAGGTGGCAAACGGGTGGTGTACGTCAACGGCTACTACCGCAAAGGTGGCCCAGCCTCGATGGATTTGTCCATGGCGATCGCCATGCGAGCAGGACAAGAACTCAATTTTCCTCCGGGCTATGGCGTCGATTCCATGGGCGACATGACCGACATGATGATCGAGTTCGATCGCCTGCTCAAAGGTCTGCTGGTGTCGCTGATTTTGATCTACCTGATTCTGGTCATTCAGTTTAGCTCGTTCATTCAGCCCCTGGTGATGATGATCTCGGTGCCGCTGCAATTAGTCGGCGTTTTTGGCGGCTTGATCTTGGCCCAGCAGACCCTTTCAAGCGTCTCAATTTTGGGCATTGTGATTCTGTCGGGGCTATCCCTCTCGGCAGCGATTCTGCTGCTGGAGCTGATCTTGGCGAAGCGGGCCGAGGGGGTGCCCCGCGATGTCGCGATTCGCATGGCAGGTCCAGTGCGGTTAAAGGCGATTACCATGACCACGCTAACCACCGTGATTGTGATTGTGCGTCTGGCCTTTTTTCCGGAGATTGGTATGGACGCCTACTCGCCCATTGCCACGGTGATTTTGGGCGGGCTACTGCTCTCCACGCTGCTAACTCTGGTAGTGGTGCCGGTGGTGTATTCGTTTATCGACGATGCCACGGTATGGCTGAAACGACGGGGACGGCGGCGAAAATCAGAAGGTACGAGAATAATATTGGGCAAATGAGAACAGCCAAGTCGCTCAGTCGTCCCCGCGATTGTCTTCCGGACACCCTGCGGGAACGCTCCCAGCCGACTAAAGCTCCGGCCTCGTACAATAGAACCACCCCTGGCTTAAACGGAGTTGTCTATGGTTGACCAACTTGCCATCACCGAAGAGGTCGCATTCCCAGACGCCAGTCAACTGATCACCGAGGACGATACTCCGGTGGATAACTTTGCCTCTGAAAAACAGCAACGCCTGCTCACGAGTTGCCTCTACAGCAATTTGAAGGAACAACCTTTCATTGCCGCCGCTAACGTCGGCGTCTATCACATCTTCAGCCAGCCGCCGATTGTGCCGGATGTCTTCGTCAGCTTCAATGTGCAGGTGCCCCAGAACTGGTGGGATAAAGAGAACCGTTGCTATCTGGTGTGGAACTTTGGCAAGCCACCGGAAATCGTCATTGAAATTGTCTCCAACAAAGTCGGCAAAGAGCTGACCGACAAGTTTGCTACCTATGAACACATGCGGGCTAGCTACTATGCTGTTTACGACCCCAGCCTGCAGCTTAGCGAAACTCCTCTACGCCTCTTTGAACTGCGGGGCATGCACTACAGCGAAATGGCCGAGCCCTGGTTGGAACAGGTGAGCCTGGGGCTGACCACCTGGGAAGGGGAATTTGAAGGTCGGCAGGATATCTGGCTACGCTGGCGGAATGCCGAAGGCGACATTTTGCTGACCGGGGATGAGCAGGCCGAGCAGCAGCGGCAACGAGCCCAGCAAGCCGAACAACGGGCCGATCGCTTAGCAGAATTGCTCAAATCCCAGGGTATTGATCCCGATCAACTGTCGGATTAGGTCATTCAGTGGTTATACAAATTCTGTTGGTGGAGGATGAGTCTGATTTAGGCAAGGCCACTAAAGATGAATAGCACTGAATTAACCGCTGGTGGGCTGTGCCTACTCTACGACTCTGTCCACCACAATTCCAGCCTTCATTATCCGGAAAAGATGATGAAGGGCAGGCATATTAAAATTCACTTAAGAAGAAGCTTTAGTCGTAAGGAAGATAGTCTTGGCAACAATCTATGCAATCAAAGGTTTGTTACTTGAAGAAGTGTTGCTACAACTGCTAAGAGCATCGGGATACTATGCTGTTGAAAGCGTCAATGACGATGACAGCTTAAATGCTGGAGCTTCCGGCATGGAAGTTAGAGGACGTGGTTCAAAGCATCAGATAGATGCAATTGCAGATTTCTCTATATCTCCTCCTTTTTCATATCCAATACGACTGTTATTAGAAGCTAAATTTCACAAGAAAAATGTAGGAATCGAAATTGTAAGGAATGCCGTAGGTGTCCTAAAAGATGTTAGCGAATTCTGGATAGTAAGTGGTAGCTCATTCAAGCCCAAATATCATTATCAATATGCCATTTTTACATCTTCGTCTTTTACTAAGCCAGCTCAGGAGTATGCTTTCGCTCAAGACATTTATTTAATAAAGCTCGAAAACAATCGATACTTTCATCCAGTAATAAATGCTCTAGAGGAAATGAGCTATATAGACTTTAGAGGAGTTTCGGAAAATAATATAGACATCGAATTGACCCAGTTGAGAAGAGCCACGAGGCTATCTTTAAAGAATCATGAACTTGGCAGGATGAGAGAATATTGCACGAATTACAACTTTGATCCAGTAAAACTATGTAAAGTCATAGAGGCCAGTCTGGAAATTGGTGACTCGTACTTAGGCGTGTTGGGCAAGAGTTTTCCAGTATTTTTCACCCCGTCTGATTATTTCAATGTAGATGACCTGATTAGCAACCCAACAATCCGAATATGTTGGAATCAGGAAAAATGGTACGTTGTAAAAAGGCAGGCAAGGTGCGCGACTTTAGACGAAAGAGATATCATCCTTTCATTTGATTTGCCAGACGAGTTGTTCAAACTATATTCTGAAAATAATATGCTTACTCAAAGTAGAGCCCTTGATTTAAAGCAAGATTTCATGTCTAGTATTCAAATCATGTTTAGAGATCCTAATAGGAGATTCATGTCATCTTTGGAGCTAAGGCTAGATGATAACTGGCTAGAAGAAATGAGACAAAGTTTGTCTTGATTTCGAAGGATTTAGCGCTTGAAGTTGATTGCCTCTAGTAATTTTTCGCGATGGATGAGCTTAGCCGTTACTAAATACTGAAGTCCAGTCCTATGCGAATTCTGCTAGTTGAAGATGAACCCGATTTGGGCAAAGCCATCAAGCGTACCCTGACCCAAGAAGCCTACGTGGTGGATTGGGTGCAGTCGGGAGATGAGGCATTGTCCTACCTGGAGCACGATCTGTCCCTCTATACTGTGGGGGTTTTTGACTGGATGCTGCCAGGCAAATCGGGCATTGAGCTGTGTGAGTGGCTCAGGTCGCACCACCATGCTCTCCCTGTCCTCATGCTCACTGCTAAAGACCAGATTGACGATCGCATTACTGGCCTGGATGCGGGAGCCGATGACTACCTGGTAAAACCCTTCAGCATGGCGGAACTGTTGGCGCGACTGCGAGCCCTGCGACGGCGATCGCCAGACCTCAAACCGGCTCACATTCAAATCGGGCCACTGACGCTAGATTGCGATCGCCGCGTTGCGTTTCTACACCACAATGAAACTTCCGAGCAGCGCATTGAACTTACCCAAAAAGAGTTTCAACTGCTGCAATATATGATGGAGCACCCCAACCAGATCCTCACCCGCGATCAGGTGCTGAATCAGCTCTGGGAAATTGGGGCCGAACCCAACAGCAACGTGGTAGCCGCTCAGATGCGCTTGCTGCGTCGCAAGCTGGCCCAACATAACTGTGATGACTTCATCGAAACCGTCTATGGCATGGGATATCGCTTCAAAACCGAATAGACTGTTTCGTCGTAGCCGCTGGCAACTCACCGCCTGGTATACAGGCGTAATGGCTGTGGTGCTGGGGCTGAGTGGCCTGGGCGTGTATGAAGCGATCGCCCACGCCCACCGGGTCACCGCCGACCGCGAACTCAAATCAGTCGCTGAAACGGTGCATGATGCGGTGGAGGAAACCCTCACCACCGACGGACAGTTAGAGACCGTCTCGCAAACGCTACTGCCCAACCTATGCGTCGCTGGCGAAGACTGTCTAGTTCCCTTCGAGCCGTCTCAGGGACATCCAGGTCACCAAGAGGGAACGCTCTATCGCGGCAGCTACTACATTCGGGTACTGGAGCCTGACGGCACACTCATGGCAACCGCAGGCTTTTATCCTGAGGACTTACCAGTCACCCACACCGAGTCATCCTGGCAAACCCTGAAGGATAGTGAAGGCAACCAATATCGTCAGATTGTTTTGCCGCTTTACGCGCTAGATGACCAGACCCCGTTGGGCAGCCTGCTGGTGGGGCGTTCTTTCAGCGACTTTGCGGCCTACCTGACCACCATTCGCTGGATCATTGCGCTGAGCTTGCCCGTAATAATGGGGTTTATTGCCGCCGCCAGTTGGTGGTTAGCAGGTTTAGCGATGGAGCCCGTGCAGGCGTCATACCGCAAGATTCAACAGTTCACTGCTGATGCTGCCCACGAACTGCGAACCCCTCTGACCGCAGTGCAGGCCACTGCTGAATCCGTCATGCGGTTACCTCATATTTCTGACGCGGATGCCCGTGACATGCTGCAGGTCACTACTCGACAAAACCAGCGCCTCACTACTCTAGTAAGTGACTTGCTCTTGCTGTCTCGTCTAGATACCCAAAGCCCTGCCCAAAAATCCCCATGCTGCTTGCAAGACATCCTGAGCGATATCGAAGAAGAACTTGCTGCCTTGGCGATCGCTAACGACATTCACTTGATCATGCAGCAGCCGACTCAACCGCCAATTACCGTCGTGGGTAACGAAGAAAACCTGTATCGCTTACTTCTTAACGTGATTAGTAATGGCCTGCAGCATACTCCAGAGGGCGGCAAGGTCTCTGTGCAACTGCAACAAATCAATCGTCAGGCAATCATCACGGTAGAGGATACAGGTATTGGTATCGAGCCAGCCGACCAAAGTCATATTTTTGATCGCTTCTATCGGGTTGATAATGCTCGCTCTCGCCAAAGCGGTGGTTCAGGGTTAGGCTTGTCGATTGCGTTGGCGATCGCTCAAGCCCATGGCAGCAACATTCAGGTGCAGAGTCAGGTAGACCAGGGAAGTACCTTCACCATCACCTTGCCGATTTCAGCTTAAGGAAGGATTATTCCTTAACCGTGACTGTTAGCTAGATTATGAGATGAACGATTGATGTTAATGTCTCAACTCTTCTGAACATCTGTTCAAGTGGTAATGATTCTCAGTATCATGGAGATGGCACAAAGAGAAATTCCATCATGGCTAAGGCTCACTCGATAAAGGGGCAACCCATCACAAATACTGATGCTCCTGGTTGCGAAGCACCTCTGGTGCATTTGGACAATGTGCGGCAGGTGCAGTCTGAGGTTTTGGCAACAGATAAGGCTCAGCGCATGGCGGAATTTTTTAGCGCCCTCTCCGACCCCCATCGACTCAAGCTCTTGTCAGCGCTGGCTAAGCAGGAGTTGTGCGTCTGTGACCTGGCTGCTGCTGTAAAAATGGGTGAGTCGGCAGTCTCGCATCAACTACGGGTACTCAAAGCGCAGCGCCTCGTCAAGTACCGCCGCCAAGGCCGCAACGTTTTCTATAGCTTGGCTGACGACCACATCATGATCCTTTACCAAGAAGTGGCTGAGCACCTAGACGAGTAAAGGGTCTGTTGTCCATCTGAACCTACCGCGTGATTCAGATCAAGCTCATGGTGTATCATCTGAATAATCTTTCAGATGTTCAGAAGGATGTTGTCGTACACCAGCGAACACTATGGCAGAACCCCATACTCATCGTGGCTGCTGTGATACTGAGCAATCAGGGTCTGCAGCTTCCAATCAAGTATCTTCGGCGTCAGCAGGTTGCTGCGATCACGATCATGACTCAGGGGAATTTAGCCTGAGGAAAGCGCTGATGCCGATCGCTATTTCCGCAGTCCTCTTTCTAATTGGGCTAATTTTCAATGAGCCGCTGCATAATACTCCGTTTGCCGTTGCTGAATACGCTGTCCTCATTCCTGCCTATCTCATCAGCGGCTGGAGTGTACTGACCACTGCCGGACGCAACATTCTACGAGGGCGCATATTTGATGAAAACTTTCTGATGACCATCGCTACCCTGGGGGCGATCGCCATTCACGAAATTCCTGAAGGGGTGGCGGTGATGCTGTTTTTCCAGATTGGGGAACTGTTTCAGGATTACGCCGTGGGGCGATCGCGCCGTTCCATCAAAGCCCTGCTGGAAGTTCGACCTGACACCGCCAACCTGAAGGTGAACGGCGACGTGCAGGCAGTGTCCCCAGAATCCGTCAGCGTAGGGGATGTGATTCTGGTGCGACCTGGCGAAAAAGTGCCGCTAGATGGCGACATTTTAGAAGGTAAGTCCCTGGTGGATACCTCAGCCCTGACGGGAGAATCGGTGCCGCGTTCTGTCACAACTGGGGAAACCGTGCTGGCAGGCATGATTAACCAGTCAGGAGCGCTAACAGTACAGGTCACCAAGCTTTTTGGCGAATCCTCCATTTCCCGAATTTTGGAACTGGTAGAAAACGCCAGCAGCAAAAAAGCCGACACCGAGAAATTCATCACCCGGTTTGCCCGCTACTACACCCCAGTGGTCGTGATTCTGTCTCTGGCCGTGGCAATTCTGCCACCGCTGTTGATTGCCGGGGCAACCCAGGCCCAATGGACCTATCGCGCCTTGGTACTGTTAGTAATTTCCTGCCCCTGTGGCTTGGTAATCAGTATCCCCCTGGGTTATTTCGGGGGCGTCGGTGGGGCCGCCAAGCGCGGCATTCTGGTGAAAGGTTCTACGTTCCTGGATGCCCTCACTCAGGTAAAAACGGTCGTCTTTGATAAGACCGGAACCCTGACCCAGGGCAATTTTCAGGTAACAGATGTCGTCACCCAGAATGGCTTGAGCAAGCCTCGATTGCTAGAGCTAGCAGCCCAGGTCGAATCGCAGTCCAATCATCCGGTGGCTCAATCCATTCGCCAAGCTTATGGTCAATCCATCGATACCTCTGGGATTGAAGGCTATGAAGAAATTTCAGGCCACGGCATTCGGGCGCAGGTAGATGGCCGTACATTACTGGCCGGGAACGATCGGCTGCTGCACCGAGAAAATATTCCTCACGATGTCTGCACCGTGGATGACACCGTTGCCCATGTTGCGGTGGACGGCACCTATAGCGGACGCATTCTGATTGCGGATGAGCTGAAGGAAGATGCAACCGAGGCGATTCGCGCCCTCCATGCTGAGGGTATTCAGACGGTGATGCTCACCGGGGATAGCCAATCTGTGGCGGATAGCATTGCCCGCAAGCTGGGCCTGAACCAGTATCGGGCTGAACTGCTGCCAGAAGATAAAGTCACTGCCCTGGAGGAATTTCTCAACCGTGCGTCTCAAGGTAAAGTCGCATTTGTAGGCGATGGCATTAACGATGCCCCCGTCATTGCCCGCGCCGATGTGGGTATGGCAATGGGTGGATTGGGTTCCGACGCGGCGATCGAAACGGCGGATGTGGTGATTATGACCGATGCGCCCTCCAAGGTGGCCGAAGCCATCCAGATTGCCCATAAAACGCTACGCATTGTTTGGCAAAACATCATCCTGGCTATGGCCGTGAAAGGAATATTTATCGCTCTTGGCGCTGTTGGCATCGCCACCCTTTGGGAAGCCGTGTTTGCCGATGTCGGCGTCGCGCTATTGGCCATCCTGAATGCTGGTCGCGTTCTCAGAAATGGCTAAGTGTTTTCTGAAGACTGGCTTATTCAAGAGGATTTGAATTGGATGCGAGGGTGAATCCCTACATGAGCTTCTTTCTCTGGGTTATAAGGGTTTAAGCGAGCTTAGCCCGCCGAAGCATGACGGCATTAATTGCCACAATCACCGTGGAAAGACTCATCAGCAATGCACCGATTGCAGGCGACAGCACAATGCCCCAGGCCGACAGCACACCTGCCGCTAGAGGAATGGCAATCACGTTGTAGCCTGTTGCCCAAAACAGGTTTTGGAGCATCTTGCTGTAAGTCTTTTTCGCCAGGTTCAGAGCTTTCACCGCATCCAGCGGATCGTCTTCAATGAGCACTAGATCAGCCGATTCGATCGCGACATTCGTCCCTGCTCCGATCGCCAGTCCCATGTTGGCTTCCAATAATGCCGCTGCATCGTTGACACCATCCCCCGCAAAAGCGGTCGGGGCTTCCTGCTTCAGCGCTTTGATACGGCTGACTTTATCTTCTGGCAAGACCCGAGCATAGTAGCGGTCAATGCCCAAATCCTGCGCCACTCCCCGTGCTACGGCTTCCGCATCCCCCGTGATCATGACCGCCTGAATGTCCATTTCATGCAGACGATCAATCGTTTCACGTGCCCGTTCGCGCACCTGGTCAGCCATGGAAATCACGGCCACGGGGTGATCAGCGGTCATCAGCACAACGGCACTTTCGCCGCGATCATCAGCTCGGTCCAAGGCACTGCGTAAACTGCTGGGCAGTTGCAGGCTCCGTTCCTTCACCCACTCTGGACGTCCCAAGCGATATGTCTGTCCCTGAACCTCACCTTCGACACCCCGTCCCGTAATGGTTTGAAAGTCACGCATGGTAGGCAAGTCAAGCTGGCGTTGGTGAGCCGCTTCCACAATTGCCTTTGCTAAAGGATGCTCAGAAGCTGTTTCTAGGGCAGCAGCAATTGCTAGTGCCTGCTCAGCCTCCATGCGATCGGTAGCAATATTCTGCACGCCAAATTTGCCTTGGGTCAGCGTCCCGGTTTTATCAAAGGCCATGATTCTGATATCTTTGGCCCGCTCTAGAGCGTCGCGGTCCCGCACAAGAATACCGTTACGAGCTGCCAGGCTCGTGGAGTTAGCAATGACCAACGGAATGGCTAATCCCAGCGCATGGGGACAGGTAATGACTAGAACCGTCACGGCGCGATTGATGGCAAAGACTAAGTCTTCAAGGGTGAGCCAGACAATGAACGTGAGGGTGCCTGCCGCGATCGCAATAAGGGTCAGCCAGTAGGCCACCTTATCGGCTAGGGCCTGATACCGACTGCGAGAGGACTGTGCTTCTTCCACCAATCGCATGATCTGGCTGATGGCCGTGTCATCCCCTACCCGCGTCACTGTTACCTGTACCGAGCCTTCTGTGTTGACTGACCCTGCCACTACTTCATCGCCTGCGGCCTTAGAAACTGGCTTGGATTCTCCAGTTAGGAACGACTCGTTAACGCTCGTATTACCTTCGATGACCTCGCCATCATTCGGAATCTGCTCACCGGGACGAATCAGAATCACGTTACCAGCCTGAATTTCACTTACTGGCACATCTTCAACCCTGCTGTCTCGCATCCTGTGAGCTTCATTGGGCACCAGACTCGAAAGCTCTTCCAAGGCTTTGCTGGCTCCCTGTACTGAAGCCATCTCGACCCAGTGCCCTAACAGCATGATGTCGATCAGCGTTGCCAGCTCCCAGTAAAAGGGCTTGCCTTCTAGCCCCAGAGATACGGCCAGACTGTAGATAAACGCTACAGTGATCGCCAGCGCAATCAGCGTCATCATGCCGATCTTGCTCTGAAATTCGTGCCAAGCTCCCTGCAAAAAGGGCCAGCCGCCATAGAAGTACAAGACAATCCCCAGAATCGGACTAATCCAATTGGCACCAGGAAACAAAATCGCTTCGTAGTTCAGCCAACTCTGAAGCTGAAGCGAAAAGTAGAGAATCGGCAGCGTCAGAATTAGCGATACAAAAAACCGCTGCTTAAACATCTCTGGGCTATGGCCCGCATGTTTATCGTGTCCACTATGGCTATCGTGATTACCTGGATCTCCCTCTTTGTGATCTTGGTGTCCATGATGACCAAGCTGAGAAGTACCCGTTTGGCCATCTTCACTCTGATTGGCCTGGGTCGAGTGGTGAGAATGGGAGTTATGCATCGAATTTCTCTCGGTAACATTGAAGCGGCATCAATAGCTTGGTCTTCACGCTAGACCCTCAAGCCAACTGCAAGCTCCAGTGGTGGCAACAATACTTGATGTGTTGAGTTCTCCTAGTCAGGCCCGAATCGGTTTTCTCGCGAGCTACAGTCTTCTGTGGTCACGCCTGATATCTACTCTGGGCTTAAAGAAAAGTCTGGCAGCGGTCTTGCCTCTGCTTGAGCCGGTGTGTTTGCTACACCGTTTTCTCTGATGTCGGCAATTAGCCACTCCATTTCGCTAATCTCACGGCGCTGCGCTGCGATGATTTCATCCGCTAACTCACGAACGCGCATATCTTCAATCTGAGCGCGATCGCTGGTCAAAATGGCGATGGAATGGTGAGGAATCATGCCTTCCATATAGTCCACATCGCTCACTGTTACTTGGCTACGGACTAGCCATAGCGAAGCTCCGAACAAAATGATTGCCCCTACATAAATAACAACATTCATGGTGCGGTTTTTATACATGTGCAGCATGTACGACAGCATGATCACCATCATTGCGGCTCCCATAATCAGGGTCATAAAAAGCCGCGTTTCGCTAAACCAGGCATGATCCAAAATCTGGTAGGAGTGCAGGTACATCAGGAAAAACATCACCACGATTGAGGTGCCAATCATGGCAAAGTATCGGACGTAGCTGCCTTGCATCCCGCCATGATCCTGAGCATCTGAATGGGTTTTAATTGTGTTTTCTTGAGTATTCATCTTCATCACCGTTAAGAGTATTACTTGCCTTACCCCACGAGGCTGTCTATTGCGCCAACGCTTACCACAAGGCCGCGCTCAGACAACCTTTGGGGCATAAGAAGGGCTTAAAAGTTACGAGGCTGCCATCGCTGCATCAACGATTTGGCGATACATCCCTGCCGCCTCACGACAGGACTGGGCACATTTCTGACAGTGCTCCATGTCATGCTTTTCACATTCCTGGGCACAGGTGTCGCAGATTTCGGCACAGGCTTTCGCGAAAGGTGCGATGAAATAAGACCCGCGCACCATAAAGGTGGCGAGGGTGCGGCAACTTTCACCGGTGTCAAGGCACATGCGAGCGCACCTCACCATGTCCGGATTCCCAATGCAGGCTTCCGCACAATGCTCACATTCGACAACACAGGCCATGGCCTGATCAAAACTAGACTGATATTCTCCGTGATTAAGCAACATGTTTTTTGGGTTTGAATAGCGATGTTTTAGGAATAGCGACAAGTTGCTCCTCTTATCACCTATCAAAGGCAAGAACCGTATATTCAGCCCAAAGAGCTAGGGCGATTTCATCCTGATTTCATCGACAAATGTTAGTCCGGCGCCAAAGCTTTCATTTCATCGCGATTTCATAGTTATTCCATAGGCTAGCGATCGCGGCGTTGATTCTCGGGTAGTGGTTTTGACCCGATAGCCAGCTAGAAAATCGAGGATGCGATTGCGCTCCAAGGACATTACATTAACGCAGCTCCTAGAGAACATTTTGGATAGTTGGTTCTCAAAGAAAGTCTGAAGGAGGTTCGATCGTGGATGCCAAAGTATTAGCTGCTAGCTCGGTTGGATTTGCGATCGGTGTCGTTGCGACCTTGCTCGTCGGCACGTTGTTGATGGGCGGCATGATGGGACGCGGCGGCATGATGCGCGGCTGGGGGTGCAGCAGCCTTAACCAATCGGTTGCCCCTGCCGGAACGACAGATAGCAATACCTGGCGTTTTCTTGGATCAACGCGCGTCGATAAAACTTAACGATATCCCCCCTTGACCCTATAGCTGACTGCAGACTTCAAGATAAAGACGTTGCAACTGATTTGGAGGGCTCTTGGATGCAACTCGATTTGACGGTTCCTAACCTGGCCTGTTCTGCCTGTGTCGAGACAGTCACCAAAGCCGTTCATGGCGTAGACGCCGCAGCGCAAGTGACGGCAGACCCCACAACCAAGCAGGTCAGCATTATCAGTGAGGCGTCTGCAACCGCCATTAAAGATTCGATTACGACTGCTGGCTACACCGTGGCCTAAAGGAGGCAATCATGGAAACCCAAACGTTTAAGCTGAAGGGCATGAGCTGTGCCTCCTGCGCCAGCAATATTGAAGCCGCCATTCAGACCGTGCCAGGAGTCGAAACCTGTAGCGTCAACTTTGGGGCTGAGCAGGCCGTTGTCACCTATAATCCTCGCCAAGTCAGTACCGCTGATATCCAATCGACAGTCGATAGTGCGGGCTATGCAGCTCAGCCTGTGAGCGACAATCCTCTGACTGCTGACGATGACGCCGAGCGCCTAGAACGAGCAGCGAGAGACCAGGAACTGACTCGCAAAGTCATCTTCAGTCTGATTATTGGCGGCGTACTGATGATCGGTGCGTTGCCGATGATGACCGGGCTTGATATCCCGCTGATTCCCGCCTGGTTGCACAATCCTTGGCTGCAACTGGTGCTGACCCTGCCCGTAATGGTGTGGGCTGGGAGCGATTTCTTCATCAATGCCTGGAAGGCGCTCAAGCACCATTCCGCCACCATGGATACTCTGGTCGCGGTCGGCACGGGGACGGCCTACCTGTATTCCCTCTTCCCGACGCTCTATCCCCAATGGTTTTTAGACCAAGGGCTGCGCCCAGATGTCTATTTTGAGATTGCGGCGATCATCATCGCCCTGATTTTGCTAGGCAACCTGCTAGAAAATCGGGCCAAGGGGCAGACCTCTGAGGCCATCCGTAAACTGATGGGACTACAGGCCAAAACGGCACGGGTGATTCGTGATGGGCAGACTCAGGATATCCCTATTACCGACGTGGTGGTGGCAGATGTCATCCTGGTGCGCCCTGGCGAGAAAGTCCCGGTAGACGGCGAAATTATTGATGGCTCCTCTACCCTCGATGAAGCCATGGTGACCGGCGAGAGCATCTCAGTGCAAAAGCAGGTCGGCGATGAGGTGATCGGCGCTACTTTGAACAAAACCGGCAGTTTCAAGTTTCGAGCGACTCGGGTAGGCAAAGATACGTTCCTGGCTCAGATTGTTCAGTTGGTACAGCAGGCGCAAGGCTCTAAAGCGCCTATTCAACGACTAGCCGATCGCGTCACGAGTTGGTTTGTCCCGGCGGTGATGGCGATCGCGATTCTCACCTTTGTGATCTGGTTCAACGTCATGGGCAACGTCAGCATGGCCCTGATCACCACCGTCGGTGTACTGATTCTCGCTTGCCCTTGTGCATTGGGCTTAGCGACGCCCACCTCCATCATGGTGGGCACGGGTAAAGGAGCTGAAAACGGCATCTTAATTAAAGGGGCCGATAGCCTGGAGTTGGCCCACAAGATTCAAACCATCGTGCTGGATAAGACCGGCACCGTGACCCAGGGCAAACCGACGGTCACTGACTATATCACCGTCAGAGGTACCGCCAATGGCAATGAACTGGCGCTGTTAAAGTTAGCCGGTTCTCTGGAACAAAACTCCGAGCATCCGCTGGCAGAGGCGGTGGTGCAGTATGCCCAAGACCAGGAAGTGAGACTGGTCGCACCGGCAGATTTTGAGGCGGTCGCCGGGAGCGGCGTGGCGGGCCAGGTTAAGGGGCACCGGGTACAGATCGGCACCTATCGCTGGATGCATGAACTCGGGATCGACACTCAGTCCTTAAAAGATGCCTGGGATCGGCTAGAGCAGGGAGGCAAAACCGCCGTCTGGCTGGCGGTCGATGGTCAGGTAGAAGCCATTATGGGCATTGCCGATGCCGTCAAGCCCTCTTCCGTCAGTGCCATTCGTGCCCTGCAAAAAATGGGGTTAGAAGTGGTGATGCTGACGGGTGACAACCGCCGCACTGCTGAGGTGATTGCCCGCGAAGTCAGCATTCAGCGAGTCATGGCGGAAGTGCGGCCTGACCAAAAAGCGGATCAGATCGTAAAGCTGCAGCAGGAAGGCAAGCTGGTCGCGATGGTGGGTGACGGCATCAATGATGCACCGGCGCTGGCTCAGGCTGATGTGGGCATGGCGATTGGTACGGGGACTGATGTGGCGATCGCGGCTAGCGATATTACGCTCATCTCTGGCGACCTGAGGGGCATTGTCACTGCCATCCAGCTTTCCCACGCCACCATTAGCAACATTCGCCAAAATCTATTCTTTGCCTTCGTCTACAACGTGGCCGGGATTCCCATTGCGGCAGGCATCCTCTACCCGTTCTTGGGCTGGCTACTGAATCCGATTATTGCAGGAGCTGCGATGGCCTTTAGCTCTGTGTCTGTCGTCACGAACGCCCTGCGGCTGCGAAATTTTCGCCCTCGGGGGCAAGCGTAGAACATCACTGGAGGAGTTTTCTTTATGACCTACCCAATCTCTTTCTTTACCCTGCTCGTCGGATTTGGCTTTTTACTCGGAGCAATTTCCGGCATCGTGGGCAACTTACTCATCTTTGGTATGGCTGGCTAGCTAGCAGGAGGCTTTATGCGGCGTTATCGAAAATTTACTCTGAGCAGTTTGGCGACTTTGGGTCTACTGATCGCCATGGCCACATCCTCCCCGGCTCAAACGACCCATGAGGCGGCGGCAGAATCTGGCAGTGGATTTCGCCGCATTGAGCAGCCTCTCTGGACTAAGGCTCTTGTGACCACGGGGGGGTTAGGACTCATCGGGCTAGAGCTTTGGTGGTTTCTCTTTAGTCAACCTAAAACCGGCAAAGCGAAAAATCAGAACGGGGTGCAAGAAGTCACCGTCACCGTGGATGGCGGCTATGAGCCTAGCCAAATTGTGGTGCAGGCTGGACTCCCCGTGCGGCTTAACTTCCATCGGCTCGACCCCAGTCGTTGTCTAGAAGAAGTTCGCTTTCCGGACTTTCGCATTGCAAAAGCGCTCCCGGTCAATCAGACGACCGCGATCGAGTTCACCCCGAGTGAGCCAGGACGCTATGAGTTTGCCTGTGGGATGAACATGTTCCGAGGCACTGTTGAGGCCGTGGAGGCTTCTCTCATAGACCAATCTGCTGATTTGACCGTCGCTGCCAAATCGACTTGATTTCGACATTAACCTGCCGACTTTGCCGTTTCCATCTCCAGTGTTAGTGCAGCTCTTATGACATTTATGACCACGATGAAGCGACGAGACTTTTTGGGACTGGGCCTAGGAACTACGGGAGCAATGTTGCTTTCTCAATGCTCCCGTGGTTCGTCACAATCTTCTGCGCCAGGTTCACCTTTGGCCCAGGCTCAGTTTCACAGCAGCGAAGGCGGATTGCTCAGCTTCGACCTAGTCGCTGAAGCGCAGCGGGTGAAGCTAGGTGATCGCAACGCTAACCTGCTGACCTACAACGGACAGGTTCCGGGGCCTCGGTTAGAGGCCAAGCCTGGAGATACGGTCCAGATTCGCTTTACTAATCGGCTTAGTCAGCCGACTAACCTGCACTATCACGGACTCCACATTCCGCCTACGGGCACTGGCGATAATGTCTTCCTCGAAATTCTACCCGGTGAAAGTCACACCTATGAATTCCAGATTCCGTCCAACCATCCAGCCGGAACATTTTGGTATCACCCCCACTATCACGGGCTAGTCGCCGAGCAGTTGTTCGGTGGGCTCGCGGGACTCTTTATTGTGCGGGGAGACCTGGATGAGATTCCTGAAATCAAAGCCGCTCAGGAAGAATTTTTGGTGCTCAAAGACTATGCCCTAGACCGCAGCGGCAATATTCCTGACCCTGGCCACATGGCCCAGATGACTGGACGAATCGGCGATCTGCTCACGGTCAATGGGCGGTTCAATTCGACTCTAGAGATGCCGCAAGGGGGACTGCTGCGACTGCGGCTGCTAAATGCGTCAACGTCCCGGTTTTTTGCCCTGTCGTTGGAAGATCATCCCTTTTATCTGATTGCCACGGATGGCGGCGCGATCGCGGCTCCCGTTGAGATAAATGAGCTGATGCTGGCTCCGGGGGAGCGAGCAGAAGTCCTCGTCAAAGCCGACCGCGAACCCGGACAGTATCGCCTCGTCAATCAACCGTTTAATCCTGCCCAGGGCATGATGGGGCGCGGCATGATGGGCGGCAGCAGAATGGGGGGTGGCATGATGGGCGGTTCGCAGCGTCAGAACACGACTGAAACCATCGCCACTCTGACCTACAACAGCACCACCGAACCGCTGCCGTTACCCAATCAACTCATCGCTGTTGAGTCTCTGCCCGAACCTCAAACCACTCGTCAGTTCACCCTCAACCACGGTATGGGGATGGGCATGGTGTTTTTAATCAACGGCCAAGCCTTTGACCATAACCGCATTGATACTCAAGTGCGTCTCAACACGGTAGAAGACTGGGAAATCGTCAACACTGGCACGATGGCCCATCCCTTCCATGTCCATACCAACAAGTTTCAGGTGATTAGCCAGAACGGTCAGTCTGTTCCTTACGCCGCCTGGAAAGATGTGGTGTCAGTAAGCCCCGGCGAAAGCGTTCGTCTCCGCATGTCTTTTCGCGACTATATTGGCAAAACCGTCTACCACTGCCATGTCTTGGATCACGAAGACCGAGGCATGATGGGGATTCTGGATATTCAGCCAGCCTAAAATTTTTGAAGGAGGGAATCACTATGCTGAAGCAATTTGTGAAGCGCCTACGGTTGCGATCTCCGATGGTACTGGGCCTGCTGTTTTGCCTTGGCATCTTAGTCGCGGTTGCGATCGCTCCGTTTTGGACAAGCCTTCCCGCCTTTGCACCCTATGCCTTACTGCTGCTCTGCCCTTTAATGCATCTTTTCTTGCATGGTCGAATGCACTCTCACCATAACCACAGCTCACAATACCCAGACCCTGAGAAAGAGCAATGACACGAAAATGGCGGAAGCGCTTCAAACGACTACTGCAGCGACAGAATTTAACGGCGATCGGTATCTTGTTCCTGTCGCTGTTAGTCTACGCCGTCATTTCTACTCAGGGCGAGACTAACCTATTGACGCCTCAAGGCTTGCAGCAAGCGGTTTCCGACACAGGGCTCTGGGGGATTCTGGTCTACATTGCTGTGATCACTTTGGCTGTGGTGATCAGCCCCATCCCTGGAGCACCTTTAACGGTTGCCGCTGGAGCCGTTTGGGGAGCCATTCCAGCGGGTATCTACAGCGTCATTGGAGGCTTTTTAGGCGGTCTCATTGCCTACTTTATCGGTCTCACATTGGGACGTTCTGCCGTTAAGGCGCTCACAGGAAAGGCCATTTATTTTTCTAAGGCGAAAGGAGAATGGCTAATCGGGGGCTTCATCTTTGTCACGCGACTGCTGCCGGTGCTGTCGTTTGATTTGATTAGTTATGGTGCAGGATTATCTGGATTATCCTTGTCCGTTTACGCTCCCACCACCCTACTAGGCATGATCCCATCTACTTTGCTGCTGACATACATGGGGCAAGCGTTCACTATCGGCTTGCCTTTGGGGATTGCGCTTTCAATGGTGTTTCTCGTACTGCTGGTATTGCTGCCCTGGGGCATTCGTCGTTACAACTGGTTTGGTCTGCGCGATATGATTTGGGTCGAGTAACTATCACAATGAAGCGTCGTCAATTTTTGGGCCTCATGGCTGCTGTGTCGAGTGCGCCGTTATTTTTCCGCTGTGCTCCCAACCAAAGTAATCCCCTCCGCCGCATCGTTGGCACCGACGGATTACTAGAACTCTCACTCAATGCTCAATCAGGAAAAACCGCGATCGCTGGACAAGCCATTCAGTTACTCACCTACAACGGTCAAGTTCCAGCCCCCATCCTGGAAGCGAATGCTGGTGATACCGTCCGTTTGACCCTGACCAATCAGCTGGATACGCCCACTAATCTCCACTACCACGGCCTCCACATCTCGCCTCAAATCGACGATGTCTTTCGCGAGGTTGCGCCTGGTGAAAGCTACACCTACGAATTTCAAATCCCCCAGAATCATCCGGCGATCACGGGTTGGTATCACCCCCACTATCACCTCAATGTTGCCTCACAAGTGTTTGGTGGACTGGCTGGGCCACTGATTATTCGCGGTGACCTAGATGAGGTTCCCGAGCTACGTCAGGCGGAAGAGGCGCTATTGGTATTGCAAGACTTCGACCCTCAAAATGCACTTCGTGAGCCCCATGCCCTCGGTAAAAGATGGGGCCGTGAGGGGTCCCTCCTGACGGCAAGTGGACAGCAAAATCCCGTCATTAAGCTGCCCCAGAATGGCTTGCTGCGATTGAGGCTTATCAATGCCTCCGCTTCACGGGTTTACCGGCTGCAGTTACCAGAGCATCCCTGGTTTTTAATCGCGACCGACCGAGGCGCGATCGCTGAACCGACAGAACTCGAAACCTTATCCCTCTCACCGGGCGAACGCGCCGAGCTATTGATTCCCGGTCAACGAGATCCTAAAGACTACGAAATTTTGAGCCTTCCTTACGATCGCGGTATTGCCGACATCGTCAAGTCTTTGGGCAATCAAGTCGACCAGATGCCGGGAGTGGTGCCACCCACCAAAACCAAGATCGCGACTCTGCGGTATCAACCGAGCGATCGCGTTTCGCCCTTACCCATGCCCCAAAAGCTGATTCCCGTTGCCCCCCTCCCTGCACCACAGACAACTCGCGAGTTCGTGCTCAATCACGGTATCGATTCGACGGCAGGATCAACGGGCTTCATTATCAACGGTCAATCCTTCGTTATGGATCGCGTCAACACTCAGGTTCGCCTCAACCAAGTCGAGGACTGGCGCATTATCAACAAAGCCAGCATGGACCATCCCTTTCACCTACATACCAACCGATTTCAAGTCATCGAACGTAATGGTCAACCTGAGAGGCTGCTTGCTTGGAAAGATACGGTAAGTCTAAAAGGTTATGAGAGCGTCACGATTCGAGTCCGGTTCGAGGATTTTGTCGGACGCACCGTGTACCATTGCCACATTCTTGACCATGAGGATCAAGGCATGATGGGCATTTTGGACATATCGGCTTGATAACACTCAATCAACGTCTTCTTGATAGATTTGTTCGAGTCCCTGACGAACCATCGCCAGCACTTCTGGAAACTGAAGCATCGCCCCTATGACTTGATCGCCGTAGTGCTGACGAATAGGGCAGTTCATGTAGTTAGGCGACACCAGATAGCCCAGC
>JBCBSJ010000049.1:0-26807 GCA_039819245.1 Cyanobacteria bacterium J06638_20
CACCCACAACCGATGACGTTTGCCTCGCGTTTTCCGATAGTCTGGAACGCTTTGCAATGCTTCTAGCAATGTCATCAGGGGAACCTTATTAACAACTGCCCTCTATTCTGCTTTTTCTCGGGCGACACTGAATCAACCCTGCCAATCCTTCCACAACAGAATCAGCCCAAACTTGAATACCGCAACACCAAATGAAGCAGCCGTCGGCAATGCAAGGCAGTGTATTTGCCACAGCATCAAGATAAGTGCTGCGGCGATCGCATGAAAAAGTAGGCCAGATTGGATGGATGCTGTCCGAATTTTGCGCAGTTTGACGGTGAAAATCGCACTAGAAAAGAACACGGTGTTGAGCGCCCAGAGGGCGATCGCAGTCTCCGTCAAACTACCTGTTGTTGCCAAGAGAGTCAGCGTGCATTCCAGTTCATTTACGAACTGACTAAGTGGTGCGTTCATGGCCAGAGTTACACAAGACTGTCTTTACAGGTCAGTAAAGTAAAGGCAGTAGGTTACGTAGAAAAAATCTTGGATTTGCTTTGTTTGGGGCGATCGCAATAATTTTTCAGTCTATATGGATAGTTGGCTGGATCTGAGGAAACTATGGGCTGTTTTGGTGGAGTAGGTTGTTTTGATTTCCAACGGTGGTGCGACGAGATTGTCCCCGCCCTTAAAACTGGTGAAGCCACAAGTGTCATTGCTGCGGAAATCGCTGAGCTTCAGCAACAGTGGCGATGGGGCGTAACGTTTCGTGGCCTTGGATCTGTTTGTACGACGTTTGACAACGAGCTGTGTGACAGCCCACTGGGGCGATTTTTTCGAGTCAATGAAAATGGTTTGCTTGTCAGAAATCGTGAACCGTTGGCTCAGACAGGAGGATGGGGATACGAGCAGTTGGCCCAGCTTGTCGAGCAACTGGCATCCGCGTGCATCACAGAAGTGGAAGTGGTTGGCCGGACATACCGCTTACCCTGGTTACTTCGACCGTTGCAAGACACTGATCTAGAGCTAAGTAAAGATCTTTTGTTCCTGGCAGACAAGCTTGACCTATGCGGTCAATTTTGGACACACGGCAGTGGAGGATTCGGAGAAGGCATACATGGCTGGCTTGATCCGGAAGAAACAGCCTGGTTAGCGCAACTTCTTGATCAGCTCTTTGAATCGGCGGATTGGAGGCAACTGCCACAGGATGACGACATCATCAACGAATCCCAGAACAGGTTGCGGCAAGTACAACGCGTTGCTAATTTATCCGCGAAAGCGGAAAGAGGCTTACTTTGGGGAGGAGACTTAAAGATCTTCTACTCATGAAGGGGAAGACTAGCTCTCGTTCCAAACGACAAGGCAATGCACGTTTTAGATAGAGGGAAGCGCGATCGCCGCCTCGGCATGAGGTTAACCTAACTTTCGCGATCGCCACTCTTCCGGCGCAATTATGTGAAACATCAGCACACCCACCGCAACCAGCCCAATCGCTAGGAGTGAGGCTGCACCGACAGCCCCGAGACGTTCAAAGGCGATCGCATTGATACTGACTTGGTTGGAGAGGGCCACCATTTCAAGAATTCCGATAGTAAGCAGCGTCGTGGCACCGACATAACTCACTGGCATGAAGCGCACGGCAAATAGTTGGCTGATGATGGCTAACAAAACATGGACTATCGTGGCGTCAATGAGCTTGCCGACAGCAATGACAATCATCGCCCCAACAAGGGTTCCCAGTACCCGTTTAAGGGTGCGGTTGAAGAGTTGAGCATGGGGAGGTAGCGCCAGCAAAACGAAGGTCAGAGAGAACCAATAGCCATGGGAACCGAAATAGCGAGTCCCAAAGCCAATTGAAATCAACATCCCAACAGCAAAAAGGATTCCGAAAATCGTTGCATAACCTCGGGATTGGGGCTTCTCTTCACCCATTAAGAAGGTGTGACCGAACAGCTTTGTGACTCCCAAACTCCAGACCATAGCGGCCAGGTAGATACCAAAGAGCAGTGCTGGTTGATCGGGTTGTAAGAATGGACTAGTAAAAAGAGTCCAGGCCAACATTGCCTGGAGACAGGGTCTAGCAATGCCATGATGGCCCCCGATCGCAGCCATGACAGCCAGCACCGGACCGACAACCAATGCCATCGACGGATCGCCCAGGGATAGCAAACCTGCCAGACCCGTAACGACCGTGACCACCATTGCAATAGCAATACCCGCATACTGGGCAGCAAAATAGGCTGGCATAGCAGCCAGGAAGGACGCCATACTCAAAGACTCAACCGCTCCGGAACCAAATAGGGCAACCACTAGAGCTGGCGGAACGACAATCGCCAAGGTCGCGATGGCGGCGAATTTCCAGGGGATTGGCGATCGCCCTTCAATTAACCATTGTTTGCAATTTCTAAGCCGCATGTTTTCGAGACCATTCATGCTTGCTCACGTTCATAAACCATCCTCTCATGCCAGCCTCAACCAAACGGAAATCCCCAATCAGCGTGACTGGCTCTGGGAAACCTGTTTCAGATCGCGGCTGGCTACGATCGTTTTAAGATGAGGGAGATGTTGTATCCGTCGAATTTATGACCACACCGCAAACTGCCCCCTACGGCTCCTGGAAATCGCCCATCACCTCTGACCTAATCGTGGCGGGTTCCGTGCGATTGGGAGAGGTGTATTTGGATGGCGACACCATCTACTGGGGGGAAGGGCGACCGACTGAGGGCGGACGAACCTTGCTGGTGCGGCAAGACCCTGATGGGCAGCGCACCGACCTGACTCCGGCTCCCTTCAACGTGCGGACGCGGGTGCATGAGTATGGCGGCGGTTCCTACTGCGTTGTGGATGGCGTTATTTATTTTGCTAACTTTGCCGATCAGCGAGTGTATCGACAGGAAGAGAAAGACCTCCAGCCCATCACACCAGACAGCGATTACCGTTATGCAGATGCCAGATTCGATCGCCCACGCCAACGCCTAATTGCCGTCCGCGAAGACCACACCAGTGAAGGAACCGAGCCAAGCAACACGATCGCCGCTATTTCCATCCATCCCGATGATCCAGCTCAGAACGGTGGCATGGTGCTGGTCTCCGGTAGCGACTTCTACGCCTATCCCCGCCTTAGCCCTGATGGGTCACGCCTGTGTTGGATTTCGTGGAACCATCCCAACATGCCCTGGGATGGCACAGAGCTATGGGTAGCCGATGTGCAGGACGATGGCAGCCTGGGAACACCGAGCCTGGTTGCTGGGGGAGAGGGAGAATCCATCTTTCAGCCCAGTTGGTCACCCGATGGCACCCTGTATTTTGTGAGCGATCGCACAGGTTGGTGGAACCTGTATCGCTGGGAGAATTCCGCACAAATTCAGCCACTGTGTGCCAAGGCCGTTGAGTTTGGCATGCCGCTGTGGGTATTTGGCATGGCGACCTACGGCTTTGCATCGGCAGAGTCCCTCATTTGCAGCTACAGCGAAAATGGGGTGGATCATCTGGCGCAGCTCAATCTCAAAACCCTAGAATTGCAAGATATCAAAACCCCTTACACCAGCGTCGGTGGCGTGCGCGTGGGTAATGGCTTTGTGGTGTTTGGTGGCGGCACCCCCACCTTGCCAGGGGCGATCGCCCATCTCGACTTGGCCACTGGCGAATGCAAGGAGCTGCGCCGTTCCAGTGACCTGGATATTCCCGATGCCTACATTTCAGTGGCGGAGCCCATCGAATTCCCCACAGAAGATGGAAAAACGGCCTTCGGCTTCTTTTATCCACCTAAAAATCCCGATTTCGTCGCCCCGGATGGCGAATTACCACCGCTGCTGGTGAAAAGCCACGGTGGCCCAACCGCCGCTACCTCCGCTACCTTCAGCCCCAAAATCCAATACTGGACCAGTCGGGGCATTGCCGTGTTGGATGTGAACTATGGCGGTAGTACGGGCTATGGGCGTGAGTACCGCAATCGCCTCCGGGGACAATGGGGCATTGTGGATGTGGATGATTGCGCCAACGGAGCCAAGTTTTTGGCCAACCAGGGACGGGTTGATGGCGATCGCCTCTGCATCGATGGCGGTAGCGCTGGAGGCTATACAACCCTGGCAGCGCTCGCATTTCGGGACGTGTTCAAAGCGGGAGCTAGCTTCTATGGCGTCAGCGACCTGGAAGCCCTAGCAAAGGAGACCCACAAGTTTGAGTCCCGCTACCTGGATGGCCTGGTTGGTCCCTACCCTGAAACAGAAGATAACAACAAAGCGCGATCGCCCATCCACGCCATCGACCAGCTCAACTGCCCAATGATCTTCTTCCAAGGCGATGAAGATGCCATTGTGCCGCCTAATCAGGCCGAAATGATGGTCGAAGCCCTCAAAGCCAAAGGCTTACCCGTCGCCTATCTACTGTTTGAAGGGGAGCAGCATGGTTTCCGTAAATCTGAAAACATCAAACGTACCCTGGACGGTGAATTATATTTCTACGCCCAGGTCTTTGGGTTCCAGATCGCCGATGCAATCGAGCCAGTGGCGATCGCAAATCTGTAACAGGCCTTACAAAGTTTGATGATGTTTGGGGCCTCTGTGCCCCAAACATCATCAAACGTCTTTGGTTTTTCATGGCAAATGCGTAAATCCTATATAATTCAAAACTTATAACCCAGACTCTACAACCCGAAGTAATTAGAGGCAGAAGCAGGAGTCGGCCATGAAAACCCTGAGTGATGTTCTCGAACAGGACACGTTGCGGGAACTGGCGGGCGATCGCTACTACGAACGGGGCGTCCGTTATTTCGAAAAAGGGCATGTGTCATCCATGGCGCAGTATGGCGATCGCATCGTCGCCGAAGTCCGTGGCACAGAAACCTACCAGGTACAACTCTGGCTCCAAAAGGGCACATTGCAGCATCGGTGCTCTTGTCCATTGGGCGTCGATGGTCTTTTCTGTAAACATTGCGTTGCGGTCGGGTTGGAATGGATTGCTGAACCGCCCCCCTATCAATCCGAAGGAAATACGCCCCGCTCCGCTGGCACGACCATGGAGGATATGCAGGATTACCTATTGCGCCAACCTCTAGAAACCTTAGTGCAAATGATGCTCGACCAGGCCATGGAAGACGCGCGCTGGCGCGAGACATTGCTGCTGAAAACTGCGTCCAACAAACCTGGCGGAGCCGATATCAACACCTTCCGCCGTACCCTACGAAATACCATCATCCCCAAAGACTTCATTGATTACTACGAAATGCGGTCATATGTGACCGAAGTCAACTCGGTTGTGAATGGACTGGAAAACTTACTGGTAGCAGGATATGCCCTAGACGTGGTGCAACTATGCGAAGAGGCCATTGTCCTTATCGAGGAAGCTTACAGTTCCGTGGATGACTCCAATGGGAGTCTAGGAGAGGTTTTGTGGGATGTCCAAGCATTACACCTTCGGGCTTGCGAACAGGCAAACCCCGACCCCCATGTCCTAGCAGAGCGATTGCTCCAACTGGAACTCGACCTTGAATACAGCGATGCCTTCTCCAATGCCTTGGAGGACTATGGCCACATTCTGGGGGAGCCAGGGCGCAGAACCTACGGACGTTTGATCGATGCGGAGTTAGAAAAACTGCTGCCGCCTCAATCAAACGAAGACTTTCGCCGCAAATATCGACGCTCGCAACTGCTCCGCATGAAAGAAGCGTTGGTTTCAGTTGAGGGAAATGTGGAAGATGTCGTCGCGGTGCTAGCGTCTGACCTTTCGGAGCCCTCTAACTATCTGAGGATTGCTCAGCACTATCAGGAGGCCGGACAAACGGAGGCAGCGATCACCTGGGCAGAAGAAGGCTTGGAAGCCTTTCAAGACAGCTATCTCTCTGGGCGATTGGGTGAATTTTTGGTCTCCGCCTATGAGGAAGTCGATCGGTTTGAGGATGCTGTTGAGCTGGTTTGGCAAGATTTCAATCGTTATCCCAGCTTGAAGTATTACAAAGACCTCAAGCAACAAGCGGAAAAGGCGGGGCAATGGGATGGTTGGCGCGATCGCGCCCTGACCCACCTACGCAAGACGTTGAAAAAAGAAGCCATCTCTCCCATCGGCCCCCATCGGCTAGCCATTATCGGATATTCTCCCTTAGTGGAAATCTTTTTGTGGGAAGGAGAAGTGGAACAAGCCTGGATTGAGGCGCAAAACGGTGGATGCAGCAAGCAACTGTGGATGCAACTTGCAGATCAGCGGGCTGACGATTATCCCGAAGATGCACTATCTATCTATCTCCCGGTGATCGAACCGCTCATCAAGCAGACGGATAACAATGCCTACCGTCAGGCCGTAGCATTATTGGTCAAGGTCAAAGCGCTGATGACAAAAATCGGGTGTGAAGATGACTTTGAGCGACGCCTTACAACCCTCGTCACCATCTACAAACGCAAGCGCAATTTCATCAAATACCTGCTGGAAAGCGGCTTCCAAATCTAATGTGGGTGCAATCCACACACCGTTGGATAAGGCCAGATAGTGTTTGAGAGCCACGCTGGGCGTGACCCTCAAAAAATCATGGTTGCGGAATGGAGGTGTCTAAGCCTGTACAGCTTTGTCGTAGGCTGCGAGGACATCATTGGCAATGCCGCAAAGCGTTTCGTGGCAATGACCATTGCTCGCCATCAGACCGCCCCACTGGTTGACATCACCTGTGTTGTATTGCAGCGGCTCACCCGAGAAGTGGGTAAACTTCCCACCTGCTTCGGTCAGGATCAACTCCGGTGCAGCCATGTCCCAATCCTTGGGAGCCGACTTGCCGGACAGGGAAATGTAGACTTCTGCGCGTCCATCCACGATCGCCGCAATCTTGCCACCCAC
The DNA here is from genome assembly GCA_039819245.1 of Cyanobacteria bacterium J06638_20. Classification (GTDB taxonomy): domain Bacteria; phylum Cyanobacteriota; class Cyanobacteriia; order Elainellales; family Elainellaceae; genus Vacuolonema. The sequence continues at coordinate 6,799 of JBCBSJ010000049.1, forward strand.
GCTACCGACATAGAGCTTGTCCTTGCAAGGTAGAGAAGACAGAAGATGGTTGAAGCGCTCATCCCGGTGGGTGCGGCTGGCCACAATGGTGAGGTCTTCGGGGCGATCGCTCGCCGACACTGTCAACTGTTTGACGGTTCCATCGGCGGTTTCGACAAACGCGCCATTGCCTTTGCTAGCAAAATACACTTTCTCCATTTCTGGGCAAGCCACAACCGTGAGCATGGGACGCCCCTGGTAGGTCAGCGCCAAGTGAAAGGCATACTCGCCCGTTCGGTCGATAAAATCCCGTGTGCCATCCAGCGGATCGAGAATCCAAACCCAATCTTCGGGAAACGGCTTGGCATCGGCATGGGCTTTGTAGGTTTCTTCACTGAGGTAACCAAAGGTGTCTTCCCCCAGTGCTTCCTTCAGTTTCGTGAGCACGTAGCGGTTGACGGCGAGATCCGCTGCTGTCACGGGGCCATCTTTCTTTTCCTTGACATCCAGGTCGAGGGCAACGCCTTCTTTTTCAGTTTCACCACGATAGTAAGCCCGCAGGATTTTGGAGGCTCCCCAGGCGAGTTGCCGCGCCAACGCTAAGAGTTCGGTAACAGGATGATTGGCGATCGCCTCTTGCATATCAACTACCACAATAAATTTCCTCTATAAGTTTGCACATTAATCTCGCACATTAATCCTTTAGCACCGAGCCTTGTACTTGCGATACGGTTCAAGTAGATTGCAACTTCCTGTCTCAAGCATATTGATTCCGTTTCTCAGGCAATTATAGGGGGTCTATTCACACCCCCTTGTCGAAGAGACAATGAGGATTTCGTAAAGTTTAGGCTAGCCAAGCCATTGAACGCATCTGCCCAGGCGATGAACCCATATCCAAGCCAGATTAGGACGTGGAATTTTCTGGCGAGGAACCTGCACTGTTGAGAATTAACCTGCCTTTAATATCTTCGCGGTGTGTTCTTAACTGTCAGCCGCTTCAGATTCGATATGTTTTATGAGTGAGAGCCCTCACAAAGAGGGTCAGGTGCGTTCTTGAAAACAATTCGTCTGTGCATCTTGGCCGTATGATGCCACTAGCTTTTTGATTTCGTTGTTTTAAGCAAAACCCCCAAGCACTATGGCAAACCTATTTGAGTTGGTTGTAAGAGGCGGCCCTGTTATGGTCCCCATTATGGGATTTTCGGTTGCCACGGTTGCTACAGCGCTAGAACGGGCCTGGTTCTGGTACCGACTGATGGCCCAGGAAGATCAAATCGTCCATGATGTGCTGGAAGCCGCACGGGAAGATTTGTCCGGCGCGAAAAACATTGCCGAACATGCGGAGGATTTACCCATTGGTCGCTATCTTCTGGCGCCCTTGCGGTTACGGCAACCAACCCCAGAAACCTTCCGCCTTGCCATGGAATCGGCGGGGGACAAAGAATTTGTGCAAATGCAAAAGGGCGACAAGTTCCTCGAAACCACTGTCGCTGTCTCACCGCTGCTGGGTCTGTTAGGAACCGTAACGGGTTTGATTGCCACCTTCGGTAACCTCAACATTGGTGGTGGCGGTACGACAGAACAAGCAACCCAGGCTGCTGCTGGGATTGGAGAGGCACTGATTACCACCGCCGCAGGGATGATTGTGGCAATTATGGCGCTACTGGTATTTCGGGTGCTGGTTACCCTGCAAGCTCGGCAGATGGACTATTTCTCGGAAGTGGGAAATGAGCTGGAGCTAATCTACCGTCAGATGTGGTATGAATCTAACCTGTACGAAGCCGATGGCGAAGAGGAGCTGGGCGAGGACGGTAAGTATTTGGTGAGTGGTGGCATGAGCGATCGCTAGCCAGCCATACTACAGCCCTATCCTCATCCTGATGTGCTTCTTGAGTGGGCGATCGCCCCTCCAATAACCTCCGAGCTGTTTCTGCCATGCGCTTCAAAAATCGTGTCCAATCTGGCAAGATGCCCCAGGTCAACCTGATTCCCATGCTGAACGTGATGATGGGGATTCTGGCATTTTTCGTCATGATTACGATGATGCTGACCAATGAGCAGGGGGTGGAGGTGCAGTTGCCAGCCGGGGAAAATGCGCCGCCCCCGGACGATGAACCGCCGCCCGTATTGGTTGTGGAGCTGAATGCCCAAGGCCAGTTTTTTGTGGAAGAGGAACCCTTTGAGCAACAACAATTAGAATCGCAACTCCGCCTCTTTTTGCGCCGGGATGAGGAAGCATTTGTCGTGCTCCAGGCGGATGAAACCCTGCCCTATGAACGCGTACTACAAACCCTGGCAGAGTTGAAAGCCATTGGGGGCGATCGCGTCTCCCTGGGCATCGAGTAATCAACCCCACGCAATCACACCCATCGGAGGCTGGCTATGGCACGCAAACAACGGGAATCCCAAATGCCAGAAGTCAATCTGGTGCCCATGATGGATGTGTTGATGACGGTGCTAACCTTCTTCATTATCATTTCCATGACCTTGAGCGGGCAGCAGGTTCTAAACATTTTGCTGCCAGGGCTAGAGGAAGACAATGAATCGGTTGAGACCCTGGAAAACAATGCTCCTGTGTTGGTTGTGGGGTTAGATGAGCAGGAGCAAATCATCATTCGCAACGAGGTGGTGACGGTGCAAGAATTGGCCGAAGCAATGCGAGAACATTTGACGGAAAACGAGGAAGGCATCATTCTGCTGAAAGCCGATCGCGCCCTCGACTACAGCCAGGTATCGGGCTTGTTGCGGACAATGCGGGACATTGGGGGCGATCGCGTTTCATTGGGAATCGGTAGTCCCGACGGAGAGTAATATCAAATCCGGCCGTAGAACCCAACTATCGTTAATGCAGCGGCCACAAATGATAGTTGGATTCTGCAGCTATTTAATCAAGTTCCATATACCCTCAAAATGTTCACCCGATCGGGTGACGGAAGCTTTTGAAGTATGAATGTAGTATAGAGCCGAGCCTGAAATTCATGGCAAAGGGAGGCAAGTACCATGCTCAAGCAACAAACTCTTCAACAAGATCCCGATTTCATCGCATATCAAGGTCAGGTACGCAAACCTGCGGGATTGGGCATGGGCATTGCTTCTCTACAACAGATTTGGCAATGGCATTGTTCTGCCCCTATTGGCATTCCCGACGCGATTTGGGGATTCCTACGACGAATTTCCCATCCCGGCGTTCATTACCCAGTGAGCTAATCGCTAACGGCTCACCCAGCGATCGCCTCTCCATTTACCAAAACTAGATTTTCCTGCATGTTATCTATGCCGGTTAGAGCAGGCTGAGTTCATTTCAGTACTTGCCTGTTCATGGTTAAGCGCATCGATGGCGTTGCGTGTTTCTCGCCGCTCCATCGAATCGTGGAAGTAGCAAGGCATGTGAGCTGCAGGATAGGTCTGGTTTTGGCTGGTATTTGAGGCGGTGCGATCGCCCTTCCTCAGCGGAAGAGGGAGCAAGTTGGCGTATGCCCCCATCTGGACGAGCACCACGGGTGAATCCCTGAATTTTGTTGAAGGCTGCGAGCGAACCCAAAACATTAGGGTCGCGATCGCCTGACATTTTTTCACGTTCTGTTTATCTCACAGTTCATCTATCTCACGTTCTATCCATCTTTACGACAGAAGGACATCATTCACCATGCAGACACAATCTAAGCACCTCAAGAAGATCCGGAATTATCGAGAGTTAGAACTCATCCCCATCGAGCTATATCTGCGGCAAAACAAACCGCAGCAGCCAACAGGGCGACTTCAAACCCTTGCTCGCTGGCTAACCGACTTTTTGGTTCCATCGACGGAACCCCGCATCGCCCAAAAGGTTGATGGCAATGGGCTGCTCTATTGGCGAGTATTCGATCCTATAACAGGGGAAACGGCTCGACTAACGAGCGTCAAAGAAGTGCATGACTGGATCGAGCAACGCTACCAGCGTCGGAGTTCTATCCATTCCAACCCATCGCACTCCATTGACCCTACGATGTTGCGACCCTTTAACTTCTAGCGATCGCCCGAGATGAGGCTTCAGGTCAATGGGAGCTGAGCCGCTGGTTCGGCTCCCTACCTTGACTGAATCAACCTTAAAAGCCCTGCCTAGCAGGGCTTTCAACTTGAAAAAAATATTTTTCCTAAGCGCGTAGCGCTATCTCGTTTCCACGCGCCATTACTAGAGAATCCGAATCCTAGACAATAAGAGAGACTCCAATGAAATCGCTCCATTCTCCCTATAATCCACACTTTGAACCGCAACCTGGCATGAAACCCAAATGGCTAAGGGAAGTGCAAACCTGTTTCTGGCTGTCGCTGCCGCTAGCAACGGCCCAGGTGCTGCAAGCGGCAACCGGGTTTGTCGATACCGTGATGATGGGGATGCTAGGAAGCCAAGCCATTGCTGCAGGAGGGCTGGGCGCAACGGTATTCATGGGGTTGTTGCTGATTGCGACGGCGATCGTTTCGGCGGTTAGCCCAATGGTTGCTGAAGCCTATGGTGCCGGGATGGATGGCCGGGTGAGGCTCGTGGTGCAACAGGGATTGCTTTTGGCGATCGCCCTCGGCATTCCCCTGACGCTGCTCTTACGCAACATGGAGCCGATTTTGCAGGGCTTGGGGCAGTCGCCAGATCTAATCCCATTGATGGGGGTTTACCTCAAAGCCGTTTCATGGGGGGCGATTCCGGGTTTAATCGTCGCTGTGCTACGGAGCTTTGTGTCGTCCCTCTCCAAGCCTCGTCCCGTGATGATAGTGGTGATGCTAGGCACAGCCATCAATGTGGTGGCAAACTACACCCTGATGTTTGGGTTGTTTGGGTTGCCGCGTCTGGGGCTGGCTGGGATTGGCTATGCCAGCGCCCTCTCTTTCTGGGGGATGTTGCTGCTCCTTACAGGCTATATCCTCCTAAACCAGGAATTGCGACTCTATCCCATCTTTGAGGGGCGCTTCAGATTAGACCCCAAATGCTTTAGAGGCCTCTTGCAGATTGGTATTCCTATGGGGGTTTTGAGCCTAGTGGAAGCCGGAATGTTTACCCTCACCACCCTCTTAGTTGGCTTGCTGGGTACTGTTCCCCTAGCGGCTCACCAAATCGCGTTGCAAACGGCTGCCCTCACCTTTATGGTGCCGATGGGCATTGGGCTGGGGACAACCGTCCAAGTAGGCCAAAGATTGGGGCAAAAGGATGCCCTGGGAATGCGGCTAGCAGGCTTTGCGGGCATTGGTCTGGGGGGCGTGTTCATGCTACTGATGGCGATCGTCATCTGGCTCATGCCCCAAACCATCGTGTCGCTCTATCTGGATGTACAAGATCCGGCCAACCAGGAGGTCGTCGCACTGGCCATCCGATTACTCTTGGTTGCCGCCATCTTCCAGATCGTCGATGGGGTTCAGGTGACGGCGACGGGCGCATTGCGGGGGATGCAAGACACCCGTATTCCGATGATTATCGGCATCATCTCCTACTGGGGCATTGGTCTAACGAGCGGCTACTTGCTAGGTTTCCACTTCGGCATGGGCAGCGTTGGTCTCTGGCTAGGATGGGCCGTCGGCCTCCTCGCCGCCGCCACAGTTCTCACCTGGCGTTTTGCTCGTGCTAGCCGCTTACTCAGGTAATTTGCGGGAAGTGGGCGATCGCCCGCTTCCCCTGTTTCTGGCAAAATGTAGGGGTCTTGCTGCAAAGATAGGTTGTGCGATGGCATCTTCTCAGGGGCAAAATCATCAGCTTGAAGATCTGTATGAACAGGACTTCTGCCAGTGGGCAGAAGAGATGGCTCAGCGGCTCCGGGACGGACGCTTTGATGTCCTGGATGTGGAGCACTTGATTGAAGAAATCGAGGATATGAGTTGGAGCCAAAAGCGGTTGCTGCTGAGGAACTTGCGAATCGTGTTGTTGCACTTGCTGAAGTATCAGTATCAACCCGAACGGCGATCGCAAAACTGGCGCAGCAGCATTATTGAGCATCGCATCCGCATTGCGGAGTCCTTGGAGGATAGCCCCAGTTTGCGCGCCTACTTGCTGGAAAACGTTGATAAAAGCTACCAAAGGGCTCGGACACAAGCGGCAGTGGAAACCGAACTTCCCCTCAAAACCTTTCCAGACGCCTCACCCTTTTCAGTAGAAGATGTGTTCAACGAGGAATGGTTGCCGGATTAAAGGCATTGCCGATTCGAGAATGATCTTTTCTGAGAAGGGACATACTACACCCCTTCTCAGAAAAATTATTCCCATCGCCAGAGATTAGGGGATTGGCGCAGCCTCGGTTGGGAGGGTGTCTTCAGTCGGAAGCTCTTGAAGGGCATCAAGATCGGTGGAAATATCCTCCAGCGGACGGATGATGGGGGCGTCGTTGTCTTCGGTGGTCGCTTGGGTAGGGTCGAAGATAGCGGCTAGGGCATTTTCCAAGGTTTCGGCCATGACAATGCGGTTCCCGTAGGCCACGATGACTCGGGTGAGCGACGGAATTTGGTTTTGTTCCGCTTGGAGATAGAGGGGTTCCACATAAAGCAACGAGTCTTCGATGGGGATGATCAGCAGGTTGCCTTGGATGGCTTGGGAGCCTCGCCGATTCCACAAAGAGATTTGCTGAGAAATGACCGGATCCTGGTTGATGCGGGCTTCGATTTGCTCGGTTCCAAAAACCTGCTCCTGTTTGGGGAAGCGGTAGAGCAAAATCTTGCCATAGTCTTCGTCATCGGAGCGGGCGGCAAGCCACGCGATTAGGTTGGTGCGCTGGGAAGGGGCGAAGGGGCTGAACAGGATAAACTCTTCGTCTGTGGCAATGGGCAGCTTCATGATCAGGTAGTAGGGTTCGAGTGCCTGTTGCTGTTCGCCATAGATTTCTTGGGGCGATCGCCATTGGTCTTCCCGGTTGTAAAACACCTGCGGATCCGTCATGTGATACGTCATCAACTGCACCGACTGGACATTGTAGTAGTCTTGCGGGTAGCGGATGTGCTGGAGTAAAGCGGGCGGCATCTCCGAGAGGGGAAGGAACATATCGGGGAAGATGCGGCTCCATGCCTGGATGAGGGGGTCATCGGGGTTGGCCACAAAGAACCAAACCGAGCCGTTGTAGGCATCGATCACCACTTTGACGGAGTTGCGGATGTAATTGAAGTCGTTTTCTAGGGGGTCGGAGTAGGGATAGCGATCGCTCGTGGTAAACGCATCCATCACCCAGAAAACATGATTGGTGCTAGAGGGCGTATCACTGGCTTGCTTGGGACTATGCTCGGCTCCCCAATCGCCGAGATTAACGACGACCGGATAGGGGTCATTGTCATAGCGCAGGAAAGGAGCAATGGTGCGTACCCGACTGACAATATTGCGACGAAATAGGATACGGGTATCAGAGGTAAAGTTGGCGCTGAACAACATGCGCCAATCGCCTAAGTGCTTGGCATAAAGTAACCGCTTCCAGTAATTGGCAATAGGAATGCCGCCCCGCCCATTGTAGGTGTGATAAACGTTTTCATCGCCGCTGGGATAGTCCAGCTCGGGCACCTGGGTCTGGGTCATGACATAGGTATTGGTCAGCTCCCCAAAGTAGATGCGGGGATCGCCAATGGGAATGGCATCGCGGATGCGCGGATCGCTCACGTTTTGCTCAATACCCGACACAAAGTAGTCTGGTAAGCCCCCCTCAACAGCCGTGTTAACCGGGCTAAGGGTAAAGCCATAGCCGTGGGTATAAATCAGGTGTTTGTTTACCCAGGTTTGGGCTTCCTCGGGTACCGCGTTGTAGTCCAGTTCCCGTAACGCAATCAAGACCTGGCGTAATCGCAAGCTGTCGTCGTCATCCTGGGGCAGCAGATAGCGATCGATGTCGGCTCCTGGAAACTCGTAGTAGGGACGGATGCGCTGCAACTGACGGTTGGCTTCTTGCAGCGGACCCGTATCCCAGAGGCGCACGTTGTTGATGGTGAGGGCGTTGTTCTGCAAGTCCTCAAGGGTCAGGCTGGTGGCGGGGTCAAACACTGCCGTCTCGATATCATCCAACCCAAAGGCGTCGCGGGTTTGGGCGATGGTGCGCTCGAGATAGGGGCGCTCTAGCTCTAGTTCATTGGGCTGCACGACAATACGCTGGAAGAAAAAGGGAATGAGGTAGTTGGCGATCGCCATTCCCCCCAAATACCCCACCAGCAATAACACCAATGGCCGCACTCCTGACCATTCCAAGTAGGCCCAGCGGGGACGCCGGAAGGTGGTGGCATAGGCCGGGGTGACCGCCTGGTAGGAACGGGCAATCAGTAAAATACCAATGAGTAAGGCGATACCCGCCAGAAATGTAGCCGCAGGAAACCGGATAAAGACATCGGTGAAGCTCGCGCCGTAGGTCACACCTTCGGCGGAATACAGCAGTTCGTAGCGATCGAGCCAGTTGCTGCAGGCGATCGTGATCATCAACGCCCCACCGAGTCGATACAGGTGCTGCAATTGGCTGGGGCTAAACCCAGAAAACCGTCCGTCGCTGAGGCTGTTGTGAGCCAACAAATACATCAGTGAAACCGAGAGCAGGGTCAGCGACAGCAATCCCAACAGCCAAAATACAACGACTTCTAGCAACGGAAGTTGAAAGATGTAGAAACCGATGTTGATGCTCAGCAGGGGATCGGCTTGCTCGAAGGGAATGGGATGGAGCGCCAGCAAAATCCGAATCCAGTTCTCTGAAAGCACCAGCGCGAAGCCAAGGCTCATGAAGAAGGACATCACCCAGGAGATAACGCTGGGGTAAATCAGCAGGGCGATCGCCCCCAACCCCACCAACCCCAGCAACCAGGGCTGAAGCAGCATCCGTTCTCCCAAGTCCAAAAATACTTCCGGCTGCACTCGGGTAGGAATCTGGGATATATCGTTGTAGAGGTTCAACCGGGGATGCCAGTAGTCGATCGCAATTTGCCCGTAATAGTAGAGCGACATACTGAGGATGAGGCTAAAACCCAGGGTGATGGGCAACAGCCAGCGCAGCCGCAACCCCCCGGCGTTGCCCCCCGCAGTATCGACATCGCTGGGGCCTTTTTGCCGAGATTGGGCGATCGCCAGATTTCCCCACAGTGTCGCGAGGCTAATGGCAAAAACCAATCCTGCGGCACCAAACTGGGTGAAGCGACGGGTGAGGAATACCGAGAGGAAGTTGACTTCCTGGAACCAAAAGCTTTCGGCGAGGAAGGATGTCAGGATATCCAGCAGCAGCACGATGCCCAGGCCAATCAGCAGATTGCGGAACCAGCGCTTGGGCGATCGCGACGGCACGGCGACGGGCTCAAGTTGTCGCTCTCGATGCGACGGCGTCCGCGCCAATCGAGCACTACCTTGCCGAGACAGCCCCTCCGGTTGTTTCTCGAATCGCCTGTTGTAGGAAGAACGCGACATCCCAAAACCCGCTAACCATCTTTTTAAGGCTAATAGATTTCTGAGCAATTGATTGGGCGTGCAACAATCTGATGGAATTTGCAGGTCTGTAAGGCATTCCTCAGTGCAAGATGAGAAATTAAACCCCGGCCAAAATCAAGGATCCTCTGGTTTTTGTCCCGCATCGAGGGAACATTCATCGTTTCAAAAACCCCTGACACGACCTCCCCATTTTTGGTAAAAATGACTATAATATATTTATGGTAGGTTACACCATAATAGGTGAGCCTACCGTTTCATCTACTTACAGCAAAGGGATTGCCGTGTTTGCTAGTGTTCTATCACCTCAAAACGTAGCTTCTGCTGAAGCGATGCCTCACGATTTGTTTGGGGCGATCGCCGATCTAAAGCGGGAACTCAATGCCATTGTTTTGGCGCATTACTACCAAGACCCCGACATTCAAGACATTGCCGACTACATTGGCGACTCCCTGGGCTTATCGCGGCAGGCGGCAGACACCGATGCGGAGGTGATTGTCTTCGCGGGGGTGCATTTCATGGCCGAAACGGCCAAGATTCTCAACCCTGAGAAGCTGGTGTTGTTGCCGGATCTGGAGGCTGGATGCTCCTTGGCAGACAGTTGCCCCCCTGCGGAGTTTGCGGAGTTCAAGGCGGCGCATCCCGACCATATGGTGGTGTCTTATATCAATTGCACTGCCGAGATTAAGGCGATGAGCGATCTGATTTGTACCAGTTCCAATGCGGTGAAGTTGGTGCAGCAGATTCCTGAAGACCAACCCATTATTTTTGCCCCCGATCGCAACCTGGGGCGTTATGTAATGGAGCAAACAGGGCGGGAGATGGTGCTGTGGCAGGGCAGTTGCATGGTCCATGAAACGTTTTCGGAGCGCAAGATCGTTGAGCTTCAGGTGCAGTACCCAGCGGCTGAGGTGATTGCCCATCCTGAATGTGAACCGGCGGTGTTGCGCCATGCTCAGTTCATTGGCTCGACGACGGCGTTGCTGAAGTATGTGCAGGGGAGCGATCGCTCGTCTTTCATCATTGCCACTGAGCCAGGTATTATTCACCAGATGCAAAAGGCGACTCCCCACAAGCAGTTCATCCCGGCTCCGCCGATGAATCAATGTGCTTGCAATGAGTGTCCTCATATGCGGCTGAATACGTTGGAGAAGCTGTACCTTTGCATGAAGCATCGCACGCCTGAAATTACGCTACCGGAGGCGGTTCGGGTGGCGGCGCTGCGGCCAATTCAGCGGATGTTGGAGTTATCGTAATTTGGACTGGGGGTGCGTCGCCCCCCAGACCCCCTGACTGGAGGAACCAGGCTGGTTCCCCCAGACCCCCTTTCGCAAGGTGCTTTGCATTGGCGGCGTTAGGCCGCTTCGCATCGGTGGGGGGCATCTGGCTGGGCAAGGCTCGCATGTAAGGCTTGCAAAAGCTGCTATGCCCTCATCTGAGCGTCGAAAGCGAAGCCAGAAGCCCAACTTCCCCTTTTTAAGGGGGACTTAGAGGGGGATCGTTCGGGGATTTGCGGGACAGCCCAAATTTGTGTACCAAGTGCCCCAAAGGCAGAAAGGGAGAAAGGGAGTCGGAGTTAAAGTTTTTCTGTCGCCAGGAGAGAGATTTAGGAAAAGGGCGAGAAGGTTATATGCATTCCTCTCTCGGTACTTTGTTCAGAACGGAGTTATATCAGATCCGGTTGAAGAACCCAAATATCATTTGGGTTCTTCAACCGGATTTGATATAAAAGCCCTGTACTGCGGGGCTTTTAGTGAATGATGGGGCTTTGTCGTAGTGCCTAGCGCTGTAGCTACGGTTCGGGAGCGCGATCGCGCCTCAGCATCACACTTGCAACGATAATGCCGACAATGGCGAGGAAGGCCATTGGGTAGAAGGCGAAGGTGTAGGAGCCAAACCAATCTCGAATCCGCCCGGTGACCAGGGTTCCCAGTAGGGCACCCACGCCGTAGGCGGTGAAGACGATGCCATAGTTTTGGGCGTAGTGGTCGGGGTTGAAGAACCGCAGGGTGGTGGTAGGTGCGATCGCTAACCATCCCCCCAGACAAAACCAGAACAGGCAAAAGGCAACCAGGTAGCGAATCACCTGGCCTTCCTGCGCGTTGAGCATGAGGATACAGCCCGCCAGAATTAGGCTGTAGGAGGCGATCGCCACGTAATGCGGTTTGAAGCGATCGCTCAGCCACCCGAATAAGGGACGACTGCCGCCGTTGAATAGCGCGAATAGCGATACGCTGCCTGCGGCCAAAGCTGGGTCAATTTGAATCAGCTCCTCGCCCACGGGGCTGGAAATGCCGATCGCACTCAATCCCACCAGAGTGCCGATGGTGTAGCAAATCCACAGACCATAGAAAGAGCGGCTTTTGAGCATATGGGCTGGATAGCTCTGGGACGAGTGGTGGGGCGCGGTCTGCCCGGTGGTGTTTTTGTTGGGATACCAGTTTTGGGGCGGCAGCTTGAGGGCGATCGCCACCCCCAGAATAATTAGAGCAAAGACAATCCCCAATAGCCGTAGGGTTGGGCGAACCCCATAGGCCGTAATCAGGGTGTTTGCCAGGGGAGCGGTGATGATGGGCGATAGCCCAAACCCAACGAGGGTCAAGCCCACTGCCAATCCTTTCCGGTCGGGAAACCACCGCGCTGATACCAGCATGGGGACGCCGTAGGCAATGCCCACCCCAGTTCCGGCAATGGCCCCATAGGTGAGGCTCATGTCCATAATGTGGCCGGTAAAGCTAGAGAGAACATATCCCAACCCCACTAACAGGCCGCCAAGCGCCGTCATCCGCCGCACCCCAATCCGGCTGATGTAAAACCCGGCCACCGCAATAAATATGGAATAAAATACCAGGGCAAAGGTGTAGGGCAGCAGGCTTTCCGTTGCCCCCAGCCCCATGTCGCTTTCGAGGGGCTTGCGAAACACACTCCAGGAATACACCGTACCCAAACACAACATCACCGTCATCCCCAGAGGAATGAACAACCATCGACCCCGCTCGGCAGGCATCCCAAACACGCTGAGAGAAACCGGGGGGGGAGACGTGGAAATATAGTCAGTCATGGAACGATGACGGTATAACCCGCCTGCGTAAAATAGTTGCCTCGATTGTTGGGGCAATTCCCAACAATCCCCCATTCCTTTAGATAGTTTTTGCGTTTGTGTAGATATTCGTTGAGGAATGCTCATCGACACCACCGGCCAGATGTTCGACTTCTCCAAGAAGCCGAACATCTTTAGCCCTACAGGACGCATCTTTAGCCCTACAGGACGTAAGTTGTTCCCCTCGCTTAAAATTTGCCGATGTCTACCACCGACTAGATCTTCGACTTCTTCGAGAAGTCGAAGATCTCCATCCCCACAGGACATCGCTATTTTCCTCGCTTAAAATTTGAGCAACAGCGTGGATGGTGTGATGGGTAATTGGATCGCAGCAGTCTGGCAATGGTTAACTAACATTTGGCAAGTGGCACTGGAAAATCCAGATGCAACGAGTATTCTTCTGGCACTTTTGCAAACCGTTCTGCCATTACTTTTGCCCGGAGGAATCTGGGTCTTATTTCGTGTCTTTTGGCGGAAGCCGCAACCGCAATCAGAACCCAAACTTCTTTCCAATGAGCATTTCCCCTTCGAAGTCATTGCGCCACGGACTCAAAATCCCTTGAAACAACTGATGGGGTCGAACCAGGCAGAGAGTGACAAGCTGGCAGACTTTAACATTCCCTACCAAAGACGTCTTAAGGATCGCAGCATTCGCGATGAAGTTGAAGGTCGACTTCAGGTGAATCATTGGCTCTTGATTCTTGGACAGACAGGCTTGGGAAAAACTCGAGAAGCCGCTGAAGTTGCCCAAACCCTTAACAATGAAGGTTGGGCGGTAATCAAGCTGAGAAATAACGACGCGCCAAATTTAACTGTTCCGCGATCTTTGCCACCCGAACTAACCGAACGTCTAGGAGATCAGCCTAAACTCCTCTTTTTCTTTGACAACATCAATCAGGCGATGTATCTGAGTCAGCGGCTACGGGAGAAGGCTAATGATGAGAAATTACCGCAACTGCCCCCCTTGCAGGAACGCTTGCTAGAGATGCTGCATTTTTTTGAAGGAAGCTGTGGAGCAGATCGGGTGTGGGTTATTGCAACAGCGCGCAGCGAGGAAACATCCGATCAACCTAATATGCCCAGTGAGAAGGAAAAGCTAGAGTTCAATGCCTTTCCAGCCTTTTGGCAGCAATTTGACCATTACCCTCTGTCAGAACCAGACAATCAAGCCATTGTTGACCTTTTGGAAGACACTGTGCCGAGGGCGGGCATTCGGGCAGAAGAAGCGGACTATTCCAGAATTGCTGACAAAAACGACCAGACATTCCGAAATGTTGTGGAAAATCTGGTAACTGTCGAAAACCGCGAGCAGACCCTCTCCTATGCGAACTTTCGAGGAACTCTGCAAGGAACCTGGAAAGACCGATATCGCAAAGCGATTGAGAAATATCCTGCTGCTCGGTTTATCTATGATGCCGTTGAATTGCTGCGAGCAGCCAACGTAGAACTTTATGACTTTGTGGTTCTGCCTACAGCACGAATGCTAGCAGGAGGTAACAAAGTTCAGCAGATCTGGTGCTATTGGCGTATCCATCTAGCTTTGCGCTATTTGATTCAAACCGAAAGAATTTTGCAACCTCGCGATGGGCAAATTGAAGCAAAGGAAGATGCCCTTGCACTCAATGAATACATTGCCAAACTTGCCAGAATAGTGCCCAGGCTTGTGAACCGCAAGCGGTTGTTCTTGCTCAACTCTGTTGAGAGGCTTGGTAAAATTGCCGTTGATTCAGAAGCTTATCAAGCTGCTGTTAACTGTTTTGGGCGTGTGACGCAATTCAACCCAAACTCTGACCTAGCTTGGTTTTATCAAGGATACTCATTCGTTGAATTGAAGCGCTATGTAGAAGGAGTTGCTGCTTATGACAAGGCGCTGGACATCAAATCCGACTATCACGAGGCGTGGTACAACCGGGGGGTTGCGCTGGATGACTTAGGCCAAAAGGACGCGGCGATCGCAAGCTACGACAAGGCGCTGGAATTCAAACCCGACTATTACAAGGCGTGGTACAACCGGGGTGTTGCGCTGTCTGACTTAGGCCAAAAGGACGCGGCGATCGCAAGCTACGACAAAGTGCTGGAGATCAAACCCGACTTTCACCAGGCATGGAGCAACCGGGGGGTTGCGCTGTCTGCCTTAGGCCGCTATGAAGCGGCGATCGCCAGCTACGACAAAACGCTAGAGATCGAACCCGACTATCACGAGGCGTGGAGCAACCGGGGGGGAGCGCTGTCTGCCTTAGGCCAAAAGGAAGCGGCGATCGCAAGCTACGACAAAGCGCTGGACATCAAATCCGACTTTCACGAGGCGTGGGATAACAAAGGGTATACGCTGACTCTCTTAGGGCGTTATCAAGAAGCGCTTGTTAGCTTTGATCGCGCTTTAGAAATAAAGTCAGATCACGCCAATGCTATTTATAACAAGGCGGTTTGTTACAGGTTTTGGAACAAATTGGAAGAAGCATTTGAAAATCTACAACACTCGATTCAAGTAGATTCAAATTACCGAGAGATGGCGAAAACCGACACGGATTTTGATGGGATTCGGGAAGATGAGCGATTTCGGCGGTTGGTGGAAGGGGAAGAAGAGAACAACGGCTGAGCGCAGTCGAAGCCAGCGGCTCCACTTTTTTCAAAAATTGCCTCAAAGAAGCCCATTACCAGAAACTACTCTCAATACGACCCTTTAAAAAAGAAATTAGGAGCTGGCTTGCCGGGCCAACTCCTACGCCGATCCTTGAGAGGAGAACACTGAGCTAAGAATAAGCTTATTGAAAAAGAATGTCAACACTGATGCAAGTTATTCTCATTAAAAGTTAATCAATGGCCGTTTGAGGTCTTGGAATGGCGGCGGGGCGGGGTGGGCGATCGCTTTTTGTTGCTAGTGGTTCAGTCGGTGCGCGTTAATCCTCGGCATTTGCTATGATATTTCTCTAGCTCCAGCGGATGTGGCGGAATTGGTAGACGCGCTAGATTTAGGTTCTAGTACCGCAAGGTGTGAAGGTTCAAGTCCTTTCATCCGCATCAGTATATCGACTCAGATCTGATCGCTTTTTGACCAAAAGTGGGTAGTCTTGCAGACGAGACGGGCGATCGCACGCGTGCCTTAGACCAGCGTTTTTTCGAGATTTGCAGTGGTTCCCAATGTTGATCGGTTGAGGCGGTGAACGCGATCCTGGCCTGTTCATTCTGTCACTGTCCCATAGGCGCGTAGCCGTGTTCGCACGAGCTTAGATTTTTCTGCCCGCGTTCGGCAGTGAGGGTGCCCTATCGGTTGCCTAGGATGAAGCAGCTCCCCGTCCTGTCACCCATGATGGGGATGCATCTGTTGAATAATACCCACACCACGGTCAACGCTCCCAATCCGCCGCCGATTCAATGTCAGGCATCGGATGGGTTTCAGTATTGGCTGAGTCAGCAGGGGGGCGCGATCGCGCTAACCACCTATCAATCGGGCAAATTGGTGCTGATTGGGTGGAACGGACAACAGATGACGTTGCTCTTGCGAACCTTTCAGAAACCGATGGGGATAGCGGTGCAGGGGCAGCGATTGGCACTGGCGACACAACATCAGGTTTGGCAGTTTGCCAATGCAGCGGAATTGGCTCCCCATTATTTAGCGCAGCAACCCGGTCGCTATGATGCGCTCTACCTACCACGGGTGGCTCACTTTACGGGTGATTTGAATAGCCATGAGGTCGGGTATGTCGGCGACGAGGTGTGGGTCGTCAATACCCGCTTTTCTTGCCTGTCGAGCCTCAGTGCCGATTTCAGCTTCGTTCCCCGCTGGCAGCCTCCTTTTATTTCAGAATTGACGCCTGACGATCGCTGTCATTTGAATGGAATGGCGATTGTGAATGAAATGGCGATTGGGGATGGAAGGGCGGTTGGGGATGGAAGGGCGATCGCCCCTTCCACCGCCCCAAGCACGCCTGCCGCCTCACTTCCAGCCTTCGCTACAGCACTGGGAGAAACCGACACCCCCGGAGGATGGCGAGCCCACAAAGCAACTGGGGGGGTGGTTATCGATGTCACGAACAACACAGTAATTGCACGGGGCTTGGCGATGCCCCATTCCCCGTGCTGGACGGGAACCGAATTGCTGGTGCTCAACTCTGGAGCGGGCGAACTCTGGCGTATTGATCCCACCACGGGAGATCACACGGTGATTTCTGTGCTCCCAGGCTTTCTTCGTGGGTTATCCTGTGTCGGCAGAACAGCCATTATTGGGCTGAGCCAAATTCGGGAGCAACATATTTTTGGTGGTTTACCGCTCGAAACACGATTCTCAGAACTAATCTGCGGCATCGCCTTGGTCAATCTCGATACCGGTGATTGCATCGGGATGTTTGAGTTCACCAGCCAATGCCAAGAGATCGGCGATGTCGCCTTTATTCCCCACATCACCCGCCCCAATATCCTCAGCACCGACAAACCTGTAACGCAGGAAGCTTTTACTGCCCCCGACTTTGCCTACTGGCTCCGATCCAGTCCGTCGCAACCTGCCACCCATCCTCCCACCACCTCCAAACCCTCTTTCCCTCTACTAACTACCGACTAGCGAGAACAAAACTATGTCAGGCATCCCACAAGGCGGCGAAATCCAGGTCAATTCCACAACTGCGGGGGATCAAACTACCGTCGACAGCGCAACCCAATATACCCCCCGCGCCATTGCTAGTGACGCGACCGGGAACTTTGTCGTGACCTGGACAAGTGGCGATGCCGATGGACAAGGGGTCTATGCCCGGTTGTATGACAGTGCCGGCAATGCACTGCCACTAGGCGAATTCCAGGTCAACACCACAACGGATGATGACCAGAAAAATGCAGTCGTCGCCATGGACGCAGATGGCGACTTTGTCATTGTCTGGGAAAGTTACGACGCTGGCGGTTTTTTCACCGGGATATATGGGCAGCGCTTCGATAGCACGGGTACAGCCCAGGGATCAGAGTTTCGAGTTATTGGGGATGGTCTCAACTTCCCCGCTAATGAGCAGGCCAGTGTGGCGATCGACCCTGACAGCAGCGAATTTGTCGTAACCTGGTCGGACGGGTTTTCTGGCAACATTTTGGCGCAGCGCTATGACAACGCTGGAAATGCAGTTGGCGGGCTCATTACTGTCAGTACCGAGACTGGAATAAACACCCATTCCTCGGTGGCGGTGGATGCCAGTGGCAATTTCGTTGTCGTTTGGACGAATGATCGCGCCGATGGCAGCGGTGCTGGTATCTATGGGCAGCGCTTCGATAGCGCAGGGAATGCCTTGGGGTCGAATTTCCTGATCAACGGCACAACCACCGGACGACAGCAGTTTTCTAGTGTCGCGATGGATCAGAATGGCAACTTTGTTGTGGCCTGGGAAACGGAAGATCAGGATGGGGAAGGGTTTGGGATTTATGCGCGGCGCTATGACAGTAGCGGTGCGGCGCTTGACGATGAGTTTCAGGTCAATCTTACGTTTTATCCCAGCGATCGCGCTGCACCCCTTCCCACCCAGCCGGGGAACCAGCGCTATCCGGTGGTGAGCTACGAGTTGGATGGAGATTCCTTTGCGATCGCCTGGACTGATGATGAGTCAGGGATTGAGCAGACCGTCGTCAAACGGTTTAACGAGTTTGGTACAGCCCAAGGGCTGGATATAGTTGCCAATGTTAATAACGAAGGCGATAAGATTGCTCCGGCGATCGCCATCGACTCAGATAGCGATTTTGTCGCGGCATGGTCGTCGCTTAATGGCGGATCCGATCTCGATATCTACGCCCGGCGGTTTGGACGCGCTGCCGTCGATGCACCAACCGACATCGACCTCATCAGCAGTACAGACATTGTTATCGTCCCCAACACAACCATTGAGATTTCGGAAACGGCCACACCGGGAACGATCGTCGCCCTCATCACGGGAACTGATGCCGAGACACCGTCCAACAACCTCACCTTTTCACTGGTCGACGAGACAGATTTTGACGCAGCGGCTTTCTCAATCATCAATGGCAACGAGCTAGAGCTTCTGGCTACTCCTGATGCCGATACCCAACCTTTCTATCGCATCAAACTGCGAGAAACCGACACAGACGGCAGAATCTATGACGAGGTTTTTGAAATCTTTGTCAGCGATATTTCCGATGAAGCTCCCACAGACATTGAGCTGAGCAATGACACGATCGATGAAGCCAGCCCTGCCGGAACCCTTGTGGCAACTCTAACGGCAGTGGATCCCGATGTCAGCGACACCGACTTTACCTTTAGGCTCGTGTCTGGCGTCGGCTCAACCGATAATGGCTCCTTCAGTATCACCCCAGGAACCAATGAGCTGGTGATCGATGTCATTCCTGACTTTGAGACACAACAGTCCTACGATATTCGGATTGAGGTCGAAGATCCCACGGGTCGGACCTATCAGGAAGCGGTCACCATTTTTGTGAATGATTTGGAGGATCCGACTGACATCATCCTGAGCAATGACACCATTGCTGAAAACAGTACCGATCTCACCATTGGTACGCTAACGGCGGTCGACCCCACCCCCAGCGACACGTTTACGTTTGAGTTGGTCGCAGGAGACGGAGACGATAACAACGCCGACTTTACCATCATCGATGATGTGCTCAGCATCAACGCCAGCCCCGACTTTGAAACGCGGCCAAGCTACAGCATTCGGGTTCGGGTTACAGATGCCAGCATGCTCAGCTACGAGGAAGTCTTTACGATTACGGTGACGGATCAGGAATTTGAGGTTGCGCCCTCAAACATCACCCTGGATGGCAGCTCAGTAGAAGATTCGATCCTAGAGAATCAGCCTGTCGGGTCGGTGATTGGCATCCTGGCCGCGGATGATCCAGAACTTCCGCCCACCTCCACTGATGTCCTAACCTTTACCCTGACCAATGGCTTTGGGAATAACGATCTGTTCCAAATTGGTGGAACCGATGGCAATGAGTTGCAGTTAGCCTTCGTACCGGATTTCGAGAATCCTGAAGATCCGCCAGGGACGAATGCCTACACCGTTCAAGTCATCGCCACAGACGCCGGAGGCAATGAGTCTGCGCCCCAAACCTTCACTATTAATGTTACAGACAGCGAGTTCGAGTTACCCCCCACCGATATCACGCTGGATAATACAGCTATTGATGAGAACACCACCGATGCCGTGGTGGGCAACCTCACGGCCGATGATCCAGAACTGCCTGGTGACACCATCACCTTCAGCCTGCCCGATGGCTTTGGCGACAACGCCGCCTTCACCATCGTTGGGACAGAACTGCGCTTTGTGGGCAGCCCCGACTTTGAAACCCAGGACAGCTACTCCATCCAAATCCTGGCCACCGATGCCGGGGGCAACAGCTTTGCGGAAGACTTTACCGTCACCATCAATGATCTGCTCGAGTTAGCCCCCACCGACATCACCCTGGACAACACCGCCATTGATGAGAACACCACCGATGCCGTGGTAGGCAATCTAACGGCCGACGATCCAGAACTGCCGGGTGACACCATCACCTTCAGCTTGCCCGATGGCTTTGGCGACAACGCCACCTTCACCA
>JBCBSJ010000050.1:0-26794 GCA_039819245.1 Cyanobacteria bacterium J06638_20
GAGAGTTGTTGCACTTTTTCCGCAGATATTTTGTCACTCAGTCGCTCAATCAGCTCTTTCAGTGCATCAATCTTCGCGCTCAAATCAGCAATTTGCTGATGTAGTGAGTTCATGCGATGCTCGACTCCCTTCCCTTCAATATTTTGTATCCAGTACCATCTTAGGAATAGATAAGTATATCTAGCACTTTATTCCTGAATCATTTAACGTTTCCCTGCAACGCACTTTATATCTGAGAAATTGGTTGCACTAGGGCATCAAGGGGCATCATTATTCCTCTCAGAATTTCTCCAGTACTTATCCTGTCTCTTTTTCAAGCCCTTCAGCCACGATGTTGATAACAACCAATAGATGCTCAAAGCCCTGAGCCTTACAGATAAAGCCATTGGGCATCTTTCTATAAAAGCCTTCTCAAGAACGATAAACGATTTCTAGAGGTAAAGTGTTTAGGTTTTCCTAGATATTCATGCTTCTATCTACAAAGATTACTATCCGCAAAAATCGGGCTTACAAATTTTATTAATTTTGGAAGTCATATCGCATCTTACAGAATTAACAGACTTCGCTAAGACTGAGCAGGTTTTGAATTAGTCCGAAGCATGATTCTGGCTCCAAATAGAATACCTCGATAGACTGATGCTACTGCTCTCCCGCCTACCTCTCAAGGAAAGGTAGAGGATTTGAAATCCAGTCAGTTCTATTTACTACGTCACATGAGATAAAGAAAGTATCCTAACTGCATAAATGCCTGCATTCTGTTGATTTCCCTTATTTTTCTCATATTGTTGACTGTCTAGACGGCAACGCTTTTGCAATATTCAGAAACAAGTGTGAACATGAATTTACATTTCGTTATATTTTTCGAGGCATTGTTAACCTTCTCTTTATTTATGCTCATTTGAATGTGTCTTCCGATGATTTTCCGTGTCTAATTTCTGTGCAGAAATTACGCAAGACTCGCATAATTTCATTGACCCTGTGGATGCGCGCTCACAAGACCAATGAAATGCAGAAGTCTCGATGGCTTGGGACTTTCACATTGAGACTTTCAAAAGCTATCCGGTCTTATCTAATGCGCAAAGCCCTATCTGACTCCAAATCCAGATTAGAAAAACTAGTTGTAGTTTCTTTGAAGTGCTTTTTGAGCAAGCATTTCAAAGAAACTCCGTCGGGATTTACTACTCGGATTGAGGACGAGGATATGGCGAGGAGACAAAAGCGATACCAAGCGGCATCTCATTGCTACGATGGCTGAGGTGGTTGTCAGGTCTGTTGACGCCTCCGTAGTCTGCTGTATTAGCACAATCGAGATCTCATTAACGCGAGACAAGACATAGGAAAAAGCATGAAACGGCGATCGCTTCTGGTAGGTTCTGGGTCACTGCTCCTCGCATCGGCGTTAAGTGGATGTCGCGGGGAACAGGTGCCAATGCTACCAGTGGCATTGCTGGAAGGCTCGGTTCCTCCCACATTGTTGAGCGACTTGCAGGATCAGTTGACCGACCAGGCGCGCATTCGGGTATTTCCCATCGAAACCTTGAGCCGAGTTTACGATTTGCTGGAGCAAGGCGGGGTTCCCAGGGTTTCCTTCATGCAACGTCTGTTTCGGGGGCGATCGCCGGTTCCCAGCCAGATAGCTACTCTCGGCGATGCTTGGTTAACCTCCGCCATCCGCCAAAACCTGATTACGCCTCTGGATGTGGAATCGCTGAGTGGTTGGGAGCGATTGCCTGAGAAATGGCGATTGCTCGTCCGGCGGGACGATGAGGGCATGATGGCAGAGGATGGCGCTATCTGGGGAGCGCCCTACCGTTGGGGGATGCTGGCGATCGTCTATCGCAAAGACCGCTTTCCTGAAGACCCGCCAACGGATTGGGGCGACCTTTGGAGGGATGGCCTGACACGCCAGATTGCTCTCCTCGATAGTGCCCGTGCTGTGATCGGGCTGACTCTCAAACATCTGGGACATTCGGCCAACGCCTCTGACCTCGATCGCCTGTCAGATTTGGACGATACCCTTAGCGCTCTCAACCAGCAGGTGCGCCTCTACAGCTCGGATGCCTATCTACAACCGCTCGTGCTGGGGGATGTCTCCCTGGCGGTGGGGTGGACGACCGACATCCTGCCAGTGCTCAAGCGTAATCCCCGGCTCGCTGCTGTCATCCCTCAGTCTGGCACCTTGCTGACCGCCGACCTCTGGGTCAAGCCTAACGTCGAGTCAACCGATGCATCCGAAGATATTGTGCGAAGCTGGATCGCATTTTTCTGGCGTCAAGTTAACGCCGTTCGGCTATCGCTGCTCAGCCCGGTTGCCTCACCCATGATTGTGACCCGAAAGGATGGATTGCCGGATAGTGTGCGGTCTAATCCCTTACTGCTACCCATTTCGAGCATTTTGGATGCCAGCGAGTTTTTGTTGCCTCTGCCATCGGCTACCGCCGAAATCTACTCGGAGTATTGGCAGAGGGTGCGTTCTGAGAATTTATAGCATCGGGTAAAGATGGCCCCCCCGCCCAGTTGAGGAAAAGGTCACAGCGGTCTTGCAATTGGACAGCAGCACCGTTGCCCTGATAATCGCAAAGGTAGGCCGCTAGCAAGTCATTGCGGCGATCGTACACCCGAGTGATGTAGCCATAATCTTGCGCCGAGGTGCCAAACTGGTTGACAAAGGCATAGCGTTCGATGGGTTGATAGATGCTCCACACCTGCTCGTTTACCATCAAATCGACCCGTGGCGGCAGTCCATTCTCAGCCGGAAAGGCCGCCCAGTTTTCGAGGAGGCGATCGCCAAACTGCTCTTCCACCCACCACAGGCTCGGAATCGTTAGCCCTACCTGGGAAACATCCGACGACGTAATGACATTGGGATAAACGTTCTCACTATTGCGCGAAAAAATCTCAGGGTCGAGCGGATCCATCAATAAAAGGAGTAGCCGCAATTGAGATGGGGCGACCTCTTCAGCTATGGCCGGAATGGCAAACAACAGAGAAATCATCCACACCAAGAAGGCAATCAAACCCTTATTCAGCCATCCTCCTGGCTTGAACGTTCCCAATCCTCTGCATCCCCTGTTCGGTTCCACTCGTGGCGATGTCAATAGGTTCATCGATTGCTCCTACCTGACCTGCTGAACATGGGTAGGCGTACCCGTGTCTTCCTGGCGAGAATGCCATCACACCAGTCATAACCCACTTTTTCGCCCCCCGCAATTGCGTTGCAGAAATTGAATCATTGTTGCATCGGATCAACCCATGTGTTCTGCATCACTAAAAATCTATTGCTCTTTTCCCCACGGAAGCGTTCTCTAAAGGCAAAATAGGGAAAGTATCCTCACCCTTTCGTCATGGTTCCAATCTTTGCGACGGCGATCGATCGCCTGACGGATCACATCGCCCGTTACAAACATCGGGTGGATTATCTGGCTATTCGATTGGAAGAGTCGGATAGTACTGATATTCTACTGCGATGGGGCAAAGTCGAAACCCTCAGCGAAGCACTGTCGGTTGGCGGACAGGTGCGTGCCTGCTATCGGGGTGGTTGGGGGTTTGCAAGCTTCAACAACCTGGCTGACCTGGCCGCACAAATTGAGGAGGCGATCGCCGCCGCTCGGCTCGTGGGGGATGATGTCACCGAGCTAGCCAATATCCCCATCATCCAGGATAGTCGTCCCCTCTATCTCAAGGGTACCGACCCCCGCGACGTTCCCCTCAACCGCAAGAAAAACCTCTGCACCCACTATGCTGAGTTGCTCCGCAGCGTAGATGATCGCATCGCCACCACCTCAGTGCGTTATAACGACTGCACCCAACACATTCTTTTCGCGACGTCGGAAGGAACTGTGCTTGAGCAATCCTGGGTCGATATGGAGATGCGGTTTGCCGCCACGGCTCGTAATGGCGAAACAGTACAGACGGGGCGAGAAACCACGGGTTCTCGCCAAGCCTACGAAGACCTGGAACAACTCGACCAGCAGGTACAACAGGCCGCCGAGCGCGCCGTCAATGCCCTCGACCTGCCACCCGTGAAGGGCAATGTCTATACCGTCGTGATCGACCCCATCTTGACGGGGTTATTTGTCCATGAAGCCTTTGGACATCTTTCCGAAGCCGACATGATTTACGAAAACCCAGATCTGATGGAAGTCATGACCCTGGGGCGCAAATTCGGCCCAAAGGATCTCCAGATTTTTGATGGAGCCGCTCCGGCAGGACATCGGGGCAGCTATACCTACGATGACGAGGGCACACCCGCCAGCACAACCCAGTTGATCCGCGATGGGGTGTTGGTGGGGCGGCTCCATTCCCGAGAAACCGCTGGCAGGTTGGAGGAAAACGCCACGGGGAATGCCCGCTGCCTGAGCTACCAGTTCCCTCCCCTGGTTCGCATGACTAATACCTGGATTGAGCGGGGCAACACCCCCGTGGATCAGTTGTTTGATGGGATTGAGGAAGGCGTCTATGCCCGCAACTGGCGGGGGGGAATGACCAATGGCGAAATGTTTACCTTCACGGCTGGGGAAGGCTGGATGATTCGCCAAGGCAAGCTGGCCGAACCGGTACGTGATCTCACCCTCTCGGGCAATGTGTTTCAGACGCTGGGAGACATTGAGGCGATCGGCAATGACTTTCGCTGGGATGAGTCGGGCGGTTGCGGGAAAGGCGGACAGAGCGGTATGCCGGTCGGATGTGGTGGCCCTAGCCTTCGCATTCGCAATGTTGTCGTTGGTGGAGAGGCCAAAGAGGACTGATGGGCGATTCGCATTGTCGCTGCGCTTGGGTAACCGATGACCCGCTCTACATGGACTACCACGATCAGGAGTGGGGCGTACCGCTGCATGATGACCCGCGATTGTTTGAGTTTCTGATTTTGGAAGGGGCACAGGCAGGTTTAAGCTGGCTAACGGTGCTACGGAAACGGGAAGGCTATCGCGAAGCGTTCGAAGGCTTTGACGCAGAACGGGTTGCAGCGTACGACGATGACAAAATTGCCATGTTGCTGACAAATCCTAATATCATCCGTAATCGCCTCAAGGTAGAATCAGCCGTCAAAAATGCCCGTGCAGTCTTGGCCATTCGGCAAGAATTTGGCAGCCTAGATACCTACCTCTGGCGTTTCATCAACCATCAGCCCATTATTAACGCCTGGGCAAATCTGAAGGCGGTTCCGGTTTCGACGCCAGAATCCCAGGCTATGAGCAAAGATCTGAAAAAACGGGGCTGCAACTTCGTCGGCCCAACAATTTGCTATGCCTTTATGCAGGCATGTGGATTGGTCAATGACCACACGACAGACTGTTTTCGCTATGCAGCCCTAGCTCAGCCCACTGGCTGAGCTATAAGCCGAGGACATTTCACAGAGATGCTTGGGATTGGAGTTTCGTGCCAATCCCCTAGAGCGAGGCTCCAGACTATTTCTTCTGCATGCCCTGGAGATAGGCATCACTTCCCATTGATTCCAATCGTTCTTGCTTGGCCAGAACAGAATCTCGTAGGGATTCGCGGTACTGCTGCACCTGCGCTAACAGTTCAGGATCGTGGGTGGCAAGGATTTGGACGGCTAGGAGTCCAGCATTGCGGGCATTGCCGATCGCCACGGTTGCCACAGGAATCCCAGCGGGCATTTGCACGATGGAATAGAGAGAATCGATTCCTTGCAACTGGCGACTGGAAACGGGTACACCGATCACGGGTAAGGGTGAAATGGCTGCCACCATACCCGGCAGATGCGCCGCACCTCCGGCACCAGCAATGATTACCTGGAGTCCTCGCTGGTGAGCGGTTTCAGCATAATCCACCATGCGGTGGGGGGTGCGATGGGCTGAGACAATGGCAACTTCATGCGCCACCTGAAAATCTTGGCAAACAGCGATCGCCCCCTGCATAGTCGGCAGATCGGAGTCGCTGCCCATGATGATGCCAATACGCGGCTGAGTCATAGTCGATGCAAACTAGCCGAACCCTTAGCTTTCATCCATTGCCGCAAAGACCATGGCGCAGAAAACAAAGGCAAACACCATCGGCATGGGGTTCTGCAACCAAACGCCAGTCGTGAGGGCGATCGCCGACACACTCCAAACCGCCGCAAACCAAATGCGCTCAGCAGGGCTAGCACCTTTCTCGGCCTTCAGTAGTTGCAACTCATCAGCTGGGATGGGCAACGGCATCACTGCTTGCGGGGGGAATGCCCAATACTCATTGGATTCCCGAAAGGGATCGCTCCAGTTGTTGGTGCGACACCATTCTTGAATCCATGCCATGCAGTATTTATTCATTGCCAATTTCATCTCTGTCTCCGGACACGTCAGGTCAGACATCTTGTGTCTGTAAAGGCTTGCCAGTTCAGGTAGTCTGGCTCAAAACATGCGTGCGAAAAATCCTCTAGCAGCAACCGTTTCCTTTCTAGGCTTCAGGCTTCACATCGAATGCTGCTCTCAAACAAGTAAGCTGTAAATCTTGAGCAAAAACTTTTCAGGGATACCAACGATCGTCTTCAACAACTGCGGCAGACAATCGCCATTAGATTGCCATTACTTATGAACGTTATCAAATAACCTAAGGAACCTTCTCAGGCTGGACATCATTTGTTACGTTACAAAGGTTTATTAGGGTGCAAAACATGCTTTCCACATGCCTTTTGCTGCAATTTGGCAATCGTTTCAGAATATTGCAATGTCTTAAGGAGTGTCCCGAGATGTGCTTAAGATCCACCAATTCGCCCGGTTAGGGGTGAGCTAGCACTCGCCGTTCCTTTAATGGGAATGCGTCCGGCGAGGTAGGCTAAGCGTCCGGCAACGGTGGCCATTCCCATGGCCTGAGCCATCGCAACGGGGTTTTGGGCTTTGGCGATCGCTGTGTTAATCAGCAACGCATCTGCTCCCATTTCCATCGCCTGCGCCGCCTCGCTAGGCGCACCAATGCCAGCATCCACAACCACTGGAATCTGCGCATTCTCGATAATGATTTGGATATTCGCCGTATTGCGAATCCCTTGCCCAGAACCGATAGGCGATCCCAGGGGCATCACGGTGGCGCAGCCCGCCTCTTCCAACCGCTTAGCCAACAACGGATCGGCGTTGATATAGGGCAACACGGCAAAGCCTTCCTGAACCAGCTTTTCTGCCGCTTCCAGGGTGCCGATAGGATCGGGCAGCAGATATTGGGTATCGGGAATCACTTCCAGCTTCACGAAGTTGTTGTCTTCCTGTCCCAGCAGCTTAGCCATTTCGCGCCCCAACCGCGCCACCCGAATTGCCTCTTCTGCCGTTTGACAGCCCGCGGTGTTAGGCAGCATCCAGATCTTCGACCAGTCGAGGGCTTCAGCCAAACCCTCATGTCCCGGCGCTTTGGTCTGGACGCGACGCACCGCCACCGTGACAATATTGCACCCACTGGCAGCAACGCTCTGTTGCATCACTTCAAAGTTGTCGTACTTCCCGGTACCCGTCATCAAGCGAGATTGGAACGTACGTCCGGCAATCACTAGGGGGCGATCGCCCGCCAGGGCTTCCGTTGGAACCGTCTGAGCAGAGGTATCGGGGGTCGCGTGAGCCAGGGTGGAAGGGTGAGCCATTGAATTCGATAAATTGGGTGAAGAATGAGTAGCCGTGGATCCTATCGGCGATGGCGGAGCCGACGTGGCAACAATCGGGGATAAAAATCGCTCCCAAGAGAACTGCGGTAAAAGCGAGTCAATCTCTTTGTCGGTGACTAGATTGGCAATCAGACGGGCGGTGATGGGAGCTAGCAGAATGCCGTTGCGGTGGTGGCCGATGGCGAGGGAAAGGTTGTCATAGGGGCTGGATCCCAGGATAGGAGACTGGTCGGGCGTTGTCGGACGGAACCCCCACCAACATTCCTGGATGGGGAATTGGGCGATCGCTGGAACCAACCGCATCGCCTTGTTCAACAGCGTCTGCAATCCAGCAGGGGTATTGTGGGGCGCAAAGCCAACGGATTCAACCGTGGCTCCGACAACAATGCGTCCATCTCGGCGGGGAACGAGGTAGATACTATCGGGCCCAAATAGCACCCGCTGCAACGGTCGATCCACAGTATCGGTGGATGGAACCGCCACTGAGAGCATTTGTCCCTTCAGCGGCTGCACGGGAACGGGCAGCAATGCCTGCGACCAAGCTCCCGTCGCCAGGATATAGTGCTGGGCTTGCCAGCTTCCAGCGGGCGATCGCATGCCCACAACCCGCCCCTGACGGCGCTCCACATCGGTGACCGCTATTCCTTCGTGAATCGTGACGCCTAGGGATTCTGCAGCGGAGCGCAGCACCAGGATTAGCGCTCGATTATCCACCTGTCCTTCTTCTGGCAACCACCATCCCCCGACAACATCGGGGCTGAGTCCAGGTTGCGCCAGATGCACTGCCGATTGATCCAACCAACGACGGGTCGGCATCGCTCTACTATCCGTGTCATCGGCAGGCAGGTCATACACCGGGGCGAGAATGCCACAGGCTTGATAGCCCGTGTCGGCACTACTCAGTTCTTCGATTTTGCGCACCCACTCGGGATAAGCCTCCAAGCTTTGCAAGGACAACTCCCTCAGGGCTCCAGGGGGCAGCGATTCCGCCTGAGGCGCGAGCATCCCGGCAGCGGCATGGGCCGCCGCCTGCCCAAAATCGCGGCTCAGCACCGTCACCGATATGCCCCGCAGTTTCAGTTCGAGGGCGATCGACAAACCAATAATGCCGCCGCCAATAATTAAAACCTCATCTTCTCTGCGCATGGCTCCTCGCTGCCCTTGCCATCCTGCTAATCGGCGTTGCTGATTCTCGATCTATTGAGGTGATGTATGAATTGAAACGAAGTTGCGATTCACACTACGTTTCAGCAACGCCTGCTAATCCGCTCTTTCCACTCTAGGCCATCTCCAGAACACTCAGCCGAAGGCAACCTACCACATTGCTCGAACACCCCGCCGCGGTTGGTTGACGCTCCCGCCACCCGTTGTTTCCGAGACGGTGCTTTCATTCTCAACAGGGCCTGTGGTGGAAAAAGTTGTACCTGACCCGACATTCGCAGGGATGGATCGCGTCGGTGAGGTCGTCGTTGTTTGTGAGGGAACCGTCGTTGTTGGTGCTGTCCGAAACGGGCTTCGAAGGACGTTTCCAGCCTGCAAGTAAGGCCCACCGATAATAAGGGCGATCGCCACCAGAATAGCAAACCCAACAATTCGCAACACCCCGGTTGCTAGCGTTCCAACCAGGGTTGCCAGTAGGCCAAACACAATGATGAACGCGAGAATGTCCAGCAGATTTATTGCCATAGCACTCGCTCTCCCGACTCGGCTTTCACTATCATCGCGCAGATACCTCAGGATGGCCGAAGTTTTTCGACCTGTCCCCAGCATTTTTACCCTTCAGCCACGCAGCCTTGACGCCTCCTTTAATTTATGGGGGGAGAGTTACCACACAGGGCGATCGCCCTGTCCCCAGAAGCCATCATCTTTGGATACCTTCACATCACCCATGATCTTGACCTGGCAAGCTAATCGTCGATTTTTCTCAAGATTTTTCTCGGGGGAATGAGGTGGCACGGACAAGCGAGCCTTCTCACGCCAGCTCATGTCCGACACCTCGCCCTCAATCGTCACCGCACAGGTGCCGCAGGTGCCAATCCCCCGGCAGTTGATCACCGAGGCCGATTGATTGTGGAGATCAACGCCCTGCTGCAACAACACTCGACGGAGATTTTCTCCTTGCTTGCATTCAAAGGTTTTCCCTTGAGCTGTCACGGTCGGCATCATGTCCTCCGGTGGATTTGCAAAAACAACATTACGTTAGTCAGTAACGCGTCTTCAATAGGTGGGGCAATGCACCGCGCCTTTGGTGATTTAGGAAGGCGATCGCTCACATTCAAGAGCAACCCCTCACGAGCGCCTTAAATGACAGCCTCTTGAGATCAGCATAAGACAGACACAAACCGATTAAAATCGTCCTACGCTTAGATATTATCCTTTTGCATTTTTGCGGCATCCAACGATCATGGCCACTGCACCCGAGACCATTTGGATTTACGACACTACCCTACGGGACGGCGCACAGCGGGAAGGCATTTCCCTGTCTCTAGAAGACAAGGTAAGAATTGCCCGCCAGCTCGATCGCCTGGGGATTCCGTTTATCGAAGGGGGCTGGCCTGGGGCAAATCCCAAAGATGTACAGTTTTTCTGGCAAATTCGCGAGGAACCGCTCACCCAGGCTGAGATCGTGGCTTTTTGTTCAACCCGCCGCCCTGGGCGCACCGCTGAGGATGATCCCATGTTGCAGCCCATCCTTTCAGCGGGAACGCGCTGGGTCGCGGTATTTGGCAAATCCTGGGACTTGCATGTCACCGATAGCCTCAAAACCAGCCTGGACGAGAACCTGGAAATGATTCGCGATACGATCGCCTTCTTTCGCTCCCAGGGGCGACGGGTGCTCTACGATGCAGAACATTGGTTTGATGGGTACAAGGCGAATCCAGACTATGCCCTGGAAACCTTGAAAGCGGCGATCGCTGGAGGCGCAGAATGGCTCGTCCTCTGTGACACCAACGGCGGCACCCTACCGCACGACGTGCAGGCGATCGTTCAGGCAGTGCGGGAACTGGTGCAAAGCGACGAAGCACGGGTGTTGCAAACGGCGGAAACCCCTGCTCAGATTGGCATCCATACCCATAATGATTCGGGTACGGCGGTGGCCAATGCCCTGTCGGCGGTGATGGAAGGCGCGCGCATGGTGCAGGGAACCATCAATGGCTACGGGGAGCGTTGCGGCAATGCCAACCTCTGCTCCGTCATGCCCAGTCTGCAACTGAAGCTGGGTTATCGCTGTGTCGAGCCGGAGCAACTGGCCACCCTGAGTGAATCCAGCCGCCTGATTAGTGAAATTGTCAACCTCGCTCCCGACGACCATGCGCCCTATATCGGGCTTTCGGCTTTCGCCCACAAAGGCGGGATCCATG
Organism: Cyanobacteria bacterium J06638_20; assembly: GCA_039819245.1. Lineage (GTDB taxonomy): Bacteria > Cyanobacteriota > Cyanobacteriia > Elainellales > Elainellaceae > Vacuolonema. The sequence goes on from JBCBSJ010000050.1 coordinate 10,954, forward strand.
TTAGTGCCGTGGAGAAAAACCCAATCACCTATGAACATGTCTCTCCCGATGCTGTCGGCAACCACCGCCGGATTGTGATTTCAGATCAGGCCGGGATCAGTAATATCTTGGCCAAAGCCCGTAGTTTTGGCATTGAACTTAGCAAAGAGTCGCCCACCTGTCGGCAGTTGCTACAAAACCTGAAGCATCTGGAAAACGAAGGCTATCAGTTTGAAGCGGCAGAGGCCAGCTTTGAGCTGTTGATGCGGGAAGCCATCGGGCAACGGGAGTCTTTCTTCTCTGTCAAGGACTTCCATGTCTATTGCCAGATGCAACCTGTTGCCGATGCCTGGAGCACCGACTCACAAGCTACGGTCAAGGTTACGGTTGAGGGGCAGGACATTCTCGAAGCAGGTGAAGGAAACGGCCCGGTATCCGCATTGGATGCAGCCTTGCGCAAAGCGCTGCGGACGATGTACCCCGAAATTGCCTCATTCCAATTGACGGACTATAAGGTGCGAATTCTCGACGGCAAGTCGGGCACCTCGGCCAAGACCCGTGTGCTGGTGGAATCGAGTAACGGCCACCAACGCTGGACAACGGTAGGGGTTTCGACCAATATTATTGGGGCATCCTATCAGGCTGTTGTCGAAGGGTTGGAATATGGCTTGATGCTGAAACATCGCGCGAAGCTGGCGCTGGAAACCTCCTCGGTCGCGGCAGACTCCTAGGTTTGGTGTCTCGTAGAAGTGACTGAAACGCTCTTAAAGTCTGCTCTTTCACAACCTTGAACCTCCGTAGAAAACGCCTCCAGTTATGCGAAAGCTCTACTTTTTATTACCGGGCACTGGGGGCAAATTTGCCTGTGGGGGGCTATGGGCTGAACTAAAAACTCTGCGCTTGGCGCAGGAAATCTGTGCGGCGGAGGTGGTGACCTATCGCCAGCGAGAAAAAGACACCTTGTTCTTGGATGATCTGCTGCAATCCCCGGCAGACGATTCCGCTATCTTTGTCTTGAGCTGGGGGTTTGATGTTCCAAAGCTGATCAAGAAGGTAGGCGATCGCCATGCACTCTATCATGCCCACAGCGCTGGCTATGGCTTCTCGGTACCTGCCCACATTCCCATCATCACCGTCAGCCGCAACACCCTAGGCTACTGGGGTCAACGCGCTCCCCACTCACTGATCTATTATCTGCCCAATGAGATTTCAGATGAGTTTTGCGATCGCCATCTTCCGCGCGATATTGATGTATTGGTACAGGCCAGAAAATCCTCTAGCTATTTGTTGAACCAACTGATTCCAGCGCTCCAAACCAACTACAACGTCGTGGTGGTAGATAGCTATGTGGAAGATCTAGCGGCTCTATTTAATCGAGCAAAGATCTACCTGTATGACTCGTCGGAATATTGGGCGCTGCAGCGAGTGAGTGAAGGATTTGGCTTGCAACCCCTAGAAGCTATGGCCTGTGGCTGTCAGGTGTTCTCCAGCCTGAATGGCGGGCTATCCGATTATCTCGATCCCGGCTTCAACAGCCAAAAGATTGCTTGCTACTCTACCCAGTTTGATGTTGCACGTATTCAAAAAACATTAAGCACCTTTGAATCGCTCAACACAAGTTTCAACAGAAATGCACAATTCCTGCAAGAATATCGCAAGGCTTCTATTCTCCAAAAATTGGAGATCATCTTCAGTGAAATAAATATCTTTTTTGATTGCAAGCAAACGCATCAAAAAGATATTTCCCCCTTGACAACATTTCATTTAGCACACCTTTTCCTTGCCCAAACTGTCGGAAAGATAAAACGTCGTTTACGTTGAGATCTAGAAATATCTGCTAAATTAAATGAGTTGTATCTACCTACACTCGATCATTCACAGATCCCATTTCACACGATTTTTGTCATCCGATTAATTACGTACAAAATCAGTGAAAAAAGATGACCTTTCATAGTCACGAATTGGCACTAGAGATAAGGAAAAATCTAGACTGCTTAGTGTAATGTCCTCGAAGTCATCTTAGCTATCCGAATCGAAAATCACAGTATTCAGGCTCATGTAGCGTGCCAACAGGCATGGATTAAAGGGAGTCTAAACTCCACATCTGTGCCTGTAAACGTTTCACTTATCTCCCTAGAATAGAGAAGCATGAAATCTTGGCATAACTCTATTGTGAACGCTAGTTCTATCGAGTAGTTCAACGAAGAGCCAGCGATCTAGAGTTTACGATCTATGTGTACTGATGGAGCCAATCAGGTTCATTTTTACTACCATAGAAGTTGAAGATTTGCAGCCTGAGTTATAAGTATCTAGTTCGGTTCTGCCCTCATGAACTCAGTCTACAAAATCATCGTGAATGATTCGTCAGATAATGTCTGATATATCCATACCTAAATATGTCTAGCAATACGCAGAAACCCATCACCCTGACTGATGTCTCGGATGAAGACTTGATTGAGATTTGTCGCGCAGCCGATGTCATTGCCTGTGAATGCCCAGGATATGTCGCTCGATTGTTGCGTCAAGTTCGCGCGTTCCGCAGCTATACCCTATCCTGTATTGACCAATTTCCTGAAGATGCTGAAACCCATCGCTGGTTGGCAAGTCAAGCCGAGCGGGTTGACGAAATTCTGTGGGAAACCATGATTGGCTTAATGAAGCAAGAGGATTTGATAGACGAAGACGGCCATGTCAAGTTAGAGAGTCTATCCCAACGAGCACGGGCGATCGCCCTGAAGCAAATTGGCAGTACGGACAATGCCCTTGGATCACCCTGATCTGCACTATTCTTAAAATCCAATGCCCGCACGATCCAAAACGCAAAGGCTTTCTGGGTTTTACCCCAATCCACTAAGAATCCACTACAGATTATTGTTTGAAAGCTTTGCACTGCAAAGCTTTCAAACAATAATCTGACTTTGATTTTCATAACATCGGTATTACCCTGGACTCAGCGAATTGCTATATGCTGTCGATGGACAGTTGCTTTGTGCCCTGGCGGGGGAAGAACGATGTTGACTAAGCTTCAGCGCCGCAAACTCATCAAGCTCTTTAGCATGTATGACACCAACAACACCGGAGCGGTGTCGCGGGATGACTTTGATCTGCTGTTCAAAAAGATGTCTTCGCTGCGGAATTGGTCGGTGCGAGCACCCAAATGCCTCGTCCTGCAAGACAAACTATCCCGCATGTGGAAAAATCTCTCGAAGCAGGCCGATTTCAGTCAGAACAAAGAGGTCTCGCTAGATGAGTGGCTCGCCTATAAAGAGGCGCTCCTGGGCAACGAGCAAGCTTACACCGATGAAGTGCAGTCTTTAACAGAACTTCTATTCGACGTCTTCGACAAAAATGAAGATGGCTACATCAGCGAGGATGAATGGGGTCAGGTTCTGTCGGTCTACAATATCTCGCCGATCTACACTGCTGAAGTGTTTCCTGCCCTGGCCAAAGAGGCCGGTCGCATCACCAAAGAAGAGTTGATTAAGTTGGTGTACGACTTTTACTACAGCGACAACCCAGACAATCCAGCAAACACCATGTTTGGCCCCTATTAAGCGGCAGCGCTCAAGTCTTGATCCTTGATTGGCAATGGCTGGTGAGTTGGTGTGCCCCGCAGAAGTGCATAAGGGATAGTGGGTGAAGACTAAATTATCTTGATAATTTCTCAAGCTTCAGATCACCAGATCGTTCTTATGCATTTCTTGCCTCGTTGCCTGCTACCCGCTTTCAGTCCCCTGTTTATATTGCCTGCAATTATCCCTGCAACATTGCTGCTGCGATCGCAACCCGCCCTTGCTCAAACAGATATTACCGATCGCCGCACTGAATCCATTGAACTTAATAACCGAGGGCAACAATTGGTAGCCGTGGGTCGCTATGAGGAAGCGCTTGTCTTATATGAACAGGCCCTGGCGATTGTGCGAGATATTGGAGAGCGGCAAGGCGAAGGTGCAATCCTGACCAACATTGGATTGGTCTATGTCAATCTAGGCCAATCTGAACAAGCCCTCGACTATTACTATCAAAGCTTGGATATTTCCCAAGATATTGACGATCGCCTGGGTCAAGGTCGTACCCTCAATAACATCGGAGCGGCTTATCAAAACCTGAGTCAGTATGAGCAGGCGCTTACCTATTATCAGCAAGGCTTAGCCATTTCACGAGAGATTGGCGATCGCCGAACAGAAAGCTCTACTCTCAACAACATGGGCTTAATATCCAGCAATTTAGGGAACTACGAACAAGCCCTCGCCTACTATCAGCAAAGCCTGCCACGCTTTGAGGAGATTGGCGATCGCGGGGGTCAAGTTTCTAGTTTGACGGGTATCGGAGCGGTGCATCGCCATCTAGGGCAGTATGAACCCGCCCTACGCTATTTTCAACAGAGCCTAGCGATATCCCAAGAGATTGGCGACCGCCTTCGGGAAGGCACGGCCCTCAATAACCTCGGCGGAGTGTATACCAATCTCGGCCAATATGCGTCAGCCCTGCGCTACTTTCAGCGAAGCTTGGCGATTCGACAAGCCATTGGCAATCGTGCCGGAGAAGCAAGAACCCTCAACAACATTGGCTCGATACATGTCGAACTCGAAGACTATGAGCAAGCACTTCAGTACTATCAGCAGAGCTTACCTATTCGACAAGCCATTGGCGATCGCGCGGGCGAAGCCGCGACCCTCAACAACATTGGCGAAGTCTATCGCAACGTGCAGCAATTTGATCAAGCGCTTCAGCACTATCAGCAGAGTTTGCCCATTCGTCAAGCCATTGGCGATCGCGCTGGGGAGGCCACTACTCTCAACAACATTGGGTTGATGTATCTGAACCAAGGGCAATATGCGCAAGCGCTTCAGTACTACCAGCAAAGTCTGCCCATTCGTCAGGCCATTGGCGATCGGGCGGGCGAAGGCATAACGCTAACAGGCATTGGCGCAGCGTACCACAGCCTCGGTCAATATCCCCAAGCCGAACAAGCTTTGTATCAGGCGATCGCCGTCTTGGAATCGCTGCGGGCAGAGGATCTATCCGATATCAATCAAGTGTCGCTGTTTGACACTCAAATTCACCCTTACGAATGGCTCCAACTGACTCTTGTCGCGCAAGGAGAAACTGACACCGCGCTGGAAGTCGCAGAACGCAGTCGAGCCCGCGTATTACTCGAAGCTCTTCTAGCCGGAAGTGCAACCCCAGAAACTCGCGTACCATCAAGCCATGCTCCTGACATCGCAACTATGCGCTCCGTTGCTCAGGAACAAAATGCCACCTTGGTCAACTATTCGATAATCGACTACGACACCGCCACTCCGATTTTATATGTCTGGGTCATGCGGCCCACTGGCACACTCTACTTTGAGTCTGTTGATTTGAGTCAGTTGGATCAGAACCTCGCTGATTTAGTAGGCATCACTCGACAAGCTCTCAACGTTCGTAGTCGCAACGAAGCCGAGGCTATCATTTCCCTTACTCCCGCAGCCCAGGAACGCCAACAACAGATCCAAGCCGAGGCTCTCCAGACCTTGTACCAACTGCTAATCGATCCAATTTCCGCCTACCTACCCAACGCTCCAGAGGAGCGCATCGTTTTCATTCCCCATCGTTCCCTCTATCTGGTTCCCTTCCCCGCATTGATGGATGCCAATGGCGATTACCTCATTGAGCATCACACAATGCTTACTGCTCCCTCAATTCAGGTGCTCGACCTTATTCGCCAGCCACAGTCGCTTTCAGGAGATGCGCTTTCGGCTGAGGACTTGCTTCTAGTGGGCAACCCCATCATGCCCAGTGTGTGGAATCCAAACACTGGACAAAGTGAGCGGCTCTCTAGTCTTCCTGGAGCTGAGGATGAAGCCGCTGCAATTGAGACACTTACAGGTGCCGCACCGCTTTTGTGGGAGGCAGCCAGTGAAGCAACTGTCAAAGCCCAAATGCCAAATGCCCAGGTGATTCACCTCGCCACCCACGGCTTATTGGACTATGGCAATCCAGAAGAAACGGGTGTACTCGATTTCCCTGGAGCTGTTGCTTTGGCTCCGGGCAATGGCGAAGACGGCCTGCTCACCTCCGCTGAAATCTTGCAGATGGAGCTGAATGCTGAACTGGTGGTGTTGAGTGCCTGCGACACCGGGCGGGGGCGCATCACAGGGGATGGTGTCGTGGGACTCTCCCGTGCCTTCATGCAAGCGGGAGTACCCAGCCTCATCGTCGCCCTCTGGAAAGTGCCGGATGATGCCACTGCTTTCTTGATGACCGAGTTTTATGAAAACTGGCAGACCGAGGGCGATCGCGCTCAGGCACTACGACAAGCCATGCTCACCACAATGGAGGAATATCCCGACCCAATCAACTGGGCAGCTTTCACGTTGGTGGGTCAAGCCGAATAGTGCCCCAAGGCTGAGGAAAATTCTGGAAAAAATTGCCCTTGCAAGGCTGTGCCCTTCGACTACGCTCAGGGCACAAAACAGTAAGCTTATATGCCATACAGCAGCTAGCTGGCTGAGCGAAGCCGAAGCCAGCGGAGCATCCTTTTCGAGAAACCGCTTTAATTCGACACGCTGGTCTGGCTGCTATACATGGCTCGCAGCACCAACGCCGGGTCAACCCAGTTGTTGTTGTACTTCAAGCCCCAATGCAGGTGGGGGCCTGTGGTGCGACCCGTCATGCCGATGCGTCCGACTCGCTCTCCCGCTTGTACGACAGAGCCTTCAACAATTCGTAAGCCCCCGTCGCGGTCAATCATGTAGCGCTCACCATTGGCGACCTCGACATAGCCTTCCATGTGGCAATAAATGCTGAGCCACTCTCCAGCCTCGACAACTACCGACGTGCCGCAGTTGGAATCATCGCTCACCTCGACGACGGTGCCCGTCCACCAGTTGCGGATATAGCTGCCTCGGGGGGCGGCAAGATCGAGCCCGTAGTGAAACTCGTTGAAGTTGTAGCCATCAATGGAGCGGCGATAGCCAAAGGGCGAGGTGTAAGCCTGGAATTGTTCAAGCGGAAATGAGGCGTTGCTCCATTCGTTGCGGGTAGCCGCAATTTGGTTCGCTGTCATTTCTGCTAGGTTTTGCCCCTGTTCTCCAGGATTTCCAGAGCTGATGGCCAGTGGTTGTTCGCCGCGCTCCTCAGGACTCATCTGAGCGACGGTTTGGGGAATAGAAGATGACAGCTCATCTGGAGTGGTGTTTGCAGCGGGCGGCACCGCATCGGGGACGGTGGAAAGGCTCGGCGGCGCAGATACCACAATTTCTGGTTCTATCTCAGGACGCTGAGCATCGCTCATCGCCTGATGGGCTTCCAGCAATGCCACGATAGAGAGGCTAGCTCCGAGCGCCAGCAAACCTCGACCAATAAAAACAGCGCGTTTATTCATAATCGGCATCACGTCGTGCGAGAAGATTCACCTCACCTCTTTCCCTCCGTGGGTACAGGCCATCCGTAAAGTTTTAAAGGCATCAAAAAATATAATGAGCGATCGCTCCGGATATGCCAAGCCAAGGTCACGGAAGGAGGAGTTAATGGGCGACATATTCCAATAGCACCTGGATGCACCACTTATTCACCATTTATAACGCGCCCTCATCTAGAACGATCAGGAATGATCACGGTGAATTCAGGGCATGATTAAACATGCAGGGCAGCATCGGGTTCCTATTGAGCAAGCATTGAACCGTCAGGACTACCGCAAGAGCCACTTCATCCTGACAGAGTTCGTTGATGGGATAGGTGCAATGAGCCCAACCACCAGCAAAAGGCATAAGCCCTAGCAGGCAAATATTTGTTCCATAGGCTATCCCCGAGTAAAGCGCACCAGACAATTGGCGGAGGCATAACCGTTGACGACAGATTCTAGCGTTTTCCCAGACGCACAGCACTTAGACGCCCCAGAGTCAGACCCACTGCATTCAGACGAGCAGACGATAGACCCTGCACGGGTAATGCCCTCCATTCCAGCACTGCATCATTGGGTTGTGCGTATCACAGAGCCACCCCTAAATCCTCTGCCCCAATTTCTCGATGCGCCTCGTGTTCTGGTGGCCATGCAGCGGTTGGTGGACATTATTCAGCTCGTGCGATCGCCCGCTGGCGGCTGGCATGCCGATCGCACGCCCACTGTCGAGAATCTATTGCCCTATGTCACCGAAGAAGCCTGTGACTTGCTGGAAACTCTGGAGCAAGCGCTAGATCAGTGGTCTCAGCAACCCACGGAAGAAGCCGAGTCCTGGTTATCGGCGCACCTCTGGCAAAATTACTGCCTTGCCGCCGACTTTGCACCCCAACTGCTCTGGGGCATCGCCCGTAGTTCCTATGCTGTGATGCGCTTGCTAGAAGGCGTTCCCGCTCAAATTACATTAGGGGATGGCGAGGTGCGATCGGGCGTTGTGCGACTATCGGCGTTGTTGCATGGAACAATGGCTGACCACCATCAGGTCGCCGATCTAGTGACCCAACATCCACCCACTGATTTGTTAGATACGGCGATCGCCCTGCAAATCCACGAAGGCTATCCCATGACAGCACTGCAACCAGCGGGTGAGGTGTTGCATACGCTGGTGCAACATATTCGCATGACGACCCCAGCAGTATTGAGCTTCCTCGACGGCATTGCCGTCAATGCCCTCGCGCCAGGACAGGCTTGGCAAACAGGCACCCTCAAACTGGAAATGGCCTTCGCCTTTTTTGAAGAAGCGCAGGGTTCACCCGCCTTGCCACCGACGCCAGGATCCGATGTTGGCATCCGCCTCACCTTTACCGACATCGTTTGGCTAGACGCCTACCGCACCACCACCATCCAGCAGCACCTCGCCACGCTCATTCCGCAGCTCTCGGTGTACCGCAATATCGCCAATGCTGATGTTCCCCCCATCACCGAAGACATTTTGCCAACACTGGTGAAGAACGCCTGCGAAGTAGCGGATTTGCTGGAACAAGCACCTCCCTTCCTCGCCACCACCGATACTCAGGAGGGTGTGCAACTGGAGGCATTAATTGCTTGGCTGCTCTGGTGCATCAGTCGCAGTGCCTACGGTGTCATGCATTTGGTGGGAGGACTGCCCTGTCGCCTGCTGCAACCGGGCAGCGATTGGCAAGCCGGACGCCTGCGCTTGCTGCTCACGCTGAAACTACACACTCCCGAGGGCGATCGCTACATCGACCTAGCCACAGGGCAGGTTCCTGAACCCGATATCTTTCCTCTAGAGCCCGATGTGGTTGTGCAATCGACCACCGATCAATGGATTTTCCACCCTTGTCTAATCGAGCATCTCCAAACTCAGGTGATGGACAGCGTTCTACAGACCTTGCCAGAACTGCGATCGCTCCTCAATGGCACCACAGTTACACTCTGGCGACCAAACGTTGACTCCCAAACAGCCGAAGCACAACTCTTGGTCGACTTCGACTTTCATGTCCTGAATTGAGGCATTTGCGCGACAGGAAATCTCCGCAAAACAAATGGGAGGACGGGCATATCCCGTCCTCCCATCTGCATTATGCATTGATATCCAATCCGGTTGAAGAACCCAAATGATATTTGGGTTTTACGGCTATTTAACCGGACTTGATATGATTCCCTGTCTGAACAGGTGCAAGATCAACACTCAGGATTTCTGCAAATTTGGGCAAATTGTTCGCGAGAGGCGATCGCCCGATGGTTCATCATCCCAGCCAGATAGAACTCCCTGTAGCTCGTTGCGTAAGGCTTCGAGCGCCTGGATTTGGGCAGTGATGGCAGCGACCTTCACTTCTAGATACTGGCGCACTTCACCGCAGGGCAACTCGCCGCGATCGCGCACTTGCAACACCTGTCGAATTTCGTCCAGGCTCAACCCCAAACTTTGCGCTTGCTTGATGAATGCTAAGCGGTTCAAAACATCGGTGGAGAAGAGCCGATATCCCGAGGGCGATCGCATCACTGTCGGCGTCAGCAACCCAATATTGTCGTAATAGCGCACGGTTTTCGTGGGCAGGCCACTTTGATGAGCAACATCTCCGACCCGCAGAGTATTTGAAGCAACGGACGAGTGCATGACAGTCATTGTGGCGCTCCAAGAATTTCGTAGCTCCTAACAGGTCGCATTACAGGAGCACAGGTGCTACATCAATTCTAGAGGCTGTAGAATCTCTTCAATCAGTAATGCGTCATTCTAGAAACTCTATTCCAGCTTGCGCTGAGTACGCTTGCATGAATCCGTTGATGGCGTAGCTGCGACGCGGCCACACCACCCAAAGCCTGTCTAGGCCCTGGAAACGTCTCTCGCATTCGGCTTTAGTAAAGGCCAAGCCAAGCCATGACCCCTTTGCCAGTGAGCAATTCAATAATCAAGGTCAGGGCAAAACCGACCATAGCCGCACGGCCATTGAGGCGCTCAGCATAATCGTTAAAGCCAAACTTGGGCACATCAAGAGCCGGTGTTACAGAGGGTTGAGGCGTCGTCTGAGTCATAATGCAACAAATCTTTATATTTCAATTCTATTCTAATACCCATTCGCGGATGGCTCATTCCACACATTGCCTAAAACCCTTTCAGAAAAGTCGTTTCAGCAAGTTTCAGCTATCTGTGTTTTGATTTCATCCTCTTGCTCTAGCCTGACACATTTGGATAAGGGCAATGGTCGAAACTGGGGAAAGGTGTGTGCTCCCCAGTCAGATGATTTGCGTGAAGTTCCTGTGTCAGAGTTGGCTGGCTACTGCCATATAGTGACTGTCGGAGGAGTCCTTTCCACCCATTGCTATTGAGAAACAAAACAGGCGTTTGCGCAAGTTCGCAACAAGGAATACGGCAGAATACGCGGTCCAATTGAACAATTTGCGTGGGAAAGATACCGCCATTGACATCTGGCTATTCCTGTATAGGGGCGATCGCCCAAAACCTCCATCTTATTGGGTGAAGCAAGATGCTGTTATCTCTTCCTAAGCTGAATCTAAATCGATTGGAATCGTTCCCCGTCTGAGGACTTGGGGGTTTGGACTCCGACTGCATCATTCTTCTGTTGTTCGAGGTAAGTCTATGGACATTGGTGTTCCGAAGGAAATTAAGGATCAGGAATTTCGAGTTGGGCTGAGCCCTGCAAGCGTTCGCGTGTTAGTGGATGCAGGGCATTCAGTTGCTGTAGAAACGGCAGCTGGGGTTGGGTCTGGGTTCACCGATGCGTCTTATGAGCAGGTCGGCGCAACGATTGTCTCCACCGCGAAGGAGGCATGGAATCAGGGGATGGTCGTGAAGGTGAAAGAACCCCTCTCGGCTGAATACCCTCTCATGCAAAAGGGGCAACTGGTGTTCACGTACTTGCATCTGGCAGCTACGCGAGAGCTGACAGAGCAGTTGATGCGCTCAGGGGTAACGGCGATTGCCTACGAAACGGTCGAACTTCCCAACCGCAGCCTCCCCCTCCTCACTCCCATGAGCATCATTGCCGGACGGCTCTCGGTACAATTTGGGGCGCGGTACCTGGAGCGCCAGCAGGGTGGACGCGGCGTATTGCTGGGCGGCATTCCCGGGGTGCATCCGGGGCGCGTGGTTGTACTGGGAGGCGGTGTGGTTGGCACCGAAGCAGCTCGTATTGCCGTCGGCATGGGCGCACAGGTCGATATCTTCGACATCAACGTGGAACGGCTGAGTTATTTGGAAACCATCTTTGGTTCCCGCGTATCCTTGCTTTACAGCAGTCCAGCGGCGATCGAACCAGCGGTACAGGCGGCAGATCTAGTGGTTGGAGCAGTGCTCGTTCCCGGTCGTAAAGCCCCCACCCTGCTCTCTGCCAACCTGGTAAGCCAAATGCATCCCGGTGCGGTGATTGTAGATGTGGCCGTTGACCAAGGCGGCTGTGTTGAGACGATGCGCCCCACATCCCACAGTCAACCAACTTACACCGTGTCAGAGGTGCTGCACTATGGTGTTCCCAACATGCCAGGAGCTGTCCCTTGGACAGCCACCCAGGCACTTAATAACAGCACCCTGCCCTATGTGGTAAAACTGGCCAATTTTGGCGTTGAAGCGCTGAATCGGGATGACTCGTTGCAGAAGGGGCTGAATGTGTGGAAGAACGAGTTAGTTCATCCAGCGGTGCAAGAGGTTTTCCCCGATCTAGTGAAATAAAACTGAGTACCGAAAAAGCCAGAAACGCCTTGATTTTGGGAGAATTTCGGAAAAGAATTTACCTTTAAGCCTGTGTCCTTCGACCGCGCTCAGGACACACATGACGAGCTGGCTGAGCGCAGCCGAAGTCAGCGAGTATATTCTTTTCGAGAACACGCCGTAGCTCAGGAAGTAATACCAATTCTACGAAAACCAAAACCAGATCATTTTTTGAAAGCCGCGCAGTGCGCGGCTTTCAAAAAATGATCTGTAGCGAGTTCTTAGCGAATTGGTATAACATCAGGGCTTCCATCATTCACTGACCTTTTGTCCAGCCAGATGTCAAACTCTCACTGCCCCTTTTGAGAATACGAGTTGCTTATGGTGAATCTCGCAGATCCAGTTGTGCTGGATTGGTTAGCTGTGTTTGGGTATGTGGCGTTTACGATCTTTATTTTCTGGCAGGTTGTGACGCGATCGCGCTAACCCGTCACCTAGCTAAGCGAGTCGGCTGTAGCATTTGCACCGTATACATTTGCGCAATTGCTCAGGCACCACCGGGCGAGGCAAAATGAGAGGCGATCGCGCTTAATGTGAAGCTATGTAAATCCCAAAAAACTAGTTAACTTCCGTAAAGTTTTATTAGAGGATCGTCGTTTACGATTCCGACACCCCCTATGATATTGAGTAAATTTTGTAAGGATTTGTAAGAAAGGGGAGCGTTTCAAGCGTGGCAATTCCTTTATTAGATTACAAGCCCTCCAGTCAGAACCAACGGGTTTCTGGTTACGAGGTGGGCAGCGATGATCAACCTTGGATTTATTCCACCGATAATTTGCTGTCTGGAAGCGATTTAGATGTATTGATTGAAGCTGCCTATCGGCAGATTTTCTTTCATGCATTTGCAGCTGACCGCGAGAAGTTTCTCGAGTCTCAACTGCGGAACGGCCAAATCACAGTGCGCGATTTCATTCGTGGGCTGGTGCTGTCCGATCGCTACAGACGGAGTTTTTACGACCTGAATAACAACTATCGCTTTGTCGAACAGACCGTCCAGCGTGTTCTGGGTCGGGATGTCTATAGTGAGCGCGAGAAGATTGCCTGGTCGATTGTTGTGGCCACGAAGGGCATCAATGGGTTCATCAATGATCTGATTGACAGCGATGAATACTTGGAAAGCTTCGGGGATTCCACTGTTCCCTACCAGCGTCGTCGGGTACTGCCCGGTCGTTCTGAAGGCGAACTGCCATTCAACATCAAGTCACCCCGCTACGACGAATACTATCGTGGCAAGTTTGGCTTCCCCCAAGTTATCTGGCAGACAACGGTTCGCAGCTACCGTCCCCAAGAGAAGGTGCCGCGTGCTGGCGATCCCGCTTTGTTCCTCAACATGGCTCGCAGTCTGGATGTACGGGGCAATGCACCCCAAAACCTGTCGGCGCTCAACGTCGACTTCGAGAGTGGCGTTCCTTACCGCAAGGTATAAGTGCCCTGCGCAAACCATCCTCTGAACGAGGGTTCAAATCTCATCTCATTGCTAATGTCACTGTTACCCCGTTGCCAGAGAGCGATCGCTCTCTGGCTTTTTTGTGGGCGATCGCAAGATTAAAGCACGACGATAGAGTGCGACAGCGCTTATATACCCACAAGTTTTTTGCCTTGTACTCACGTCCTTCTATTGGAGCTGCAAGGTTACGGCGGACAGTGCTTGCCCTACGGATCCACTACAGAGCTGCAAGGTTGTTTCCGCTCAAGTTCCAGATATCCAGATATAGTGCTATGAAGGACAGGCTCGTCAAAGCTCAAGTTCAGGCTATTCATGATAAGAAAACGTCGCAATTCACAGAAGCTGGAGCGTCTTCCTCGCATTCACATTAATCGACGGGATGGGCGGTTACAAGCCGATGGGGTCGATGCCTGGTACACCTATTGGCGCGACCCCTACCACCTGTTGCTGACTATTCCTTGGGTAGGCTTCGTAATTGTCGTCGTGGCGGTTTACGTGGCGATCAATGCCGTGTTTGCCTTGCTTTACCTAGCCGGGGGCGATGGCATTGCCAACGCTGAACCTGGTTCCTTCAAAGATGCCTTCTTCTTCAGTGTGCAAACGCTGGCATCCATTGGCTATGGAGCCATGTATCCCACAACTCTCTACGCCAATATCATCGTCACATTGGAAGCGATTACATCGATCTTGAGTATTGCCGTCTTGACCGGGCTGGCATTCGCTCGCTTTTCTCGATCCACCGCCCGCATTGCCTTTAGTCAGAATGCGGTCATCACCCTGTTTCAAGATACTCCCACCCTAATGATGCGGGTAGCCAACGAGCGGCGTAACTATATCCGCGAAGGGGAGGTACAGCTTTACCTACTGCGAGACGAGGTGGACATAAACGGCCAATTTATGCGCCGGTTTCATGATCTGAAGCTGATTCGAAGCCGCACACCAAGCTTTGTCCTGAGCTGGACGTTGATGCACCCCATTGATGCCAATAGCCCGCTTTACCATTGCACCCCCGAATCCCTACGGGAGAGTCATGCGGAATTGCTTGTGCTGATTCACGGAGTCGACGACACGATTGCCCAACCCGTCCATGCAAACCATACTTACTCGACCGATCACATTCTGTTTAACTATCGCTTTGCCGACATTTTGCATGTATCGCCAGAAGGCGATCGCTACCTCGACTACACTGACTTCCACACAGTTGTGCCCCAGTCTGACGCGCTACCGTCTCATACAACCCAGTCCAACTAGTCCTCAGCCATCTATTCAGAAAACCACCTGCTCCGCAAGCACTTCACAAAATGGCAGGACTTACGCAATTTGATGATTTTTGGGGCGCAGTGCGCCCCAAAAATCATCAAAAGCCTTTGGTTTTTCGTTCCAAATGCGTAAGTCCTAAATGGATCAACGGTCTTCTTGAGTCAGATTGGATATCAATCTTCGCTGTGCTGTTGCGGAGTGCGGTTTTCTAGCCAAATGGGGAGGGCGATCGCCGCGACGAATAGGATGAGGGCCAAAATGCCAAACTGCGTCACCCAGGCAATTAGCTGCTCCAGCGGAATTAGTTGACCAACAAAGTAGGACAGCGTCACCATGACGAAGCCCCAAGTGACGGCTCCCGCCAAGTTGCAGAGGAAAAAAGACGGGTAAGGCATTCCTGCAATTCCCGCGAGCGGCCCTGCAAAGATGCGCAGCAGAGCCACAAAGCGCCCAAGGAAAACAGCTTTTGCAGCATTCTCGCTAAAGCGTTTTTTGGCATCGAGGAGTCGCTCCTCGCTAACACGGAAGAAGGCTCCAATGCGAACGAGCAACTGCCAACCGCCAAGAACCCCTAGCCAATAGCCAATGTTATCGCCCAGCACGGCTCCGGCGATCGCACTAGCCAACACGCCCCGATAGGCAAGTTCTTCCTCCCCAGCGAGGAACCCTCCAACGAGGGTGATGGTCTCGCCAGGGATAGGCACCCCAGCATTTTCGAGCATAATTCCAAAAAAGATGGTCCAATATCCGTACTGATGCGCCAGCTCTTTGGCCACATCCAGTGAAACTAGCTCCAATGCCATAGGTTGCTGCGTGCGAAAGGGTAAAGGGAGAGCGCGAAACCTCGCGGCCTTTCCCTATCTTAGAGAATTGTATCGATAAATTACTGGATCGAGTGACGGTTGCATGGGCTGGATAGGCAAAGTTCCAGCCAAGATTTAGAGGACCCAGACATATAGCGGTGTGCAACCGCACCAAGTACAGAGTTGGTTGTGTGTGGGCGCGTTGCGCCCACACACAA
>JBCBSJ010000051.1:0-26683 GCA_039819245.1 Cyanobacteria bacterium J06638_20
ACTTCTACGGTACGTTCGTAAAGCCCGCCGGATTTCCGGTTCGACAGGGCAAATCTTGCTACAAATGCTCGAAATGCGGCTCGACAACACCGTGTTTCGGCTTGGCATGGCTCCCACCATTCCCGCTGCCCGACAGTTAGTAAGCCATGGTCATATTATGGTCAATGGTCAGCGTGTTAATGTCGGAAGCTACCAGTGCAAGCCAGGAGACGAAATTACCGTGCGGCAGACGGATCGTTCCCGTCGTTTGGTGGAAGATAACCTGCAGTATCCCGGTTTGGCGAATGTGCCGACCCATCTTGATTTAGATAAGCAGAAGATGGTCGGCAAGGTGAACAGTGTCATTGAGCGGGAGTGGGTTGCTCTCAATATTGATGAACTGCTGGTAGTTGAATACTACTCGCGGAAAGCTTAATTGCGACTCGGCGTCACCGTGCGGCTGCGGTGTGCCATCTGATGCAATTCAATTATCATTTCTCCGTTTGCCCTCGCGTCCGTCAGCGAGGGCTTTTTCATGGCCGTTGCTGAATGGGGGTAGGAACTTGGGAACTTCGTTCCAGTCCCTACCCTCCTTAATGCCTCCCCCCATTCAGCGAGGGATTATTCCATGCAAGATCCTGATGGAATCTCGCTGTAAAATCCCCCGGAAGACCCTCCACGACGTTCGTAATACTCTTTTGTTCCATGTTTTTGTTCCGCATTTTTGCTCCGCACTAATCTGCGGATGATGTATTGATTCACTCGTTGACAAGCAAGGCATAAATAAAACATGATGAGTCTCCAACGCTGGTGGATGGGTGGTTTGATTGGATTGGGATTGCTGGGAGGAATGGCAGACGGGGCGATCGCCCGTCCTAGTGGCCTGGAAGGCAGTTACCTGGGGGCAACGGTCGATGGCCGCAACGTCGAAGATGGCATCCTGACCCTCTTAGGGATTGGCAGTGGTCGGGAATGGGTGTACGAAGAAACGCTCTCAGAGGACGATGCGGCGGATGGGAATGATTCCGGCCAGCGCAACTTTCAGACTCGCGTTGATGTTGAGGACTTACCGATTTCCCTACGAGGTGAGGTTGTCTTGGGCGACGAGATTGAAGCCGTCATGCCTGGGGTGACTTACGATCTTCCGGTTGGGAATGATGCCAATATTTATGCCGGAGCGGGGTACGTTATTGTCCGCCCTGGAGCGCAGACGGTGTTGGGCGATCGCGATGGCGTTGTCCTAACAACGGGCGTGGAAGCATCGATTAATCGGCGGGTGATTCTGTATGGAAACGTTCGCCTGCATCCCACCAATGTTGACGACCAGGATCCTATTCGCGTCCAGTTTGGTCTGGGGCACCGTTTTTGAAGCTGTTGGGTAAAACCAACAAATGAACAAAGGAACGCCCCATAGGACGGAGCGTTCCTTTGTTCACTGAGTATTTGCTTAAGGTGTGGCAGAGCCGAACTGTTGATCGGCATATTGTTGGATGGCGATGAGGTTACGCACCAGGTTGCGGCGTAGGTTGCGCTCAATCAAAGCCATGGGCATTGCGCGTCCAGGAAGCACGGTGACTACGTAGCGTAGGCGGGTTACGGTTGCTTGCTCCAGTGGCTCCAGTTCCCACGCACCGACGAATTGCCGAAAGTCTCCTTCGACCATAGTGAACTCGATGGCATTTGGGAAGCGCTCTACCATATCTAGCACAACCCGCAGGCAAACCTTCAGCTTCATTAGGGACTCGGTGCCCACCTGCTCCAGTCGAATCCCGCCCTCGGGATGCTCAATCCGTCGGCTTTCGGCAAGGTTAGGGATAAAATCGGCTAGGTGGTCGTAGTCCGTCAGGATCTGCCAGATCTGTTCAATGGGATGAGAGATATTGACCGCTGCCGAGATCCGTCGCCGCCGTCCGTCTAGATGTTCCGATTGGATATCGACCCCGTCAAGGCAAATGACGTCAGTACTTGCATCACCCTGCTGCGCCCCAAAGGCGACTTCATCAGCCAGTTGAGACGGCGATTGGATGTCTTGAAGGTCGGGCTTGTCAGCCATAGGACAATATGGATAGACGGGACGAATAATTGACAAATAATTATAGACAGGATGAATGGATAAGAAGTAGCGGTTCCTAGTGGGCAAAATCAGGCAAAAGTGGCAATGTGAGGGTAAAGCGGGTCAACCAGTATTCGGTTCCGGCAATAGGCGTGCTAGTCGCGACCAGTGCCCCCCGCAGATGAGAGGTCAGCCCCTTCGCTAGCGTTAACCCCAAGCCAATGCCAGGAATGGTTCGCTGAATTGCTTGCTGCCCTCGACGAAATTTGTCAAAAATGACAGGAAGTTCTTCTGGAAGAACCCCCAAACCCGTATTCTGAATGGTTAACAGAATGTGGGGCGTTTTCTGTCCTGACTTTACATCAAGCTGGATATCAATAGAATGCCCCGGAGCGCTATATTTCTTCGCGTTAGTCAATAACTCTGTCAAGATTCGGTAAAGACTTTCGGCGTCGGTCTGCACCAAAACGTTACGCTCAGGCAATTTGGGAACGAGGGTCAAATCACATTCCTTTAAGCCATCCTGCCAAATGGTATGGAGTTCTGCTAGGAGGGCGTGCATATCGACGCGTTGTACTTGTAAGCCTGGGGCGTGGGCTTCAATGGTTTGCAGTGCGAGCAAATCACGAATGAGGCGTGTTTCGTGGCTGCACTGATGCTCCAGAATCTGCAGGTAGCGATCGCGCTGTTCATCATTCAACGGTGCTTCCCGCAGCATTTTGATCGCCATTTTCATGCTGGTCAAGGGCGTGAGTAATTCGTGGCTTACGGTACTCAGCAACTCCTCCATGGTTTGGTTCATCTGCTTGAGTTGCTCAACCTGTTGCCGACTGCTGTCGTAGAGTTTCGCTTGCACATCTAAACTGTGGCGGAGTTGCGCCGTGCGCTCCTCGACCAATGCCTGTACTTTACGGAGAGTGTTAGCTTGCATCAGAGCACTACTCAGATGTGTGGCAATGCGCTGTACGAGGTTCACTTCATCCGGTTGCCAGGGGCGATACTCTTGATGCTGTAACACCAAACAACCAAGTCCGATACCCTGATGGGTCAAGGGCATCGCTAAGAGAGAGGGCAGAACGGCGAAGTTGAAGAGGGGCGCGATCGCGTCCTGAACAACCTCTTCCACCCCCGATAGATCTGCGAGAGAACCAGGTGAGGAATGCGCAGAGCTATTGTCTTCCTGAGTTGGAACGAGCAGCGGAGAATCCGTCAGTTGGAGAATGGATTGGCCAACAGCAGAGTTGCTAATCTGAAACCCGTATGGAAGGTTAGACGAAGGCGAGAGTGCTTGTTGGAACGCTGGGGGCATCAAACCTCCAGGAGTTTGGCTGTAGGCATATTCCACGGTTGCTCGAACCCCTGACGGCCCGACTCCCACCCGTCCCTTGACTTGTGGATTTGCGTATTTGAAGGACAACATTATGCCCTGACTCACCTGGAGCACGGTTACTAGGCCGTTGATGGCGATCGCATAGAGCTCATCCAGGTTTATCCCATCGCGCACCGCTTCGGTAAACCGGGTCAGTAATGCCTGGTGGTGTTGGTGCCGATCGATCTCGGCTTGGAGCTGCACCTGTGAGATGGCGATCGTTATATGGTGAGCTGCGAGTTGTACGGCGGAGATTTCCCCATCCGACCAGTTGTGGGGACGGGGTGACAGCATTACCAGGAGACCATTAACGGTTCCCTGGCATCGGAGGGGCACCATGAGAATGGACTGGAAATCGGTTAGGGAGTCCTGTGGTGATGTTGATGCTTCATCCTCACTGGAGCCATTATCCCTAGCCTGAGAAGATGCCAAGACTGTTGTAAGCTGATCTGACCGTGAATCACCACTGTCCCTCAGCCATTCTTGAAAGGCGATCGGGATAGGTTTGTCCAAATCTGAGGCAAGGGACAGTCTGGGATACCGGAGCAGTTCCAAAAGCACATGCCAGTCTTGGGGAACGGCGTCTATGCGGCCATCTTGCCACCGAATACCTTCTAGAAATCTACCGTGACGATCGACCGACAACACCACGCCAATATGGATCGAGAGTGTTTGGCTAACCTGCACGAGTAGAGCTTCAAGAACAGGACCAGCGCTTTGCTCGTTCTGCTGACACTCCATCAATGCTTGATTCAAGTCGGCGAGGCAGTGCTCTGATGGGTCTGCGGTAGGTAGTTGAGAGGCAAGGTACATCTGGGCAGACGCAGAGGAAAAATTTGTCATAACTATTGGCACGGCGGATCAAACAAGACATGGATGACATGGCGGAGAACAGGTGCCTGGATTTCCTTGCCTCTATACCCAAACGGCAGAACACTCTGGAGGGTGGGGCGATCGCCAATTGCAACCTAGGTCAGGTGCTCTACATTCGCAGTGCCATGGATGAAGCAAGGCACGAGTCTATATGCATTCGCTCAGTAGCGTTCAGGGGGAAAACCGATCGAAGTGATTCGCTGTCTCTTGTGCTCCGGTCTTAAGTACCGCCTGGAGACAAAGGTTTGAGATGAAAGAAGTATGCTTAGGTTACACGTTAAGCGTTTGCTAAGTTATCCGTGGTTTCCCTACGATTCTGTTGGTAATAGTAAGAAAATCAGAGATCTCAACGGGGTAGCACCCCTCCCTTTACCGTTCATTAGCAAGACTTATAGCGGTGTGCAACCGCACCAAGTACAGAGTTGGTTGTGTTTGGGCGCGACGCGCCCAAACACAACCGTACTTAACCAACGCGCATAGCGCTATAGATTGCAAGCCTCCATGAATGGCTTTCTCATCGATATAGGGAACCTAACCGAAGGAGCACACAACACGAAACCCAACAAAAACGCTTGGAGAGGCAGACGACCTTCGACCACGATACGCCGAGCGGCAGTTCCATGGATAATCACCCCATGACCCGCTCCGAATCACTCGCGCACCCTGCTCATAGGCATCGTCGATAAGCCAAGCACTACCATCGGTTGGAGCACCCTCATAGTTCCGGTGCCAATGATCTAAACACCACTCATACACATTGCCATGCATGTCATCCAGGCCGAAAGCGTTAGCGGGAAAGCTACCAACATCCGTTGTATGGTCGCGGGAGATCCCCTGAGGACTATTCTTGTCGTACGGTAAGCCATTATAGTTGGCCAGATCAGTGGTGAGTGTCGGACCAAAATAGAAGGGTGTCGTGGTTCCCGCGCGGCAAGCATACTCCCACTCAGCTTCGCTAGGTAGGCGATATTCCCGCCCCGTCAGTCTTGAGAGCGCTTCACAAAAGGCAACTGCATCGTCCCACGTTACATTTTCAACTGGGCGTTTGGCTCCACCCTCGGCAAAATGAGATGGGTTATGGCTCATAACTGCCTGAAACTGTGCTTGAGTCACAAGGTATCGGCTCATCAAAAACTGCGGTACTGACACCTCATGCTGAGGCCTTTCATAACTCACCAGCCGGGAGCTCAAGGGTTCATCGTCTGGCGCCCCCATCGTAAAGGTACCGCCAGGAATGGACACCATGTCAAGAACAAGTCCACCGACTGTCTCCCGAAATGCTTGTCCCTGCTGTGTCTCTCGACGGACTTCTCCGCCAGTTTCATCAACTTCCACCACTTCAAAGTCAAACCGCATAAAATCGGCTTCAGTCAGCGGTGGTGCGGGTGGAGCAGGCGGTGGGGTAGGTGTTGGTAAAGATTGCTGAATGGCTCTTACCACCAAAGCAATCCCCATTCCCCCACCACAGAAACCTAAAAGCTTCATTGCGCGGCGGCGGCTGAGATTTTGACCGAGAAACATGATGCACTCCTTCTTTAGCCCTAAAGGTCAGATTTACTCATATCGGCAAGACATGAAGCGGAGCCTCAGGTTAGCTATGGGTAAATCCACAATTGAACCTTGCTCAATGACTCCTGAATAAAGAAACATCAAGCAATGGGCAGATTCATGAAACTAATAGCCCCTAAACTGACGAACACACGATTTTCCACACAGGACTTACGCATTTACTACGAAAAACCAAAGAAATTTGGTGATTTTTGGGGTGCTCTGCTTCCCAAAAATCACCGAACTGTGTAAGTCCTGTAGATTATTAGATCAAATGATCGGAATTCGTTCATGATGTAGGGTGCGAAGCAATGTACTTGGTCGTGTACTGCCGAGGATGAGGATAACGATGCAAACACAGCAGCAGGCAGAGCTACCGACCCATGCCATTGGCACAGTCAAAGGCCCGGGGGAATCTGGAAATCAATATGTGTTCATCACGGCGAATAATCGTCAGGTCAAGGTGGGCGAGTTTGTATACTACGAATGGCGATCGCCCGAAAATGGCACGGCTCCCCTCAAGATTCTGGGGAAAATTGGTGATCGGCGGCTGATTGACCATTTGCCCGATCGCATTTTTGCTGATACGGAGATTAGCCCAGAGGCGATCGCGGCGCTGGTTGGATTCATGCATCCCAACCCAGAAATTTACGAAGTGACGGTGGAAGTGGTAGGGCACTTCGATGAACGCCTAGGGTTCATGAATCCTAGGGTGGCACCTAATCCGGGGGAGCGGGTATATCTGGCGAGCGACCCCTATTTGCAGCGAGTGCTGAATAAAAAGCAGCCCGGGGATATCGGTTCAGCCCAGGTGGGGTCATTGCTGTTGCGACCGTCTGGTGTGGTGCCTGTGGTGTTGGATGTCAAGGAACTCGTCAGCACCCACATGGCCATTCTCGCAGGCACGGGATCTGGCAAATCCTATACGGCTGGGGTACTGGTGGAAGAGCTGATGCTGGCCTATAACCGGGCGGCTGTGTTGATTTTCGACCCCCACGGTGAGTATGGCACCCTGGAAGAGCTGCGGGGACACCCAGCCTTTGCGGCGGCGGATGGCTATGCCCCCAGGGTCAAGATTTTGAAACCGGAAGATATTCGCATTCGGGTCTCATCGCTCGACTATTACGATGTGATGACACTTTTGCCGTCGATGAGCGATCGCCAGCAATCGATCCTGCACAAGGCGTTTGGAATTCTGAATCAAACCCACAGCGACCATCGCTGGAATGTCAACGACTTGATGGATGCGGTCTACCAAGCAGATCGCATTCAAGATGAGGATGGAAACGAAAAAGTTGGTTCCTCTGCCAGTGCGCTGGAATGGAAGCTGGAACGACTCGCCCGCTCCGAGTACTTTGATACGGTGGATCACCTTTCGCCCAAGGATCTGTTTCAGCCGGGACAGGTCACCGTGTTTCAAATGAATGAGATTAGCCAGGAGGAGCAGCAGGTCATCTGTGCGGCCATCTTGCGGCAGGCCAATCAAGCGCGGATGAACACGCAGAAAGAGCAAATTGAGCCACAGGATGAGAGCTATCTGCCCTATCCAGTCTTCATTCTGCTAGAAGAAGCCCATCGTTTTGCCCCCGCTCACGAGCCGTCCCGCTGTAAAATGATTCTCCGCACAATCCTGAGCGAGGGACGAAAATTTGGCTTGGGCGTGGGGCTGATTACCCAACGCCCCGGCAAGCTCGACTCGGATGTGCTATCTCAGTGCATGAGCCAATTCATTATGCGCATCGTCAACCCCGTGGATCAAGATAGCTTGAAGTATGGGGTGGAAGCAGCAGGGCGAGATTTGCTGAAAGAGCTTCCAGCTCTTACAAAAGGCCAAGTCATTATTTCTGGAGCCTGTGTCAATACACCAGTCCTCTGCCAGGTGCGGCAACGGCTAACCCAGCATGGTGGGCAAACGCTAGATGCTCCAGACATGTGGCAGCAATATTTTCAACCCCACCAGGTAGAACGCCGCGTCATTGCCCAAGCGCCTCCTACCCATCGAACCCGACCCAAAACAGCACGGGGAGTCAGCATTGACTAAATCAACGTGACTAATATCAAATCCGCTTAAAGAACCCAAATATGTTTTGTGCGCGCCACTGAGCGGCGCGCACAAAACATATTTGGGTTTTATGGCTCTTCAACCCGATTTGATATGAACCACGAGCCCACAGCATCAGCACCTAGGAAATGTAGTGCTATGGCTCAGGTATAAACTAACCATCTTTTGGAAGCCAAGTGCCGCGCAGCTTCCAAAACATAAGTTTTCCTACTCTCAATGCGTAAAGCTATAGGATGACCAAAGCATTAGGAGCCGGATGAACGTTGTTTTCTCCGTTGGGTTACTCGTTGTCCTGCGTTGGGTAGCAAAGAGAAAAGACAAAGCCACAATCCGAGCGCAATAACTTCAAACATAAGCTACTAGAAAGTTGTGTGAAGTGGAGAATAGCAGAACGAATGAATGAACAGGCTTGCAAGACATAATGGCAGACCACCATTAAATATACAGATCTGATCAGACATTAATTACGCAGGCATTATTTAAGCAGACAGGTTTGAGTGGGTATGAATTGAGCGAACGGGTTTGAGTAGACGTTAATGGAGCAGTCATTCCTTAAGCAGGTGGACTGAGCAGCAAGCTGAGGGAGACAAGTGAACAGGGCCAAAACAGATTGTCTTCAGTTGGCATTTGCTGACGTTCACAGCGTACTGATCATTTCTCCACATGAATTATTACCACGTTTATCGTGCAATGTATGCGTCTTTTGGCGGAAATAATGCCTACATTTTGTCAAACTATCTTGCGGAGCAGTGATCCTGAACATGTTTTGGAGCGCAGGATGGGGCTGGTAGGAAACAGGATTCTGGGAGAGCCCCTGAGAAGAATAGCAAAGATATTGGCAGAGGGGATAGGGGCGATCGCCCAGCCATCAACTCTAAGACTATACTTCTTGCGTTCAGCGGCTATGCAGTCGTTTTGAAAATGTGCCCTTACCCCATCATTCAGGGTTGGAGCTACTACCAGTAAGACAGAAAAGGAATAAAGCGTCGATAGTAGAAAACTGTTTGGGGACTTATTTGACAGAACCTTCAAAAAACTCAGTCAGGGGATGGAGTCGTCCGAAGACTTGCTGACCCATCTGAATATCGGCAGATATCTGCCGATTTGCATCGATTTGCGTGGCGGTGTTGGAGGTTGGAGGGTTGCCAACGATTCGTTGCAGACTTAGCCACTTTATGAGGGAGTTGGGCACATTAGAGAAGGAAGCGCGAGAGACGCTGGGCGTTGCCCTCGACTATCTTCACGCTCGCCTTTCCTGATTGTATTTTCGTAACGACCTATGGCAAATGAACAGCCAAATCTTGCCGCATTCCCTGATAACTGGACCTATCTGAAAACCGAGTTGGCGTGGTTAGATCGGGTGTTGATGGTGGCTGTATCCCGGCAGCGCAAGGACACGAAGGGGCTGGAGCGTGTAGCCCAAACGGCGGCAGATCGGGTGAGTAGCCACTGGTGGCAAGGGGTGGTGTCACTAGAGGGCAAGATTGCCTACGATGAGCACCGTCCTCAAAAGGCCGAAGGCTCTGCACAGCAGGGGCGCTATCAGCAACAACTGGAATCAAAAATCCGAGCTAGTGTCAGCCAGGGTATCTTTTTGGCGCTGCCGGAGTTGAGCGATCGCCTCCAAATGCCGCTGTTTGAAAAGAACTTGGTGTTGATGGCGCTGGCTCCTGAAGTGAACCGTCGCTATGGCGGTATCTATCAGTTCTTACAGGGAGAAGAGAAAACGGCTAGCGGTGACTTGCCGACGGTGGATCTGGCTTTGCGCCTTTTGTGCCGCAACGATCGGGAATGGTGCGTGGCGCGTCAGCATCTATTCTCGCAGTCAGTGCTATACCAGCGGGGTTTGCTGGAAGTGCTGCCCAGGGAAAACAGCACCTTGCTGAATCGACGGGTGCGACTGGTTCCCCGATTGCTGAATTTTTTATTAGCGGATATGCCGACGCAGGAAGGCTTGGATAGTCTTTTGCGTGATCCAATTGCACCGTTGCCCCTGAAACCCTCACCCAAGGAAGACACTCAATCGATTCCTGGACTGTTGCGGCGGTTTCCCACGACGCCGTGGGAGGAACTGGTGTTGCCAGACTCCTTGATGCAGCAATTGCAAACGTTAGCTCAGACAGCACCCGATTCTGCGGAGGATGGAAAAGGAATGACGGTGCTGTTTGCAGGTGCGCCAGGAACGGGAAAAAACCTGGCAGCCGAAGCGATCGCCCATGCCCGTGAGCAATCCTTGGTAGTGGCAGATCTGGCGCAGATGCAGCCGGAGCAGTTCCCGCAGGTGTGGCAACGGCTGACGGTCAAGGCCGCTCCCGTCGTGCTGATTCGGGGGGCGGAGCGCTGGTTGCGGCGATCGGCAGATGTCGTGCCCGGTGATTTGCGCCGCTGGCTGATGGAACGGCAATCGGGTGGAGGGCTAACGATTCTGACGGTGACCCATGAGGAAGCGGTGGCAGTGCGGTGGCGACAGCATTGGACGATGGTGTGTTTGTTCCCGGTACCAACGGTGGGCGCTCGCCAGCGTTTGTGGGAACAAGCGTTTGCCGATGATGTGCCGCTAGACAAAGCCATTGATTGGGCGGCGGTGGCACGTTGTGCAACCTTGACGGGAGGAGAGATTCGGGCGATCGCCAAGGCGGCGCTTTACGACTGGCAAAAGTCTGGAGACCCTACCTTCACACTGGATTTTCTCAACCCTGCGCTGCAAGCGGCTCCAGTCAATGCGGTTCGCCGCATCCCGCTGCTGAAACCGCGCAAGAAAGCTGCCCGCAAACGGAAAACGAGTCGTAAGACGGCGTCATCCTGACACGCAGGCTTTCGTCGGGGCGAAATCCAGAAAATAATCTATGTGAAATCCAGGAAAGAACTTGGGTCAAAATTGACATTGGCGTTCATCATAGTCATCAGTGTCATCTGTCTCTTTGCGCGATCGCCTGTGCTCTGGGACACGATGAACGGAGAATACGATAGCTCACCTTTCCCAGTAGAGACGATCTTCGGGTGGAAACGATGAGCGCGGCAAAACGAGTCGAGAAAACGCTAGGCTTAGCATCGAACGCTGTCAAAGAAATCCGTAATCGCCCCTATTTTGGCAGCGCGGCGTAAATGATCCGGTTAACGACAGGCCGCGATTGGATGGAACTGATCATTCATCGTCGTTCCGTTGGATCGTTGCGGATTGGAGGAGCAACAGTTCCAGTGTTCCGTAAAACGTTTACGTTTGAGGTATCAGGATTTTTCTCATGCGGAAGAAGCAATGGGTTTCGGGTGTTGCCAGCTTTTTAGGCAGCGTATTGGTCGTGGGTCAGTTGGGGTTGCCTGTGCAGGCGATCGCCCAAACAGCCAGCCTAGAAGGGACCCCAGTCAATGGGGCACCATCGAATGGCATCGGCGATTTGGGAATCACCCCCGATGTCATCGAAGAATGCGAAATTTTAATCGTGGGTGGCGGTATTTCCGGTGTTAGTGCCGCCTACGAATCACTGAAAATGGGTCGCACCGTTTGCATGACCGAGTTGACCGACTGGGTGGGCGGGCAGCTTTCTTCCCAGGGAACCTCGGCGCTTGATGAAGCCCGGATGCAGCGGCAACTGCTCTATTTCTCGGCAGGCTACCTGGATTTTCGGCAGCGAATTCAAGACAAGTACGGCATCCGCAATCCCGGTGACTGCTGGGTGAGTGCCACCTGCTTCATTCCCAGTGATGCCCACAACCTGCTGTGGGAGATGCTGGAAGAGGCAGAAGATGAAGGAGATGGCGAACTGCGAGCGTTTCCTTCAACGGTGATTAAGGATTTGGAATTCAACGCAGACGGCACCATTATCACGGCGGCGACAGCGATTCAACATTCCCCCGCCCCCAGTACGCCACCCCTCAACACCGAGCCGCTGTCGGCCTTTATTGAGGATGCCTATCGGTTTGAAGATAGCGATCGCCTCTCCAAAACCACCATTCGCTTTGTGCCCAAGCCCGACGAGGACGGTAACCTGCCGAATCCGGCTCCCTGGTATGTGATTGAGGCGACGGAAACTGGCGAAATTGTGGCCCTTTCAGGGGTGCCCTATCGGTTGGGGTTGGATGCGCGATCGCCCCTCAACCCGTCATCTCCCACGGAAACGGGCGACCTCTACTGCACCCAAGGCTTCACCTACACCTTTGCTATGGAGCGCACCGCTGAGCCGCAGGTCTATGAAGAACCGCCCTTCTATCAGCGCTACCGCCCCTACTACGGCTATGACCCCAACCCTCGTCTGGCGGATATGGATGTGGTCTTCACCTATCGACGCATCTGGAGCGATTTACCCCGCCCCGAGGAACGTGTGTTTGGGGTTTCTGTGCCCAAACCCGGCGACATTTCCATGCAGAACTGGGTGTGGGGGAACGACTATCGCCCCGGCACGTCCCAGGACAACCTGATCCTTACCCACGATCAGCTCGAAGCCGCTGGACAACTGGATCCCGGTGGTTGGCTCGGTGGCTTGCGGACGGAAACCCTGCGGGCCGGGGAAGAGTTGGCTCTTGGCTTTTTCTACTGGATCGTGGCGGATGATACGGATTCCCAGCTGGGCGAAGGGGTGAAGGAACCTCACCCGAATCATCGCTTCCTCTACGGATTTGACGCTCCTATGGGCACGGAACATGGGCTGTCAAAGTATCCCTACATCCGTGAGTCGCGTCGCATTGTCGGACGCCCCGCCTATGGCTATCCCCAAGGCTTTGCTATCAACGAAATCGACATTTCCTGGGCCGATTTCCGGGA
Source organism: Cyanobacteria bacterium J06638_20 (assembly GCA_039819245.1). Lineage (GTDB taxonomy): Bacteria > Cyanobacteriota > Cyanobacteriia > Elainellales > Elainellaceae > Vacuolonema. The sequence continues at coordinate 12,644 of JBCBSJ010000051.1, forward strand.
GGAATATTACCGTGAAACCTTATCCCCAGAAGCCTACCGCACACTGTGGTTGGGATTGGCGGGCTTGGATACGACGGCAGCAATCCTCAATGAAACCCCCGCCGATGACATTGAGCGCCGTACCCGCGCCACTATCTTCCCCGACTCGGTAGGGATTGCCCAGTATGCGATCGACTTCCACCCCTGTATGGCCGACTATCCCGCCGAGGCTCCAGGCAACATCGAGCGCCCCGGCGTGCGGCAGGCTCACGGACGGGCCTACCCCGGTCAAATTCCGCTGCAAGCTCTAATCCCTCAGCAGGTCGACAACTTGTTGGTGGCTGGCAAGAACATCGCCGCGAGCTACAGTGCCGCAGCGGCCTACCGGGTGCATTCCTTCGAGTGGTCCTCAGGTGCTGCCGCTGGAACCACCGCCTCCTTCGCCCTTTCTGAGGAGCTGCTTCCCTACACGCTGGTCGATGACTTGCCCCGCCCAGAACCCGATTTGTTAGCGTTACAACAGCTCCTCCAGGCGAACGGCAACCCCACAGCGTTTCCCAATACCTCCATCTTCAATCTGGATTGGGAAGATTGGGCTCCGTGGTAAGGAGCGCGAATCAGTTTGTTTGAAAGCGGGGCAATGCCGCGCTTTCAAACAATAAGTGCTGGATTTTGTATTGGGTGGGGTGAGCTTTGTAGTCTTGCCCCATTTCACACCTTTGATTTCTCTGGGGTCAACTGCAAATACAAACCTGGTACAACCAGTAGAGCAATCAGCGTTGCTGACACGAGACCAAAAATAATCGCCATACAAAGCGGATACCACTGGGGGTCGCTTAGGGCTAAGGGGAGCAGGCCCACCACGGTGGTGATGGATGTGGTCAGAATTGGGCGTAGGCGATCGCTCGCTCCAAACGCGGCAGCATGGCGCACATCTAAGCCCTGCTTACGCCGTGTATTCATGGTTTCAACCATAACAATGGCGTCGTTGACGACAATCCCCGTGAGGGCAATGATGCCGATGGCGCCTGGGAACGAAAACGGCAGATCGAGCAAGAAATAGCCAAAAATCGTACCAATCAGGGCAAAGGGAATGGTCAGGATGATGATGATGGGCTGGGTGTAGGAGCCAAACTGAAGAACCAGCACGGCGAACACCAGAAAAATCGCCACCACCAACATTTGACCGGCGGAACCAAAGGTTTCACTGCTCGTGTCGGAGTCGCCACCAAACCGATAGCGATAGCCCCTGGGCCAGCGAGTCGGATTGTCGGCATCACTTGGGTCGTACTGCATGGCATCTAGCTTGGGGGCAAGTTGGGCTAAAATCTCGCCATCAAAATAGTTTTGGCCAGGGATGACTTTGGCTAGCACCGTAACACTCCGCTCCGTATCGCGATGGGTGATCGACAGCGGAACAGTTGCTGCCACAGGCTCTAACAATGCATCGCCAGGTAGAACTTCACCTTCGGGGGTAATGAATCGGGTGGTGGCAAACTCGTCGAGCCGGGAAGGACCACCAATGGCTCCTTGCTGCGAGGGCCACTGGGTACTCAGGCGAATTTCTAAGTCTTCTTCGCCGCTACCAATGGCAAAATCACCTACATCGTTGTCGGTCATCAGGAAGCGTCCCTGCCCGCCCAAATCGTCTTGAGTCATGCCATAGAAGTCGAGGGCTTCTCGTTTGGGGACGAGTCTGTAGTCCCTTCGCAGATTGCCGAGATCATCCCGCACATCCATCGTGCCGGGGATCTCTCGGAGCGCCTGCTGCACCTGGCCGGAAAGCTCTCGCAAGGTTTGTAAGTCTTCGCCATAGAGTTCGACTTGGATGGGGTCATCGTTACCACCAGAGCGCTCGTACTGCATGGCTAATACGGCACCTGGATAGTCGCGAAGCACCGTTTCTTCCAGTTCCTGTCTTAACTTAGGGATATATTCAAACGAGTCGCGATCGCGTTGATTTCGGTCTACAAACAGAGCCGATAGCCCCACAAAATAATCGGCATTACTGGGTTTGAGTTCACTCGAAGCCACCAGGTTACTGCGCTGGCCGACCAGCTTGATCACACTTTCAAACACGGGCTCACCGTCCGGGTCAGTGTAGGTTTGAACGGCTTCCCCAAGACGGTTGGCAACTTCCTCGGAGCGATCGAGGGTAGCGGCTGGGGGCAGTTCCACGTTGATGCTTAGCTTTAGCCCATCACTATCGGGGAAAAGTGTGCCTGAGAGCTGACCAAATAAAAGAATCGCGAAAACAAAGAGACCAATCGTACAGGCGGTCCACAGACGTGCCACACGACGACTGGGGACTGTGATCCGCAAACTCCATTGCGCAAACTTTTCCGAGGCTTCTTCGGTGAGGCGATCGACGAAGGTTTGGGAATGGGCACCACCGTGCGGATTGCCCAATAAGAATTTGGAGAGGGGAATGACGACCAAGAGAGCAATGATGTAGCTCATGATCAAACAGGTAATCGCGCTGATCGGGATCAGGCGAATAAACTTGCCCATGGTGCCTGCGATCGCCATCAACGGAGCCATCGCCAGAATCGTCGTCAATTGTCCTGCAAATGCTGGCCCTGCATAGGTTTTGACCGTTGCGATCGCGGCCTGAGAAAAGGTTAACCCCTGGGAAAAGATGCCATCATGGATGCCTTCGAGCATCAGAATGAACACATCCACCAAGAGCCCCAAGGCGAGGATCATCCCGACCATCACCATGGTGTTGAGGGTATAGCCCAGCATCCAGAGGACAAAAATCACCCCAGCAAAGGTAAGGGGAATCGCTAATCCCGCAATCAGCGCCTCTCGCCAGGTCAAGGCAATAAACAAAATGGCAAAGACACACAGAGACGCTTGAAGGACATTACTGGCGAGATTATTGAGCTCGTCTCGAATCGAATCGGCATCATTGTTGAGGACTTTGTAGTCCATACCATAGGGCCAAATTTCCGGGTCTTCGCGGGCGGCTTCCATCGCTGCCAAGGCACCCTCAACCACCTGGATAGTGTCGCTCCCAGCAACTTTGACCACTTCCAAATTGATGGAGGGCGTAAACTCACTCCCCTGCCAACTTAAAAAGGCTCGCTTGGTTTCGCGCTCTAACCCCTGGTAGACATCAGCGACTTCGGATAGACGAACGACGCGACTATCATCGAGCCGAGTAACCGGTAAACTCCTCAGATCATCTAAGGTGCGAAACCGACCATACAGACGAACCTGGGCACCAATTTCATCATCACGCACCAGATCCCAGGAGGAATCGGTGTTGCTGCCCTGAATCGCATTACTCACCTGGGTCGCTGAAATTCCCAGGGTGGTCAGACGACTCGGTATCATCTGGACATGAATCACTTCCTCGCGCTGACCCGCGAGATCGACTTCTCGAACATTTTGGACGGATTCCAAACGTTCCTGTAAGGCTTCAGCTGTCTTGCTAAGGATTGCAACGTCTAACCCTTCCCCCGTCAGAGCCAGGGTGAGAACCGGAGAATCTTGCTGAGACACCTGTTGAAAGTCGGGTTTCTCTCGCCCCGTGGATTCAGGCGGTAGCTCAGACTCAGCGTCATCAACCTTGCCGCGCAGTTCCTGAATAGACTCGGCGACAGGGGCTTCGGCTTTGAAAGCGACGTTGATGATAGAAAACGAGTTAAACGTGGCGCTGGTGAAGTCATCTAACCCTTGAAGGCTTTTGATGTTCTCTTCAAGTTTGTCCGTAACTTGATTTTCGATCGTTTCTGCATCAGTTCCCCCCCAGGTGGTTGTGATGGTGGCACGAGCGATGCGGATATCGGGCTCACCTTCCTTGACCATGGAGATGTAGCCCATTAAGCCACCCATCAATAACAGGAAGCAGAGCAGAATGGCCAAAATCTGGCGGGTAAAAAAGAATGCCATCCAGGCAGGAGCCTGAGAGCCTTGGGCTTCTGCAGCAACATCAGGTAACTGAGCCTGGATACTCGGATCTTCAGTTTTCACTGGGTCTGCTCCTAATTAACAGTCTCCGGGTTAATTACCTCGACGGGCGTTCCATCAACCAAACGATTTTGGCCTTCGATGACAACGAGCTCGCCAGGTTCAACCCCTGAGAGAATTTCGACGCCGGATAATCCTTCAATCCCTTGGGTAACGCGACGACGCTGGACGGTGCCATCGGCTGAATTGACGACAAAGGCATACATTTGCTGATCCCTGGATAACAAGGCACCTAAGGGAACAACAACGGCATTATTTTGAGATGCCACTTCAATCCAGACGTAGACTCGCCCACCCACTCTAAGATTGCCAACGTCTCGTAGGTTTCGAACGACAACCTGTGTTCCTCGACTTCCAGGGGTTTGGGATGGACTAACGGAAAAAACCGACCCTTCAGTTCCTCGGTCTCTGGCTATGTCTAGCAAGGTTTGGCTGGTAGCTCCTGCAGCCTGGGCGGCACTCACTTCCTCTTCCAAGACCACATAGGCGCGTTGCCCTGAGCGGATTCCTGCTGCCGCATCGGCTTGGATTTCTAACTCCACTTCAAAGGTTCCTGGATCCATCACCACAATGGGAGCCGTCTCAATCACGCGCTGGGCGCTACTTCTATCCAAATATTGTGAGTCCCAATATTCCCCTTCGCGAATGTTGATATAGGCCACAATCCCATCAATGGGCGATACCAGTTGGGTGTCTTCGAAATTAACGGCAGTTTCATCCAACCGAGCCTCGGACGCGCCGATTTGCGCATTTGCAGAGCGTACTTCAAATTCCGCAGAACGGATATCCTGCTGGGCTGTTCTCACAGCCGCTTCGGCTTGATCCACTCTGTTGCTGGCAACATCGCGATCCGCTTCCGGCACGGCGCCCTCTTCAAAAAGCATTTGGTATCGCTCCAGCTCAGTTTGAGCCAAGGCCAAGTCAGACTCGGCGCTTTCTAAACCAGCTTGAGCTTGTAGCAAAGCGGCTTGAGCTTGATTTTGCTGACCCACCGATACCGCAATATCGGCCTGTGCGGTCTCAATGCTAGAAACCTGTCGGCGGTTATCAATGGTGGCTAGGAGCTGTCCGCTTGTGACGGCATCTCCTTCCCGCAGCTCTACTCCATTGACCTTCGCCACATAGGTGATGTCGCCGCTGGCCTGGAAGTTGAGGATACGCCGTCGCACGGGACCAACGCCCCCTTCATCAAAGATCCATCCCTGAATCTGCTCGGCTTGGGCTTGCACCACCCGTACCGGTAGGCGGGCTTGCTCGGCTGTTTCTTCGGTGGAAGAACTAGAGGCGGTGGTGAAGCTGCGGTAGAGCCTCCAACCAACGAGTCCAGTGATCACCAACATTGCCAGGACAACAGCTGGCCAGAAAGACTTTTGGGGTTTACGAGAATCGATGAAAGGAAGGGGACGCACGGGCAAAGGCGCCCCGCCCGGTTGGGCGTCTTTGCCCTGAGATTCTTCGGGTCGTTCTGCGGGTGCCAGTGGTGCGTTCGTTTGATTGACAGGTAGATCGGGATTGATGTTTTCGGAGGGCATTGCACTTATAGAGAAAGAAGCATTGCATCCATAAGGTACCCGTAAGGTAAGAGGCTATTCATCTCTCGCAAGATTTTCTTTAGGTTCGTTTAAGGATTTTTGAAGGGTTATCTACCTAATTTTTAGCCTTGCTTAGGTGATTTAGAATTAGCTCCAGATAAAAACCGAAAAGTCTGAGTGAGAGCCTGCAGAAACCCCAATTCTTATTCTTCGGAGCGTCTTGCAAGATAGCCGCCGACCAAAATGGCAATAAATACGGTTGAGTACATCTGACCGATAATCGCTTCCATATTGGTCAGCACTTGAGCGGGTTCACTTACCGGGATCACATCGCCGTAGCCCAAAGTTGTAAGCGTTGTAAAGCTGAAATATAGGGTTTTGAGATATGTGCCCTGGTTCAGTAATGGTTGGGAGAAGGCATGGGTGTCGAGGGTTTCGATAATGCCGTAAAACAAAGCCCAGACAAACCCAAGTAAGAGATAAACGCTGATGCCTCCCCTAACCGTGTCTCCAGTCACCTCGGGTTCGGTAAAAATGTCGCGTCCAATCCAGTAGGCAGCAACGCCGAGATAGAGGGCAAAGATGGCTTGGGCAATCACCCCTAAGGATTGGTTGAAGGTGGGTGTCCATCCCAGACTGGCACTGGATTGTAGACCAAAGGCTGTGAGGGCGATCGCCATGTAAATAGACACCCAAGTTCTCGGCAACCGAAAACTCTTGATGATGAGAATAATGGTGTACAGTAACAGAGCTGCAGACAAAATACTGCCAATTCCTACCTGGAGAAATGGCGAAATAACCAAAGTTAGTGTTAGCACTAGCAGCAACTGCCGATATTTTTGTGTATGGAATTGAGCCGGGGGTTGCATTGGGATATAAAACTCAACTGGATTGGGTTGAAAGCAGCTCTTTTTAGGAGATGCTCATTTCAGAACCATCCCGACTATTGAGCAAATTGAATGCTGAGCGATTGAACGCAGAGAGTGCAGAGTAACTTGGATTAATTCTGAAGAGAGAAGTCATCAATCCTAACAACAGACTCCCTTAACCTCCCTGCAAGTTCCTTAGAGCGCATTCCCATAGTCATTCAGACAATACAATAAGAATTCAGGCAAACTCAACCCGCAGTTCTAAGCCACTCTATTCCAGGGGGAGTATCCCCCATCACAGCTTCAATCGTTTCATGGATAGTGCGTAGCTCTTCATAGGTAATGGTGCCATCTGCCCAGATGATAGACTTGATGCGATCGATCTCAGCGCTTGAAAATGTTCCATCGTCCAGCGCCTTTTCAACCGTAGACTTCAGCGTTTGAAGATGGGCTAAATCTTCCGGAGAGAGAGGCTTAGCGTTGGGGCGATCGATTTCCATGAACATCTCCTAAATGTGAAAAGGTTACGCAGAAGTTTGTCCAAAGCGATTAAAAGACAACTCGTTGCCAAGTCTGAACGTATTTTAGAGAATAGCGGGTTGAGCCTATGCGGGTTTCGTCTATAACCCTTTCTTAAAGACTCCTTGAATGCAAGTGATAAGGGCAATGCTATGATTGGCCAACTTAATCGTCACTGGATCTTGACGCATCCAACAATGCTAGTCCCGCGAATTGCAACGAGTGATCTCGTCTATCTCCATGTAGGCAAACCCTGGGAATTTGTCACCTCAAAAAATGATGTTGGCCCATCACTACACCAGTAACCACCAAGAGGCGATCAGAAACGAGGTTGAAACAACTCAACCACAAGATTTTCCGATTTCTGGGGTTAATTAAGTTGGCATGAGAGATTGCTATGGGATTTTGGTTGATGGGGATCAACTAGTACTCCCCGTAAGGCCACAGGTGGAGACGCAAGGGGCGATCGCCGCCGAAATTTGTGATTGTGATGCGTCGGTATCTGGCGGCACCATCTGATGTGTTCGAGTTGCTAACCTCAGGGGCATAATCCGTATCGGCGACTTCAACCTACCCAAAGATCTGCTCTAGATGATTCATTCTCCTTTACTAGTCACCGAGCTTGATATTTTGATCCTGCTGACGGTGGCATGCTTGAGTGCGATCGCCCTCAGACGGCTGAAATTTCCTTACACCGTTGCTTTGGTTCTCCTGGGAATCGGTCTGGGTTGGCTAGGGGAACATGTTGAAAGCCTTGAATTCCTACAGACGCTAACCCTCTCCCACGATCTGATCCTGTTTGTCTTTGTGCCACCGTTGATCTTTGAGTCCGCGTTGAATCTAGATAGCCGTTTATTGCTGCGCAACCTCACCCCGATCTTGACCCTGGCGGCACCAGGTTTGCTGATTTCCACGGCGATCGTGGGCTTTATTTTGAGCTGGGGCACGGCTCTGACTCTTCCCCAGGCTCTCCTGTTCGGTAGCCTGATCTCCGCCACCGATCCAGTGGCCGTGATTGCCTTGTTCAAGGAACTGGGTGCCCCGAAGCGGCTGGGAATCTTGGTTGAGGGCGAAAGCCTATTTAACGATGCCACCGCGATTGTGACCTTCAACATCATTCTGGGTGTTATTGCTACTGGGCAAACGTTTGGGCTTCCGGCATTACAACAAGGGGTTCTGGCTTTTCTCATCAGCTTTGCCGGGGGCATTGTCGTGGGAGGAGTCGTGGGCTTCCTGATGCAGACGCCCATCTCCCTCAGTCGCGATAATTCCTTGGTACTAGCAACCCTCACAACCATCGTGGCCTATGGGACGTTCTTAGTTGCGGAAGAAGTGGTGCATGTCTCGGGCGTCATTGCCATTGTTAGTGCCGGTATCGTTCTGGGTTGGTACAAGACCAATAACCTGAAACCTGCGGCGCGGGTCTTTGTTGCTGAGTTTTGGGAATATCTGGCCTTTCTGGCCAATAGCTTGATTTTTTTGTTGATGGGGCTGACGGTCTCGGGGCTACAGTTCTTCGTCCAGGTCAAGCAGACCCAAGATTTGCTGGGAGCCATCGGGTTGACCCTGGTCGCTATTTTGGTCGCTCGGGCGATCGTGGTGTTTGGGTTAACGGCGCTGATCAATTACTTGCAACCCACAAATGCCGTCTCATTCTCCTATCAACTGGTAAGTTTTTGGGGCGGGTTACGCGGTGCCGTCTGTTTAGCCTTGGCGCTCAGTTTTGATCCCGATTTTCCCAATCGCGATTTGATCCTGATGCTGACACTGGGTGTGGTCATCTTTACCCTGCTGCTCCCAGGGACAACGATCGCAGCGTTGCTCAAAACCCTTGGGCTCGATTTACCGCCGCTATTTGAGCGTCTCAACCAAGCCCTAGTGCGCAATTTTTCTCAGCGCTACGCCCTGGAACAATTGCCGCTGATCGAAACCACCTTGCCAAATCCCCAACCCGAAGTCTTGGCAACCTATCGCCAAAACCGCCGGGTTGCTCTGGAGCAGACGCGTCAGTCGTTACGTCAGCTCTATGACGATGCCGACGAAGCAACCCGGCAGGAGTGGATTTGGGCAATTGCGCTCAAGTTGGAACAACGTGTCTATCAAGTCATATATGACACGGGTTTTATGAGTGAACCATTTCTATCGCAGTTCAACCTCACGGTGAACCTTCGGCAAGATGCCATAGCGGTGGGAGAACTACCACCCCCACAACCGACTCAACGCATTTTTGAAGCGCGTGTGGCGGCTCTCAAACTCAAGCTAGGGGAAACATGGATGCCACAGCAGGATTGGGTAGAGAGGTTGCGATCGCAAACCCAATTCAACACCTGTCAATTTTGGGGAATTATGGCCTATGCCACAAAGACGGTTCCCCCCCGGCTCCAAACCCTTTTTGAAGATAGTGGTTTGGATGCCCATCTCTTGCAACCTTGCATCACTCAATATCAACAATGGCATGAGGCGGCTCAGCAAAAGTCGATGCAATTGGAAACAGCCTCTCTCCTTGCGTTGCAGACTCAGATCACAGAGCGAATTGCTCAATACAGCCAACAGGACACGATCGAAGACCTGATGAGGACAGGGGCAATTAGCGAAGGGGCAGGTCGTATGTTGTTGCGCTCCGTTGAAGATTAGGCCTGCCTGTATGTCAAGCGATATAGCGCTACGCTCTCAAGTAGAACCCAATCATTTCCTGAAAGCCATACGCTGCATGGTTTTCAGGAAATAATTGATCCTGTTCTCAATGCGTAAGGCGATACATAACGCAATGTTCAAAACTCGCAATATGTATTCCTCGTCGGGATTTGCCAGGATTTGTAGAATACGGGGGTGATGTTTGGTTGAAGGAATGGACCGATGAGCGATCGCTATGCCGACTTTCTGGATCAAGTGATAGCCGATACCCTGGCGGGCAAGATTCAGTCGGAGGGGCAGTTAGAGCGATTACTGAGCGATCGTATCGAAGCGGGCACCGGGGAGTTATTTGAGCGCAACCTGGAAAGCAGGATGGCATCTCTGAAAGCTACCGTCGATCAGGAAGAGGACGAACTGAAGCAGGCCAAGGCTACCCGCAAGCTGCGGGCGCTGAAAAAGCTGAAAAGTGCTTGGGAGCGCGGACAAAAGCAACGGCAGGCGACGGATGCTTGTACCTCAGCGGTGCAACAAATCCTGCGGGCAGAGCCGAGCGATCGCCTCACTGTCTTGACCCAAGCCCTTGACCCGAACCAAAACATTGCCTTCAACCAGAGCCATTTGCGCCAGCTTGCTCGGGCTCTGCGGCAAAACGCCGACCAAGCCTCTGAGACCACCGAAGCTGCCATTCTCTGCCAGTTTGCATCGGGGTTGGAGCATGGCATTCGATCTTTTCAAACCCTCGAAAGCCACATCGTCAGTTGGATTTACGAAACCAACCGCTCCGTTGGCTTTGGCGCCGAAGCGCAAACCCAGGTTGGGCCTTGGAAGCTCTGGTCACAAAAGGTGCCGCGTCCGTTTCTCACCCATTTCTTCTCTGTACAGGCCGCGAACAAACCCGCGTCTGAGGCGGTAACCGATTGGGACGGATTGGATTACAGCGATTGGGTCGAACTGGCGGTCGTGTTGCGGGGTTTGCAGGGCGGACTGGTGAATTGGTTTGACAACCAGCCTCTCAACATCCAAGCGGGACGGAACCTGTCGAGTGCAACTTTCATGAGCTTTGCGGTGATCTGGAGTGAGTTGAGCCAGGGCTTTCACCAGCTAGAGGCAGCAGCGGGGGATTCGGCGGAAGAGCGGCGGGAGAATCGTCTCGCCTTTGCCCAAGCCTCGTTTCAAATTGCGCTCCAAATTCTACGCACCTTTGCCCAACGGGATAATTTCCCGCTGTACGGCGGCGTGTTTGCTTCTTTTTCAGGAACGGGATTCCGCCAAAGCCTGACCTATCTCGACCAACCCCTCAAGAGTGTGGAGAATGTGCAGGAAAAGGCGCGGATCCTCACGGTTTTGGCCTATTCTCAGCGATTACTGGGGCAGGCGCGGGAGGCGATCGCCCTCCACGAGCAAGCGTTGGAACTGGCGCGGCAAGCGGGCGATCGCCGCTGCGAGGTAGCCAACCTCAACCACCTGAGTCGGCTGCAGATCGATAGCAACAACTATGAGCAAGCCATGGCTCCAGCCAGACTGGCACTGATTCTGTCTCGGCAAGAAGGCGATCGCCTGGGAGAAGCCAATGCCCTGGTGAGCCTAGGCTACGGCGAAGTGATGACACAGCGGCACCAGCCAACGGCGGTAACCGCAGAAACCTTGGAAAGTGCCCTTGCCAACCTCAATGCGGCTCAGGGCATGTTTGAGAAATTCCAATTCTCCGACTTACCCAGTCAGGCGTTGATTTCCCTAGGGTTAGGGGTGGCCTCCATGCTGCTCGATCGCCCCAACGAAGCCCGTCCGGTTCTGGAGCGGGGTTTGCTGGCATGGCAGAAGATGGGCGATCGCGATCGCCAGGGCATTGCCCATGCCTACCTCGGTGAAGCCTGCTATGCCCTCCAGGATATTGATGGCACGCTTTATCATGGCGCGCTGGCTATGTATGTGCTGGAGCAGCGAGGCAATACGACCTGGCGACAGGCAGCAGCCCTACTGGCCATTGTGCAAGGGCAACTGGGCGCAGATGCGTTTGATCGCCAACTCAAGCAGCGCCGGGGCGATTTAATTGCCCAGATTGGGGTTGATGGGTTTGACTACTTGCCGACGCTGCTCCAGCGTTTTCGCGAGGATTGATAAGTAGGTGGGACGAATCAAATGCAAGATGGGCAGAGTATCTACAACTACTGTCAGTCAAGGCTTCTGACTATCATGAAGAAACCACATCATCTTATAAATGATTAAGCCTTCCTACTTACGACTGCATGGAACTTTGATGTAGTTTCAGAGGATTAGGTATCAAGCCTTTCTAAAGCAACAAGGCTTAAAGCGACAAGGGCGATCGCTTTGCCGAGCACCTCACCCATGAGTCGGATGAGCTAGGCTCTGGCGCGATCGCCCTTATCTATTTGGTAGTTTTATCTGGCATAGGCTGACATAGATATGTGGCACCGACCTATGCGGTGCGACACAAACTTTAACCGTTAGAAAAACTGCGGCAAGCGCATCAAACAATGGCAAAGTCTGCAGCTGCCAGGGCACTAGCATCTGTGTTTTGGAGAATAGCCAACACGCTCCCGTTCAGGCCAATACGGGTACGGTTGCCGTCGAGTTGCCGAATAGCCAGGTCATTGAACGTGATGCCCAAGCCTGCAATGCCGAGGACATCTTGCCCATCGGTAAAGTCGCGAATGATATTGCGTTGATTCGGCGCCTCGCCAACGGCAATCCAGAATTGATCCGAGCCTGCATTCCCTGCAATCCGGTTATTGCCACCCGATGAAGCAAAGAAGCGATCGTCGCCACCGCCACCGACAATGCGATCGCGGCTTCCCAGCACGAAGGTGTCGTTACCGAAGCGTCCTCGAAGCAGATTGGCACCTGCATCTCCGGATGCATCAATCAAATCGTCTGCAGAGCCAAATGCGAACTGCTGCGCCTGTCCTGTGACCTCAAACGGAATTCCGGTGAGGGTATCAAATGCCGGAGCCGGGGTTGCATCAGGGAGAGCTGCCAGATCCGGTTCCCCATTTGCGCCTTCATCGACCAGGGCAAAGTTGGCCTCGGAGAGGTCGCTTGCCACCACACCTTCCAGAATAGCCAGGGCTTGCCCATTTACTGAAATCGCTGTGTTGGCCCCCTGTTGCACGATCGCCACCGCTGCAAAATCCGTCCCAAAGCCTTCTAGACCCAGAACATCTTCGCCTGGGGTAAAGTCTGTGATGCGGTTAGGAGTGACTGGCACCGTACCGTTGTTGGCAATCCAAAACTGATCGGCTCCTACGCCTCCAGTGATGCGGTTATTGCCACCCGTTTGAACGAAGAAGCGATCGTCTCCCGCTCCGCCGAAAATGCGATCGCCCGCTCCGGTCAACACCGTGTCATTGCCAGAGCCTGCATCCACACGATTGGAGCCGTCACTATCCACAGCATTGATGACAGAATCTCCACTTCCGGCAAACACCAATTGTGTGGCCTCTGTCACCTCAATAACCTGCATCATATTTTCCTCGTCCATGATGGATACCTCTTTACTACGTTTTGGTTGTTAGATAGACAAGTTCAGTACATTTGCGAAAGGCAAAATATCAGCGCAGAATCAGACTGAAAACCGACTGAAATCACAACTAAAAAGCACAGTCGAGTAGCAATGAAGTCGGCAGAAACCTGACTCCTTGATTTCTTCAATACTTTGGTCGAGAGGATGGTCTATCTTAAAAAATGTGCAGAGAAAACGAGCAGCCCTTCTTGATTTGGGCAGCTAAGGTTCCTTATAAATCTGCATAAAAAGATAGATTTTTTGATCGATAACTCGCTCAATGACTGGATAAATTGAGTTTCCAGCTAGTCCTTAAGGTCAGCATCTATCCCAGAGGGGCTGGTGATCTACAACATTAGCTCTAACTGAACAACAAGAAATTCATCCATTTGAACCTATCGACCCAGCTCAGCCAGTTCTGAATCCTCCACTCAGAAATATTGAAAGAAAATCAAAATGCTCGAATTATTTTCTGAGCTTTTTTTCTTCGCCGAGCACGCCTTGCGCATTCACCCGTTCATACGCAGCTCGAAGTCAATTGGATCAAATTTTTTGAAAATCTTTCTATTTTTTTTAATGAGCTAATCTCAGCTCTTTGAAAATTCGTTGCCGATCATTTCTTTGAATCCCTTGTGCTGCCAAGGTTCTAAAGTAGAACTTACGCATTGGATACGAAAACCATCAAACTGCGTAAGCCTTGTGAAGAATAATTGGATTTTATTTTCTGTCCTGTAGTCAAAAAAATGGCATACGTTGGGGCAGTGTGATGGGTGGTATTGTCGCTTCTTTTGCGATCGCCCTCTCTTGCGATCGCCCTCCCTTGCGATTACCCTCTCTGGATAGCTTTCGAGACGGCTGCTTTGCCGAGAGGCAAAGCGTAGGAACAGCTCCTCTTCACCAGACTTTGCAACCCACCCTCGAATTTTGATCCAAATTGCAGCGACATCCGTAATCCCTTATGTATAAGCTGAAAACCGTGACTCGAAAGCGGAACTCAGCAAGCGCAATGAAT
>JBCBSJ010000052.1:0-26647 GCA_039819245.1 Cyanobacteria bacterium J06638_20
CAATGAATTAGCTCACCAGATGGGGCAAACAATTTACCAACTCAAGCACGGCCTACTCGACCACTATCTCTGTCAGCAACTCAAGCACCCTTCACTCAGGATGGTCGCTGCGTAAGTCCTATCATAAACAAACGAACCAGCATCTTGGCAAAATCGATTTACCGACGATTCAGCGGAATGCCTTTCAGTGGGCGAATTTAGGATATGTGATTCACAACCAATTTTGGAGACAAGGGTTCGGTAAAGAAACCGTCACCGCAGTCGTAAAGGCGGGTTTGAGCAGCTGCATTCCAACAAATTGTCAGACCATTTAATCGGGGACGTAAAGCGCGGCGCAATATCGTTACTTTCATGGCGATCGCTTCAGCGCACTCATGCCGCAGCGAAATTCTGAGGATGTTGATATCTGCGCAAGAGAAAACATGGATATCTGGTAAAGAGACAGCTTGCCGAAAACGGCAAGCCTATTGATGCTTTTCTCCATGAAACCTCGCCGATTTTGTTCTGGAATAAACGCTTGGTGGTCTGTATGCTTAAAGCGTGTTTTAGACCCCACATGCCCTATGACATTTCTTCAGAGACTCTTCTACGCTTTTCTACGCCGCCCCCTTTTGTATCTACTCAGTGGGTCTATCGGGATTTTGCTGTCTACAATCCCCCTTGCACTGCCAGGGTTCACGTTAGATTTGCCATCATCCTTTTTGCTAGCGGGCTATACCTGCCAGAACTGTTCGCGTCCTGAAGGTCCTAGCACGTCTGGGGGTATTCGTGGCAGTTGCACCGCCATGAATGGTGTTCCTCTGACACCCCTAGCACCTGAAATTCATGTGGGTAGGACAACATCTTCCTATCCCACCTTTGCCTGGTACGTGCCCGATGAGGAGCCTTTTCCTATCGAATTCAATCTGTATAAGTTGGAAGCGAATGACGAATTCCAGTTAATACACAGTGCGACATTGACCAGCAACACTCGCGTAATGAACTACACGCTGCCTGCTAGTGAGCCTGCGTTACAGGCAGGACAACGCTATCTCTGGCAAGTGTTTCTAATCTGCGACCCAAACCTCCTGTCGAGCACCATTGATATTGAAGCCTTTTTGGATGTTGTTGCACCAGAAGGGGCGGGTGTGGATGGAACGATGGGTGCTGTGCAATTGGCGGAGCAAGGACTTTGGTATGACGCCCTGGCTCAGGCGATCGCCGAATCTTCGGATACAACGTGGCTTAGCTTACTGAATGATTTGGCTCAAGAGGAAATGGGTGAAGACGAATCCCCAGCGTCTATCCGTTACACCCAACTACAGCAAATTCTTCAGCACGAGGCCTACCCGTTGCCTGAATAAGCTCCTTATACGAATGCTGGCACTGCTCAAAATGCTCAAAGCCCCCGCATCGCTGGGGGTTTTGAGCATTTTTGGGAAGGCGTGTTAGGAGTATGGGGGGGTATGCCAAATCCAGACTCGAAAAGCCACTCATATGTTTTAGGAGAGGCCTACTGAGTTAGCCTCTCTTCAAAAAGAGAGCGGGGGGGGCGGTGCGGATATGTCGCTATAAAAAAATTTCATAGGTGATCGCGCGGTTGTTCATCTCCCCAAGTGGATTCCCAATCGGGACAATTTTCGTCATCCCAGCCGTAGGGATGCATGCCGCAGACAAACATCACCCCGTTATAGCTTTGTCCATGATAGTGGCGGCAGCCTACGCAGGCTTTATGCTCATTCATCATGGGATCAACAGTTTGGCTGATGGGCGATGTCGTATCCATAAGGGAAATTTCGAGCGTCTCTAACAACTCAAAGAAAGGTTCCATCCAGCCTTCCATTTCCTGATCCAACTCGTTGAGGGTTGGCCCGACGGTCTCATCCAACTTCGTGATCAACGTTTCAGAGAAGTCTAAAACCGAGTCTGCAGCCTCATCGACGCCTTGAGCAACATCTCCAAAAAAACGTTCGATATCGCGCGTTACAGTTTCAAACATCAAGGTCCACTCTCTTTGCCAGTTATCCATTAGTGTTGGTTACGGTGCTTCTCAATACAGTGCATGCTGTGCGCGTATTTCAGCGCTTAGCCCAGTGCGATCGCCCAAAAAGTGTGCATCCCTATCACCATCATGAATCGTTACGCAGGCGGCGTAGTTCTGCTTGCAAGTCTTCCACCTGGCTCCGCAACGCGTCAGCCTGAGAGGGTGGAGTATCTGTTGTAGGGGTTTCACGGGTGTCCGTTGCGCTGGAATCGTCGTCTTCCAAGATCTCGATGCGTCGGGGTTCAGCTGGGGCATCGCCCGACGACGCAGCTTGGGTTTGCTGCGCCTGAATCACCATGTCGTCCACCATACGCTTGGCTTCCTCTGCCGTTATTTCCCCTTTTGCCACCAATTCATCAGCAAGCTTTTGGGCTTGGGCACGCAGTTCTACAAGCGTTTCGCCAGCTTTTTCGCCAGCATAAGACGCCAATCCAACCCCTAGGTAGAATGCTTTTTGGACGAGATCCCCAAATTTTGCCATCGTCCTCTTTACTCCTCCGCAATAAACAGTTCATTACAAACGGATTTTCACAGGGCTCTATAGCTCAGACGGGATAGGAGATACAGCTTAGTTTTTAAGCTTGCCCACACCGCAGCAGTTTCAGGATTCACATCCTCCAAACCGATATTGGTAGGAGAGAAGTGAAACCAGCGGCCTCTCAGTATCCGATTAAAATTTAATTCAACAGGGAAATTTTGGCCATGTGTAGATGCGGGGCTAGGCTCTCAAACGCTTGAGCGGACAATATCCCTTTCGTTCTATCTACCGTTGCCTACATCCACTACTTAGGATAGGCAATCTTTTTAGTAAATGAACAGGCTGTCCATTCTGGAAAACCGAAACAATCAGGGCTGAAATGCACTTCCCTAGATAGCGATTCCAATACTGCTAGTCCGCTTTCTGCCTATGTCCACGAGGTGTTGTGAAGCGGTGGAGGTTGAAGGCGGCGATCGCTAACAAATTTACTTGTTTCTTCGTCTGTCCTGGCTTCAGAGATTTGGAATAATTTTTTCAGAGAAAAAATATCGCTATCCTTCTCGAAAGAAGGTGCTCCCTGAGTTGGCAATGCTGCCGAAATTTGTTGAAGGGTTGTATGTATGGCGTTTAAATACAAAGAGACCCGGAGACCACGCCTGCCACAAGCATCCCGTGTTGCTGCTACCTTCCGGTCCTGACAAGATTTGGGCGTCGAAGCCGCATGGATCCAGGTCACCTCCAGCATACCACGCTCGTTCGAAGTTTGATGGGTAGAACTATCGCTGAGATCGGACAAACGCTTACTCTACCTGGCGATGCCAATTTTCAAGCCAGGAATATCTGGAGGCCGCGCCGCCGGATTGTGTTGAGCTCGTCGAACCTGGCGTTGTTGTTTCTGGGGCTGTCAAGAGGAGCCGTATGAATGAAACGGTGTTTCATTCATACGGCGTTGCAGCAATGGCTCAATCCCAATCTTCGAGCACTTCGTCGACTCGGGCAACGCCTTCAGCATCCCCCTGCTGCTCATAAAGGGTACGAGCGACTTCGAGCTCAGCGATCGCCTCCGACCGTCGTTCGCGCCCATCCAGCGCTAAGCCCAGTTGGAAATGGGCATCGGGGTTATCAGGAACGATTTCTAACCAGCGGCGGAAGGTTAAAATCGCCGATAGATATTCACCCTGCTCCAACAGGATGCTGCCCAGTGCTTCCTGGGTTTCGGGTAAGCTCGGTTCAACCTGCACTGCCTGTTGATAATACGCTTGTGCCTGCTCTAAGTTCTCTTGCGCCCGATAAACATCACCAATTTGCAAAAATATTCTGCCATTTCGGGGCTCTAGTTCGGCCGCTCGCTTGAAGGCATCTAGCCCCTCGCGCGTGTTACCCGAATTCAGCAGCGCCACCCCCAGATTGACTTGGATGCTGCCGCTGCTTGGATCCATGCGGGCAGCTTCTTGGAGAGCAGCGATCGCCTCGGGATAGCGCTCCTCCTGGATGAGAACGGCACCAATCGACTCTTGAATCGTGGCATTGTCTGGCTCCAAGGCACTGGCACTCTGATAGGCTTGCAGGGATCCTTCGTAGTCGCCCTGCCGTGCTAGCACAACCCCCAAGCCGATGTAGGCATTGATATCGGATGCGACTTGTGTGGCTTGGCGGTAGGCGTCGGCAGCGCCCGCGTAATCTTCCAAATTGGCGAGGCTAAAGGCAAGAGCCATGTAGAAATCGGCGTTGTCGTCTTCCAGGGCGATCGCCTGCCGATAGGCCGTGGCGGCCTCTGCGAAATTCCGCTGGTTGGCTTGGGCAAAGCCAATGGCCGAGTAGATGCGCGCATTATCTGGCTCTAAGGCAGCAGCTTGTTCATAAATCCCCACCGCTTCGCTGAAGTTGCGGGCTTCTACCAGTTCGCGTCCTCTATCCAGCAAGTCATTCACCTGTTGAGTGGTTTCGCGGTCGCTGGATGCCTGCGCCAGGTGTGGGGCAGGGGAAGGTGCTTGCAGGCGCTGCGATTCCATCGCTGAGGATGAGAATGGCAGCATGACTGTTCCCCCCAACGCCAGTAGTGTCAGGGTGAGGTTTACCCGTCGATTGATCCGTCGCTTCAGCAAAATGTTCTTTACCTCCAATGTCACATTGCTACTATCTCTCAGATATGTGTCTCGGACATGACTTCTGTGAGGATGAGCCGATTGGCGGAGGCGATCGCCCCCACGCGTTCTGTAAATTCTCTCGAATAAGTCACCGCTCCGGTCAGAATTGGCGGGACAATCGAGAGCGAATCACAATCATCGCTCATTGACGCAGGTGATCGGCCTAGGTGGCCAGTATTGGAGAACGTAACCGTCTCGTCCTGCGTCTTAACGTATGCACAAGTCTATGCACAAGTCAGTGTCCAGAGTAACGTTGTGTGTCGTTAGCACCTTACCAATACCAACCTATGATTTTAACCACAACTGATGTCCTTCAGGAGGGCACTATCGAGAGCTATCTCGGCGTCGTCACAGCAGAGGTGGTTTATGGCAGCAATGCGCTGCGGGATTTTTTCGCCGGAATTCGCGACATCATTGGCGGACGAACGGCTAGCTATGAGCGGGTGTTTGAGCAGGGGCAGCAGGAGGCGATCGCTGAGCTTGAGCGTCGCGCCACGCGTTTGGGAGCCAACGCCGTCATTGGTATTCAAGTCACAACAGGAACGATCAACATTGACGAATCTGGTGTATTGCTGCTGATTACAGGCACGGGCACTGCTGTTCGTGTGCGAGAGTAGACGCCATCCCCATCCCCATCCCCAGATTGAGGCATAATACGCAATTTGATGATTTTTGAGGCGCTCTATACCCTCAAAATCATCAAATTCCTTTGGATTTTCGTACCCAAGGTGGAGGGCGCGTCGTCAATTGATTGCAGAAGTCTTGCAGGATAAGTGTTTACGCGCTCGCCCCAAAAACACAAGCTAGGGGCTGTAAACCCTTGTGCGGAAGAGTATTGACACTTAACTGATGCCAGCCCCTAAGTCCTGCGAGAAAGCTTGGATGTGAAGAGTACCCATGCTGGGGACTGCGGAAGAGAAGAAAGCGTTGCGATAGTAGATTCAGTTGACAAGCCAAGAGAACCCATCGAACCCCACGATGAGGTGCTTATCACAGCTTGCCGGCCAAACACTGTTCACCGAATGAGGACATAACGAAATGACGATCGCAACTGAAAGTCCGGCCATGATGGCAGCTGCAAAAGCTCAACCCCCTCAGTACACTGAAACCGAAACCTACTCCCGCAATATCCTGGGACCGGTTTGGTTCAAGCTGAGCAAGCTGAGCGTTCTGGGTACAGCCGGATTGCCTGTTCCTCCAGTGATTGTAGCTCCTGACCAGTCTGACTACATCATCGCAGCAGACGAAAAATTTGTGGCTAGCTTGACCATTGACTTCAACAAGAGCCCTCTTTCCGCGCTGCTGATGTGCCTCGGCACAATCGTAACGGTCAACTGGCACTTTGAGGGTCAAGGCCGCAAGGCAAGCGAGTTTGACCTGTCTACGTCGTTTGAAACGACCAAAGGGGAGTTCAGCTATGTTGCTAGCCTGGAAGCTATCCCCGAGGACGTCCGCATGAATCCTGGCCTGTATGAAGTGTCTGCCACCGTCGAAGTTGGCCCTGTCAATAACGAGTGCAGCCAGTTCGTTCTGGGTTACGGCTATATCTCCGAAGTGCTGCTGCAGGTTTACCCCTCGGTTTAATCCTGAGCGTTGGGTTGCAGGCGGGATAAGCTGGTCGCTATCCTGACCTGCACCTTCTGAGAGACAACAGCCATCAACAAGCTGGCCGCCAGAGCAAGCGATTGCTTCTGGCGGTCGCTTTTTCTTGCACGGCCTTTCCTATGCAACCCTACGCGCTGAGGTATAGCCAGAACCAGCTAGAACCAGCTAGAACCAGAGATTAGAGTTCCGTCCTACCCATGAAAATGGGCGCTCATCAAATGTCTATTGGTCAGAGTATGTAACCTTTTTGGATGCCCGCATTCGCGGGAATGACCACTCGATAGCGTTTGCTAATCTCAGGTGATTTCTCGGAAAGGATATACCCGCTGGCTTCGGCTACGCTCAGCCAGCTCGTTGTTGCGTGTCCTGAGCGCAGTCGAAGGACAAAGGCTTAAAAGGTGACTTCTTTTCCAGAATTCTCCTTAATGGTGATGGCTAATCAACCCAATCATCCTTAAAAAGCTGAACCGTATAAGGCTTTCAAAAATTGGCGTTGCTAGAATTCCTATGAATCGACACTTGGTTTCGATTCATAGGAATTTCCCAGACCCAGAATCACCAATGCTCAAAAATCAAGTTGGCTTTGATTTTTGCGGGATGGCTTTGAGCTTATGGAACATCTTGAAGCTCGTCATCAGGCCAGTTACTAACAGCGCGACGTAGCTCTGCGAGTGACCCGTTATAGCCAAGGATGGCCTCAAGGCGATCAACCTCTGCTTGGGTCAGCTCTGCCTGCGCTCTTAGCACATCACTCTGCGTTCCCACCCCTGCCTGAAATCGTAACCGCGCTAGCCGAAGGGACTCGGTGGCGCGTTCTACATTGAGACTCGTGGTCTCAATATTTGTGTCGTTCGCAACCAGGCTGAGATAGGCTTGCTCGACCTGGAAACGGATAGTATCGCGAGCATTTGCGAATTCGGCTTCTGCAATTTGCGTGTTGACTTCTTGCTGTCTAGCCTGGGCTCGCGATGCTCCTCCATCAAACAAGTTCAGGCTCAGTTCCAGTCCAATCCGATAATCGTCAATGAAGTCGTTGTCTTCGTCGTTGAGCAGATTTTGGGCACTGTATTGGGCAAAGGCTGACAGTTGGGGGCCATACTGGGCGATCGCCGCTCGTCGTTGATCGTCACTAATCTCCCGTTCTAGCAACCGCTGTTCTAACTCAGCTCGGTTTCGGTAGGCTCGTACAATACTTTCTTCAAGGGAAAGCGGCCACGCTTCTTCCACAGCAATCGGATCGGCTGCTGTCAGGTTAATGGTAGGCGGAATCGAAAGCAATTGTGCCAGTTGCCGACGGGCAACGGCCTGATCCCGCAATGCATTAATTAAATCCTGTTGGCGGTTGGCCACTTCGACTTCGGCTTGTAAAACATCAAAGCGAGTCCCAACTCCGGCTCGTTCCAGCGCTTCGGCATCTTGCAGGTTTTGCTCGGCCTGCGCTAACGAATCACGGAAAATACGAAGACGCTCATCAGCTTCCTGCAACCCGTAGTAACTTTGGGCAACACTAAGTTCCAACTCCGCCAAAAATGCTTCAATTTGTAATTCCTGAAATTCAAGTTGGCCTTCAGCGGCGTCAATCAAGGCATCGCGCCGCCCTGAGGTAAATACGTCATAATCAATTCGCACTGTCCCACCCAGGATGACATCAACATCATCTCCGACTTCATCGAACTCTACGTCCCCCGTGAAGGGATCGATTCTTGAAATTTGCTGTTGCTCTTGCCCTTCTTGCAAGGTCAGATCGCCACCGAGGGATAGACGAGGATAGAGAGCCGCCTGTTGTTCACGGAGGACAGCAAATTGACGATCCAGTGCTAATCGGGCGGCCTCTAGTTCGGGATTATTGCGCTCAGCCAGTGCGATCGCCTGCTCCAGCGTAATTGCCTGGGACTCTTCCAGGGTTACTTCTTCGGAGATGGTCGGGAAGTCCAGAAAATTGGGAATAGCTTCCAGTCCAATTGGAACTTCTACTTCAGTTTGATCACCAAATTGGGTAAAGCTGGTATCTTCCTGAGTAAAGTCGAGGTCGATTTCCATCCCAGGGTCTTCCTCCACGGTGGATTCAACCTCTGGTGGAGGAACATCAATCGGAACCTCTGTTTCCGTCTCTGGTGGGTCTTCTGCTTGAGCTATCTCCAAATCTTGAGTTGTATCTAGCTCTTGGGCGATCACGTCTGCATCTGAAACATTGATATCTGCGACTGCATAAGATGTCTGGGCTGTGGGCTCCTCTAGCAAACTCATCCACAGCGGCGTTTCTTGCTTGACCTGGACTTGCCATGCCAAAGCAGATTCAGATGTGGCGTCAGCAGGTGATGAGGCTTCAGGGGAGGAAGCGATCGCTGGTGCTGTGGCACCAAGGCTTAACAAGAGACTGATTCCAACTGGAGTCAGGGCATCAGAAAATTCCATAGCTATTAGCAGACAAGTTCTGAGCGAAAGGTCTTAAATTTTTAGGCATCAATCGGCACAACACAGGCTTATGCTGCAGCCTAATGCAGAATAACGGGTTACAGGGAGTTCGGTAAATTACCCACCTGGATGAGCTATACTCCCCTACCTAGGTACTTATACAACGATTGTGAGAAACAAAGTTCAGAAACTGATCTAGCGTGTCAATGGTTGCTTTGTCCTCCTGCCTCAATACCCTCCCCTAAAGGGTCGAAGTGTGTAAAACCCAACACCCCTCTCCCACGGGTAAAGGTATTTAAGGTGCAGTCCAAAGGTGACAGCTCCGATCAGCCTCTGTAACGCGCCAACGGATTCACCAAGGTTGTCCTTGCTCAGTTTATCCCCGGAGCTGGGCAGATGTAACCCCTAGCCATCCATGCAGATTGGATTCCTGATCTTCAGAGGGTTTGGGGAGCGGAACGATGTGATATTGGGTAGGTTGAGGCGGTGCTAAATGCAACAGCCCCACCCGCAATTCATCGCGGTGGAAGAAGGTGACTTCAACCGTATCGCCTGGTTGGTAGTTTTGCAGGCGATCGCTCCACTGGTTGGCCGTCACGCGCAACCCATCCAGCGCCAAGATCTCATCTTCTGCATCTAACCCTGCTCGCTGAGCGGGCGAACCATATTCCACAAACCGCACCACGGCAGAACCCGGATCCGCGCGTAGCACTAGCCCAGTGAATGGCGGCAACTGGCCTACGTCGTCCGTCTCTAGGCGCAACCCAAAGGCCGCTAAATAATCCTCGAAGGGTAACTCATCCGTTGTGTCTAAGCAGCGGTAGAAGAAAGAGTGCAGATCCATATGTGCTACGGATTCAATAACCGCTTTCAGTTGTTCTGGGGAAAAGCCAATTTCGTCGGTGCCGTAGGTCTGCCACATGTTGCGTAGCACATCATCCATCGAACGCTGGTTATGGTGCTGCGATCGAATCAACAAATCCAGCAACAGCGTCACCATTGCCCCTTTGAGGTAGTAGGACATTTGGTTATTGTTACTGTTGGCATCTCGCCGATAGAGCTTAATCCAGGCATCGAAGCTGGATTCGCTCAGGGGTTGTACGCGCCGCCCTGGCGTTGTCAGAAAACGAGTCAGTTCTTTGCTCAGTTCCTTCAAAAAGGTGCGGGCATTGTAGATACCCGCCCGCATGGGGATCAGCAAATCGTAGTAGCTTGTTACTCCTTCTGCAAACCACAGCGAGGGGGTGTAATTTTCCTGGTTGTAATCAAAGGCTTCCAGCGCTTTGGGACGAATGCGCTTGATGTTCCACAAATGGAAGAATTCGTGGGCGACCAACTGCATAAAGTTGTTGTATTTTTCGACCGACCGAAAGGTGAAGCGTGAATAGTTGAGGGTGCAGGAGTTTTTATGCTCCAGTCCACCATAGCCCTGATTCGATAGGTGCAGCAGAAATTGATAGCGATCGTAGGGCAGGCCATCAAAGATCGCAGATTCCACTTCGATGATTTTTTGGGTATCGGCAATGAGGGTGTTGATGTTGTAGTTTCCCTGCCCCCAAATCACCCATTCATGGGGTTTGCCCTGCACCTCAAACGGATAAATGGTGCTTTTGCCTACCTCGACTGGGCTATCTACTAGGGTGTCGAAGTCCGCGATCGCAAATGTATTGGGCTGATTGGCGATCGCAGGCAAGGTTGTCGCAACGGTCCAATCCGCATAAGGTGGCGTCACCGTTAGGCGAATTGGGGTTTGCTCATGCCCCGGAATATAGAAAAAAGTGGCGGCTCCATTGAAGTAGCCATGGGAGCTATCCAAATGGTTGGTTCGAACGGTGAGTTCGTTGGCATAGAGGCGATAGGTGATGACAAGATCGCTGATGCCGTCGGTGTTGATGCGCCAATGGTTTTTGCTATGCTTTTGCCAATCTAAGACGTGGTAATTGGCGATCGCCGAAAAGTCCTGTACATGGCGGGCGTACTCGCGTACAAGATAGGACCCCGGTGTCCACACAGGCATTTTCAGATCAAGATGGGGCGATCGCCACCCTTGGATATACAGCGTAATCTCAAACAGATGCGATTCTGGATGCGGCATCGCAATCTGATAATGCAAATCAAGGGGTGTTTTGAGTGTGGAAACAGGAGGGGTTTGAGTCGCTTCAGTCATGGATGAGATTGCGGCGCACCGTGAAACATCAGGGTCAGCAAACCAAAATGGTGCCTCTTCTCACAGTTCCAACGTCAAGCAGGTTCAGCCAAAGATTCTGTAGCTAAGTCGACTGGTTGCAACAGCTCGACGCTCGACCCCCGAGGCAGGATTTTGTTGCAGGAAATCCACCGAATTATAACAACTCCCCACCCATCCTTCATTTGGGTGTGGCGTTATCTAAAGCTGAGCGGAACCCAGTCTCTTTGTCCTCGTCTGACGTTTCAATCATAGTTGTAGGGACGGAGTGCTTGGGGTGAGAGGTATTTCAAAGCCATGCTATGAAAACCTAAAACAACTTGTTTTTTGAAGCCGTAGTGCTGCGAGGACTTCAAAAAACAAGTTGAAATGGCTTCCTACAAAAGCGGTATTCAACCAATGTCTAAGGATCACGAATAAATTAAAACCAGGATTTTATTTTGGAAAGCGCGGCTGAGCCGCGCTTTCCAAAATAGGTTTTGGATTTTATTTAATTCAAGATCCTAAATTCGACCGGCAAGGTGAGAAAGCTGACGCAGATTCACCAAATTGATGGTCTGATTACCGGGATCAATGCGAATCCACTGCTTGCTATCGAGCTTCTCCATGATTTTGGTGGTTTCGTCCAGGGTGATATCCGCCACATCCGCCAAATCCTTGAGGGGAATGTTGAAGATCTCGATGCCCTGGCTCGATTTTTGACCATAGGTTTCGGCTAACGAAACCAAGGTATTGGCCAATTTGATGGCTGGAGGTTGGTGGCGCAATTGGAAGCGAAAATTTGTCAAGCGCAATCGTCGCACCATCAGTTGCAGCATCCGGTGGTGCAACTGCGAATCCTTGAACAAGGTCTGGATGAAGCGCTGTGCTGAGATACTGAGCAACTTGACCGAAGACATCGCAACCACATCTGTGGAACGGGGTGACTCATCTAAGATGGCCATTTCCCCAAAGAAATCCCCTTTACCCAGGATTGCCAGCGCGACAAAATCCTCGCCAGAGTGCCGCCGCACCTTTACCCAGCCAGACTGGATGAAATACACCGCATTGCCCCACGCATCTTCCATGAGAACAGCGCGATCGGCAGGATATTCATGCTCCACTGCGATCGACATGAGCCATTCGAGCGTCTCTGGGCTAGCGGACTGAAACAGTGGAAAAATCTCACTAAAAGCTATAGTCTGCATGAAGAAGATAAAGAGCTAAGAGTCATACAACGTAGTGGCTTGCGCCGTCCGACCTGCGGGACATGTTCGCGATCGCTTGGATTTTAGGGGGATAAGGACGCTAGAAGCACCGCATCAAAGTCCATAACTCAATTATGGTACCCATCCCCGTAGAAAGATATGCCAATTACTAAGAAATCTGAACTTCGCAAGCCCGTGATTCGACGTAGATAACCTGTCCCGCTTAGAGCTGACGGTGCTTTGGCTTAGCCTTGTGTAGGCTATTCAGGAGTGTCAGACTCCAAAGATGCGTGTCTAGAAAGGAGAATCTGTTGTTCTTGAAACAAATGCTCCCTTCAATTTGCAATGTTTTGATTTACACACATCCATACAAGACCTGTCAGGTCAGTAAAGGCATCACGGCTTGCTGGACGACCGACCGCCATCGCGCCATTTTTTCTGGGTAGGCCACCAGGATGGGTTGATGGTGGGTCAGGGTTGTTGGGTCGATATCATCGCGGGTGAAGCGAATGGGGGTGCCATCTGGCTCACAGCATTCTAATCCTGCTGCACGGGCGATCGCCAATGGCCCAACCGTATCCCAAAGCTTGACTTTACGATTGAAGTAAACGTATAGATCGGCGCGACCCAGGACGACTTCCATCACTTTGAGGCCAAAGCTGCCGATACTGTAGAACTGGGCGGAGGGAATCGCCTGGGCGATCGCTGCGCCGAAGCGCTGGTTATCTTTCATTCCGATTAGGAGCGTACAGCGGTCGGAAGGAGCAGAATAGCTGGGTAGTGGTAATAAGCGGGGGGTGTCATTGTCGACCGCGGCGAAGACCCCAATTCCCATCCCACCCCAATACAGTTGCCGAAAGGCTGGAGAATACACCCAACCTGCCTGTGGGACACCATCTTCTAATGCCCCCAGCATGATGGCATAATGCAGTTTGCCTTCGATGAAATCATCGGTGCCATCCAGTGGGTCAATTAACCAAAGCCGCTGAGTGGGAGCAGAGGGAGCGGAGAAGCGATCGCGCGATGCCGGATTTTCCTCTGAAATCACCCCATCGTTTGGGAAGAGCTGCGTCAGTGCGCCCGATAATCGTTTGTCTAAGGCGCGATCGACATCCGTCACATAATCATGCTTGCCTTTTTCATAGACCTGAAACTTAGTCTGCGCCATCGAGACTGCCTGATCTCCACATGTCCGCAACGTGCGACAAATCTCATCCACCTGCGCTGTCGAAAAAAGCGGCATTTTTAGTTACCAGATTGTAGTTGTCCCACCCAAGCATAGACAAAAAAAGCCTTGCTGAAACCCGCTTTGAATTTAGGAGTGTACGAGCTGGAGCTTTGCTCCAGCTCGTACACTCCTAAATTCAATAACGTCTAAAAAACAGGCTTATTCATTGAGAGGAATGAGTTTTTTCGAGAATGATGGACATCAGACGCCTATTCTCGAAAAAACTCATCAGATTCTGTAACCCAAAAAAAGGGCTAACCTCAAAGGCTAGCCCACAAATTGGGAACGCTTAAATGAACTACTTTTGCAGTACCAACTTCACGTTAGCGTTTTGCAGGCCAGGGCGCTTAACCTCAGCCAAAGTCTTGTTCACAGCGTACTTTTGGTTGATAGAGTTGATCAGTTCAGTTTGGTTGTGCTTCTTAGCAACACCCCACAGGTCAGCAATCAGGTCGAAGGAACCATCAGCATTGCGAGACCAGCCGAGGTCATACTCGCCATCGAGCACAGCCACGATATCGGAGCGTACACGCTGACCGTTGTAACCGCGCACATCAGCATCAGTCTTAACGGAAATACCAAGGTCACGCAGGGATGCTTTCAGAATTTCAGCATCGTTGATCTTGGTACGCAGAGTGCTAAAGTGAGACATTTGGGATTTCCTCCTGTTGAGAAACTGAGAGAAACGACAACGTTTGTTTGATTTGTTTGGAGCACCGACTGTCTAACCTTTGGAGGGCAAACGCGTCTGGCGGTATCTTTGCTTGGGCTGCTAGCGTTTTGCTAGCCTTTCCCCCTGTTGGGAGCAGGGCGGGAAAGTCTGTTAGAACTCCATTCGCTGATATTCAGCAACGGAGGCGGCAGCAGGTCGGGCACGCTGTCTCGCCCAGTCGCGCAGTGCAGTGACCTGCTCACTCATTGTTTTGGACAGGGGTAATGTCGCCTTGATAGCGGCGATGATGTCCAATTGGGTAAACTCTCTATCTTGGGCAAAGGCTTCATACATTGCCGCTATCAGAGCCTGTTCAATCTCGGCACCCGAGAAGCCATCGCAAATGTTGACCAGTTGATCCAAGTCAAATCGTTCAATATCACGGCGTCGCTTGGATAGGTGAATCTGAAAGATCTCACGGCGCTCTTGAGGATTGGGAAGGTCAACAAAGAAAATTTCGTCAAATCGCCCTTTCCGGAGAAACTCACTGGGAAGTCGCTCAACCCGGTTGGCTGTTGCCATCACAAATACGGGTGAGGTTTTTTCTTGCATCCAGGTAAGGAAAGAGCCAAAGATTCGGCTGGAGGTTCCACCATCCGAGTCTGCAGAACCCGCACTGCCTGCAAACGCCTTGTCAATTTCATCAATAAAGAGAATTGCGGGGGAAATGGATTCAGCGGTTTTCAATGCATTGCGCAAATTCGCCTCGGAGCGCCCCACCATAGAGCCGTCGTACACGCGACCCATATCTAAGCGAATCAGAGGCAAACCCCACAACCGAGAAGTGGTCTTAGCGATGAGAGATTTCCCGCAACCAGGAACTCCGAGAATCAGCATCCCTTTGGGCTGGGGCAAACCATATTCTCGCGCTCGCTCGGTGAAGGCATTGGAACGCTGACGCAACCAATGCTTCAGCTCCTCAAGACCACCGACTGAATCAATCGTTTCATCTTCTTCGACATATTCCAGAATGCCGTTGCGCCGGATGAGCTGCTTCTTCTCAGACAGTACAACTTCGACCTCTGATTCCGTCAGCTTGCCCGCCGTTACATGCGCCTTTCGATAGACCTTTTCGGCTTCATCGCGAGTTAGGCCCAAGGCGGCTTTAAGCAACTTCTCGCGGGTTTCGGTATTGATGCGACGCGATCGCGTCTCGTCTAGCTTCTGCGTCAGAACTTCGTTCAACTCACCCATAGTGGGCAGCGGAAAGTCCAATACCACAACTTCCTTTTCTAGTTCAATGGGGACGTTCTGCAGCGGCGACATCAAGATGATCGTCTTCTGGGTATCCTTAAACCCGGCGATCGCATCCCGAAGCCAACGGGTGACTTCAGCATTGTCGATAAAGGGATGCAAATCCTTGAAGATAAAAATTCCAGGTTCTTTCTGACGAATCACCCATTCAATCGCAGTCTGAGGAGATACGGTATTGTGCTGGGTAACGTTGCGGGGTTGACCATACTCGACGATGCCATGAGTCACCGTCCACACATAAACGCGACGCTGAGGCTTGCTATGAGCAATGGTGGCGATTGCCTGCTCCGATCGCTCCTCCTCAGAGGTTACAAGGTAGATCAGAGGATATTGAGCTTGAATAAGAACATTTAGCTCTTCTTTCATAGTCGCTGACCTAGCTTGAAAAACAACGGGAACCCCTTTGCAGGCGTTCATAGACAATGATCAAACCACAACCCACATCGCACAATCTGCACATGCAAGTTTCAAACAGCCAGACCTAACAAGGAACCAGCTCTTGCTCTCCGGTCAAATCCGCATCAACGGGTTGACCTGCAAGGGACATCGATAAATCTTCACTATCTTCGAGAATCGCAGAATCTGAAGCCAGCGCCATCAGCTCACCATCTCGAATCACGTAGGAACCTTCACAACCGGGGCAACTGTAAACTCTATGAACTTGCCCATGACCCTCATGAGCATCCACTACTTCTGCATGATTGATGTAGAACGAAAGGGCACGCTCCGCTAACGTTGACATCGGCTCTGCTTCGATTGCCGATTTAATTTTGAGCTGTCGGTGCAACTCATTAGGGAGATAGAGAGTGACCTTTTTCTGTTGGCTTTCCATGATTAGTGATTACGCGTAGTGAATACCCAGGTATGTTTTGATTAAGTTAGCAGCTAAAACAGCATGACGCCAAGTAATTCATCTTTCTTTACAAAAGACGTTGAAGCGAGCAAGAGGAGTGTTAGCTTTCTCCAGGCTGGTCGTTGGTATGCCCGGGGGCTGGTTCCAAGGCTTGGCCAAATGCTTGGTGAGAAATGGCTGTATTGTATGTTTGGAGTGAGTTTGGGAGGCTTGTTTGGGTGTGCAGGGGATCGGCTTATGCCATCCGACTGGGCGCATTATGAAAACCCTCGCTATGACTTTGTTTTTCCCTATCCCGATACCTGGATTGCTGCACCAGTTGGGGATAAGCGTCATGGTCAGGCCTTTGCTGACCCGAATTTTGAGGCAGTACAAATGATTGGGTGGGCCAGTGAGGCGTCGGTGCTGACAAACGGGAATGGCGCGAATCCCAATGCTTTGTCCCTGTCGCCTAACTTTGTTACTGAGCAGGGCATACCCGCCCAACTGGAGGTGGAAATTGGGGCAGATATGAGTGTAATGACTCTACGACTATCGCAGGATGGGGTGTTGTATTACTGGGAAGGGCGATCGCCCAGCGGTAGTTTCGACGATTATTACCAATTCTTCTACTACGTGGCGCAGCATTATCGCATTGATTCCAGCCAAGATGAGTCTGAGTAGCACAACACAGCACGGTGCTGAGCCAAAACCCGATCATGGGAACCTTTTTTGGTCACGATTTTTGTCTATGATGAGTGCCAGACCGCCTAAACCAAGGCATGCTCTCCACTCAGCTCCTGGTGCATTATTCTGGCGAATGCTCCCACGCGTTTGAGGGATGGCGAATGCTTCATCAGTGATGCTATAGGGTGCGGTCAGACATCGACTACGCTGGCTTATTGCTTGCCTCGAGTGCTATCCATTTCTTCCCCCAACCGTAAACCATGCTGCTGGAACCTGCATCTTCCATTTCTTCTGACGATCTTGCGCCATCGGTATTGCCTGCCCTGAGCCGTAAGCACCGGATTGTGCGCCCGATTATTGCGAAAGCGCTGCATGGCATTTGTTTTTGGGAAAATCTTGTGTTGGCGGCGGATCCTATCCAGGGATATCTCTTCAAAATTGACCCTGAAACCGATAGTGTCACGATTCTGAATACCCACCAGGGTGATCGGTTTCTCAATGTAACGGGGTTGGCGATCGCAGGTGAAACCCTTTGGCTGACAAAGGATCACGAAATCTACTGCTGCCCCATCCACGATTTGAACGATCTCCATTTGTTTGCAACGCTACCCTATCCAGCAGAGGGGATTGCAGTCTGGCAGTCTACGGTTTATGTCACCTGCCAGCGTTCTGGATACATTCTGATTTTTGATGCGGCGACACACCGGGAGATTACGCGCTTTTCTGCACCAGGTGTGGGAGCTGAAAGCTTGACGATAAAAGGGGAAGAGCTATGGGTCTGTGACCGCCTTGAACAAACGGTCTACTGCATCGATCGCGCCACTGGCGAGCTGCACTTCAGCATTCTGACCCCATTCAAAGAACCCACAGGATTGGCCTTTCATCCGGTTGATGGCACGCTTTATGTGGCCTACTCCAACGAGGAACCCTATATCCGTGATAATCCCAACAACCTAGATTCACCCTATGAGCTGACCCTGCGCGATCGCACCTTCCTGCATCCGCTCCATTTCCGCTACGACCCGGAGCGTAAGCTGACGCTTTCCAATGGGTTTCTGCTGGAGATGACCTACGCCGAAGAAATTGCACCCCTAGAGGATGTGGATTTGCAAAACCTGGAGTGGCGTATTGCACTGCCCGCAGAAACCGATCGCCAGACGCTACGAGCGGTGGAACCTCTAGGGATACCGTTTACCGAGGAAATGCAAGATGGCCAGCGCGTCGCGGTATTTCGCTTTGAGCACTTGAAAACGGGCGATCGCTATCTCTTCGGTTGGAAAGCGTTGCTCGAGGTGCGGGGGATCAAATACCAGTACACCTACGATGATGTGTATCGCATTCCAGCACTACCGCTGGATTACCAGTCTCGCTATCTAGTAGATGACGATGAATTATCCATGGATACCCCCCTCATCCAGCGTATTGCACGGGAGGCGATTGGTACTGAGACGAACCTGCTGAGAAAGCTGCTCAAGATCCGCAATGCGGTCTACGATCGCCTATCCTATGGCCTGACAACTGCTATCGATACGCCCGAGGTGGTTTGGGAGCGGGGCGTCGGTTCCTGCGGCGAGTATGTCGGCGTGCTACTGGCGCTGGCTCGGTTGAATGGGATTGCCTGTCGTACCGTCGGTCGCTACAAGTGTCCACCCTTTGGCGATCGCCGCTACTTCCCACTGGAACCCGACTATAACCATGTCTGGATCGAGTTCTATATCCCCGGTGTGGGCTGGCTTCCGATGGAGTCGAACGTTGATGATGTCACTGAAGGCGGACCATATCCTACGCGCTTCTTCATGGGGTTACCCTGGTGGCATGCCGAAATGGCTAAAGGCATTAGCTTTGAAACCCTGGCTACCCCCAATGCTGATCTGGAAGTATCGATTGGTGACCTCGCCATCAACCATATCCGCTTCACGATTCTGGGCGAGCTTCCACCACCCTAGCGCGATGGTTTGTATTTCGGTTTTTCATTACGACCTATTGCTAACGAATACGGCTAAGCCAGTGATTTAGATTGGCCACCCAGGGTTAGCCGTAGGATAGAGAGTGCCAAAATAATGAGAAATAGCACGAGGCCAACCGTACAGGCATAGCTGATTTCGAGATTCTCGAAGGCTTCTTCGTAAACATAGTAAACGATGGTTTTGGAGCTGTTGCGGGGACCGCCCTGGGTCATCACGAAAACTTCCTCGAAGACCTTGGTGGCGGCGATCGCCGAAATTACCCCGACCAGCAATAAGTACGGTCGCATCAGAGGTACAGTAATGTCCCAGTGCTTTTGCCAGCCATCTGACCCGTCGATCGCCGCCGCTTCGTAAAGGTCTTTAGGGATGGCCTGCAATCCCGCCAGATAAATCACCATGTAATACCCCAGCCCTTTCCACACCGTAACGGCCATAACGCTGAACAGTGCCAAGTCGGGGCTGGTTAACCAGGGAATCCCTTCCTGCAATGCTGTCAACTTTGAGATTAAGGGCGTCAACCTTTCGATGTCAGGCAGCCAAGCCAGGATCCCCGTAGCCAACCAGCCCAAAAATTGGTTAAACAGACCGTTTTCCGTATAAAGCCAGTTCCAAGCAATACCGGCGACCACCATCGAGATGATGACGGGGGTGTAATACGCTGCCCGAAACCAATGAATGCCCGGTAAAGTGCGATTGACCAAGATGGCCAGAAGTAGTGGCAAGACAACCAAAAGCGGTACCACGCACACCAGATACAACAAAGTATTGCCTAGAGTGATCCAAAAGACATCATCCGTCAGCAACCGCTGAAAATTCTCTGGCCCAACCCAAATGGGGGGTTGCGTGATATCGAACTCGTAGCGGGTGAAGCTCAGGAGAAATGCCCGCACCGCTGGGTAAAACACCGTCAGCCCTAGGATGAGCAGGGCAGGGGCGAGAAATAAGTAAGGGGTGAGCGACTGGAGTAGCGCCCTGCGCTGCCAGAGGCGATCGCCCGGGTGCTTCCCCGTTTTCATGGTCACAGGTCTTTCGTCTCAACGCACAACGAACTCTCTCAGTCTACTGCTTCCGTAGGTTTACATATTTTTTCTATCGGAATTGCTTGTGCAAATGGGATTTTATAGTACACTTGCATTAAGTACAATTGTACTAACACAGAAATCGCTAATGGACAGTAGACATCCCCTCAGGTCAAAACGTCGAGCACGGCTGCGCAGCTGGCCGCGTCAATCGGCTCCTCGCTATACCTATGGCTGGCAGCGCATTCGTCAGTGGGTGCAGCTTCCCGTCGGTGATTTGCCTATCGTGTTAGAGGCGATCGCCTGGATTGCCGGAGCTACGCTTCTCCGCATGATTGCAGATTGGCTCTTGGCCATGCAACCTACTCTGTGGATTCCCGTAGCGTTCGTGCTGGTTTTGCCTGCTGTCCTAACGATTTCACTCTCGATTTGGGCACCGCCTTTGTCATTGGTTTTGGGGTATCGCCTGCTACTCACGGCTATGGGTCTCATTCTTGGAGGAAGACTATGAGCATTATTTTTGGAGCTGCCTGGTTGTTAATCGTGTTGTCCTGCTTTGTTTTGGTTGGGGAGGATCGTTCAAATGAGCCGTCGTAAGCCTCGAAAGTCCTCTAGCTTTCAGTATTTCCTGGCGGGCGGGTCGCTACTGGCATTGGTGGGATTGCTGGCCGATGTGCGCACGACCTTTGAGGCACGCCCCGTTAGCAATGTATGCCAGGAAGTGGTGCAGCCCCAATCGGTGTTGTCGCGGGATGAGCTGTCCCAAGTGCTAGCGGTTCCCGAGCGTGATGCCAAGACCACCATTCAGGCGATTGTGAGCGACCCCTACTGCCGCCTTGAGCCTGTCGAGATCCGTCAAGGGGTTGTGGCTGAGCGTGACGTCTACCCGCTGGCCTTTGATCCACAAACCTGGTTCGTGTTGCTCTACGAAGGGGAGGAATATGCTGGCTACTCCTTCGTTTTTCAAAAGTAATCGGCGTCCTACTCAACGCTGTCGGTTCCAGCTTCTCGGGATGTTGGCGATCGCCCTCCTACTCAGCGCTAGTTGCCGACCCACGCCAACCTCCATCGAAATGCGGCAGGTGCATATCCAGCAGGGTTGGGAATTGCAGCCCGGACAGTCCATTGCAGGGCAACGCATCGTTGCCGGTTTGGGGGATGTCTCCATCCATCTCCGAGGAACGGCGCTGCATGCGCCCTTTGACGGCAAGGTGGAACCTGCTGATGTGGAGGACTGCGTGATTTTTAGTAGCCCCAAAGTGCCCGCCTATTTGCTCAGGCTCTGTGGTCTTTCCCGTCCAAGATTGGGGGAAGTGTCCCAGGGCGATCGCATTGGGACGGGAAAGATCCTGCATTTTGCCACCCTACGCAAACAGCCCGATGGCACTTGGGCAATCGTCGAACCGTCCCTCTATCTGATTGAAACTGCTTTGACTCCGCCATGACTGCGTTTTGCTCTCGTTCCTCTTTGCTCAAGCCGACAACAGCTGTTGTTTCGACGGGGATATTGTGGTTGCTGGCGATCGCCTCCGCCCAAGCGGCCTCCCCGATTGCTCTCTCGTTTGAGTTAGAGGATACTTCCTCCTCCGCAGCCGACTCGACCCCAACGACGATCGCTGCGACAGCGCCTTCTGACCTTCTGACTGTTCCGCCGGATAAAACCCGCCTCACTATTCCACCCAGTGCCACAAACGCACCCATTGGGACAGGCCATGAACTCGCAGAACTGCCGCCACCCCCCCAAATGGAAAGGGTGGCGGAGTTGCCACCGCCACCTGTCACCGCTGGGCCCGTGGCTCCTGTGGCTCCACCTGAACCGGAGCCAGCTCCGATGGCTACCCTGACGGCGTCTGATGCGGGAGGGATCAGTTTTCAGCTTCCCGCTTGGCCGCAACAGATTCTAAATCTATTGACGGGCAGAGCTGATGCTGACATGCCGTCGCAACCAGCGTCGGATCCGGCGGCTTTGCCAGAAACCTTGGTACCACTGTTTGCGGGTGGCTCGCAGTCCCTAGTGGCGATCGCTGTGGGTAACGCAGAAGGCACTCGCACACCGACGGGCGATATTACCCCGGCCTACTATGGGCATGTGGATCCGGGCAATGGTGCTTGGAACCTCGGCAGCTTCTCGTATCAGCATGGTGCCCCATCTCCGGAAGAGGCCGACCAGCACCAACTGGTTCGGCTGCAACAACAGGCCATAAGGCTCTGGCATGATGCGGAGCGGCGAGGCTTGCAGCTTTCGACAGAAGCATGGCTCAATGCGATTGATTTAGCTAACCAGGCACCGGAAGCGGCATTGGAACCAGGGGGCTATCTCGATCGCCTCCAGGAAGCCCACCGTCTTAACTTGGCGGATGTAGACGCGATCGCCTGGGCACGCACCCGCTCCTACATTGACCCCGACACCCAGCAGTGGAATGCTCCCGGATTAGGCAATACCCTGGCCGGTGTTACAGCTGACCAAGAGCGCCGGATGAGGGCGATCGCTCGTGCTATTAGCACAAATACTACATCTATGGCTCAGCACGAATCAGTGGTTATCGACCAGCTTCTGTCGACCGATCTGGACTAAATAAATGGGTAAAAACTATCTCGTGAAAGAAGAATAACCGTTTCCTATTCTCCGATTGAGGAGATTGGGACTTTAGGTTTACGTAAGCCACTGATTCAAAATCTTAACGAACTCACGGAAGCCTTACATGTGGTAATCATGTTTCAAAATATACACATTGAATTTGATTTTTTTCGGAAAATACGTGAGACTTTGTGAAGTTGAGGCAAAGCGCTAGCAAGATACGACCTGTAGGGCGATATCAATAACTCGATATCCATGGTACGAGTGCCCCGTGGGATTTTCTCTCTTGCTTGCGCGCTTGTCGGTTCACGCCCCTGTGATTTCCCGCGGTGTTTTCCCTGATTATTGATGATCGCTGCTAGAATCACGAGCCATAACTATTGATATGACAGCCGTATAGACATCAAGGTGATGTACGGGCTGTCCTGCTTAGCTCCCATTCAGAATTCCTTGTTAATACTCTTGATTTAAGTCACGCGATTGTTATGACGTTTCCTAAGTCGTGCCATCCTACCAACCAAATGCAACCGTCTAGCATTTGTCCACCCACTTCATCGACACAAAGATTCAGCCCTGACACCCAAACCCATTTGTTCGCCACGATCCCACCCGAGCGTCGGGGTATTGATGGAGCCTATGACTACTTCGGTTTGCGCAACCGCGTTATCCAAACCTTTGAGCATCAATTTGGCTCAATTAATTTAGGCGACATCAATTTGACTCAGCGGGGGGCAGTTATCGTCTTGCAAGGGCGATTTTGCGATCTTCACCTGATTTATCAGTTGATTGCGATCGCTCTCCGTACCGACGGAACAGAAGGTGTTGAAATCAATGGCGTCACGGTGTTCAAACCAACAGATGTCGTCCGATCGACCGATAACGCCTGAGTCCGGGGAGGAATACAAAGAATCCTAGGTCTGGATGACACTGGCAAGCCATCCAGACCTAGGGGCTTAGTAGGAGGTTAATTTTTGGCCCTGAAATTAGCGGTAATTCACAAATTGCAGTGCAACTGGCCAATCTTCTTGTTTCAAGAATTGGATCACCGTCTGCAACTCATCTTTTGATTTGGCAGATACCCGCACTGCATCCCCCTGAATAGAGGCTTGTGCCTTCTTAAAGTTGTCGCGAATGGCCTTTGAGATTTGCTTGGCCACCTCTGAACTAATCCCTTTTTTCAGGGTAATCTCTTGGCGCACACGCCCCCCGCTTGCGGACTCAACGGTGCCAAAATCAAAGATCTTGAGCGACAGGTTACGCTTGGCTGCCTTCGTTTGCAAAACCGTATGCACGGCCTGCAAAGCAAATTCGCTCGCCGTGTTCACGGTAATCGCAGATTCGCTCAGGTCGAGTGAGGTGTTGGTATCTTTCAGGTCATAGCGTCCTTGAATTTCGCGTTTTGCTTGATCCAGCGCATTCACGAGTTCCTGGCGATCGTAGTCACTCACAACATCAAAGGAATAGCTAGAAGCCATAAGCACTCTCCGACCGAAAATAAGTATGTCTACCTGGTAAAAACCAAGTTTTGGTTGATAGATTCTCCTTGATGTCGTACCACACCTCTGCCTCAGACGCAAAATAATCCAAGAACATCAGCTGCTTTTCTGCAAAAATTGCCCGTTGCTGGATGGTTGCTTGTCTCAGCTCCGCGCCTAAAGTAACTGCTTAATACTAGCGCCCATCAAAATGGCTGTACTAAGGGAGCCGACGCCAAACATGAGCGATCGCCCTACAGGAATATTGGCGATGTAAAACATGGGATATAGCAGTCGAGCAATGGGATGGGCGATCGCTGCACCCATGACCCATAGCCCATCAGCCTCGGTAACATACGCCATGAGTGCCGCTGCTGCAAATAGCACAAAGGATTCAAAGGCATTTTGATGCGCCCAGGTGGCTCGCTGGGCATAGGCCGGAAGCTTATCGACCATCGCGCGAGGCGTAGCAAGTGCTTGCCAGCCCAGTTGAGCGCGGCCATAGGCCACCCAAAAAAACGGGATATAAACGACCACTGCTGCCGCTATGATGCTGGCAATCAAGACACGATGAATCGGTAGACTGTCCATGCATTCCCCCTGAAACCTTAATCAAAGTAGCAAGCCTTAATCAAAGTAGAACAGCGTTACAATTTTGCGCTGATCTTCCGCATCCTTGCAGGTCGTTAACAGTGTGGTGCTGTCGTGGAAGGCAAAGCAGATAAGCTGCTGGCATCGCGAGACAATTTCCTGGTTGCAGATAGCACTCGCTTCGGCCAAGGAAAGGTGGTCGTTTTCAGGGTTCTCCACCAAATGCATCACCTGCTCCAGCTGCTCGCGGGACTCGCGAGGTTGACGGGAAAGGCTTTGCGGCAAAATTACAGTTAAAAGATTGGGATCTGCCCGCATGGCTCCGCGAATGGCGGCAGCATTGGTGCCTGTTGCACCGGATGTAAGGAGGCGATTACGACCCAAAACAAGGGCATAGCTCATTTCTTCGATGAGCACCTGGTGGGTAATGGGGACGTGACGTGAACCCAGTAGCGCGATGCGCTTTGAACCAGTCTGCTGAATCGCTGCCAGTTCTTGCAGAAAATCATCAACGCGAGGTAGATCGACCGATTGACTCAAAGATTTCTCGACTGTCGCAACAACCTCGCTATTCTAGCAGGTGTGCGGATCGATGATACATCGGCGTTTTATTTGTGACGTTGTACGGCCTTACGCATCTTGGAAGAGTGTAGATTCCTGTTTGAAGAAATCAGGACTGCGGGGTATTCCACAAGAACTGTATTTATGAAGTCAGGATGTTACGGGGGCAACTCGCAACATCCTCACGCAGATAGGTTTTGTAAGTCGTACACCTAAAGCGATTCTTTGTGTACGCGTCGCAGAAAGTGGGAGGTATCCTCATCCGGCCAAGGTAAATCTGCGCTGCTTTCATCCGTAATCGGAGGCATCAGATTGGTTGTGATTTCTTGCTCTTCGTTATTATCCGTCTGTGATTGGGGTGCGGAGGTCACCTGTCGTGGGTGTGGAATATCAGCGGAGAGCTGTGGAGGCGTTTTCGTGAAGTCGCAGATGAAAAACGCAAATGACAAACTACCGAGGCGAATGCGATCGCCATCCTTCAGCACAAAGCACCGACGAACGGGTTCACCATTGACATAGGATCCGTTGCTGCTGTCCAGGTCTACCAGATAAAACTGACCCTTGGAATAGCGAATGGCAGCATGGCGGCGAGAGAGACGCTTATCCAAGATGGGTAAGTTAACCCGCTGCGAGTCTCGCCCAATAATCCAGAGATCCTGTGACTGGGTCAAACATTGGCTCCCTTTGCCCAGGATGTTGGTGACGAGATAAACCTGCTGGCGCAGAACCAACCCTTGGATATAGGGTATGGTCACTCTGGCCAGTGCTTTACTGCCGCCACTCTCCAAATTCAAAATCTCTTCTAGCAACCCGCGATTTTGTTCGTAGAGCCGCAGGAACACTTGATAAAGCGCTAGGCGCTGCTGGAGTTCACCATCAGCCACCTTGCTGAGCTGAGCTACAGAAAGGGCAGAAATAGGGCTAGGGTTCAACATGTTTAGAAGGCACCGAAACGGTTAGAAAAGGTAGGGTGATTGGGGAAATGGGGTCATGCTTTCAATCAGTGGAATTGAGCGGCATAGTCGTTACTGCAAGCTCACTGTTAGAAAACACCGAAAAACTGGGCGTGAAAGCCAGATGGAACACCACGATGAAGATCAACCGGATCGAATTTGCGTGGAAAATGCACCATAAAGAAACGCCAACAGGATGTCTCCGTTCACGTTTCGTTTGCTCATGCAGCCTAGCTGTTGTATGCAGCTTAAGGAAACCGCATGATTACGGGCTGCACGCTGCTTCGAGAACCAGCGCGGGATCGGGGCGAGCTTTCTTCAGCAGAACTACACATGACGGTGCAACGATGTTTGTCCGGTTTCAGAACCGTGATTTGAGGGGATCTCCTTTTCCATGGTTGTACCTGAATGATTTAGGACGTACGCATTGGATATGAAACACCAAAGGAGTTTGATGATTTTTGGGATGCAGAGCGTCCCAAAAATCATCAAACTGCGTAAGCCCTATGATTGTTGGTGTTGCACGCGTGAAAAGCCCGATAAATCTTGGATATTTCACGCAGGATAGAGATTGACAGGTTATATCAAATCCGATTGAAGAATCCAACTATCGTTTGCGCCCGCCACACTGCGGCGGGCGCAAACGATAGTTGGATTCTTCAATCGGATTTGATATAACCTGTCAATCTCTATCCTGCGTGAAATATCCAAGATTTATCGGGCTTTTCACGCGTGCAACACCAACAATCA
>JBCBSJ010000053.1:0-26419 GCA_039819245.1 Cyanobacteria bacterium J06638_20
GCGGCGCGCCGCTTTCAAAAAATGATCTGGTTTTGGATTTCGTAGAATTGGTATAAGTCTTAAATATTATTCCTGTCAAAAAAATGACCACTGAAAGCATTGATATGTAAGGATTTTAAATTTCTAATTGCACTTCTTTGCAGCTACGTTTCAATCACACCAGGATGATAGTGAGCAACCATTGACGATCGCCGTTTTCCAATTCCACACGGCGGTGATTGGGTATTCTGTAAGGTGCTGGCAAAATAGAGCCGTACCTCCCGCTCGGAGTTTTTTTGACTTTTGCCTCAGCCTCGGCTGCCAAGAGCGCTGTCCGAGACCTGGGATAGCCATTGCGGTATTGAGAATAGACAACCGCGTGACCCTCGCGCACCATTTACACATTAACTGATACACCATAGCGATGCAGTTCGGCCACGGTGCGCCCGTAGAGATCGATGTCAACCTGGCGGACGCCCACAACCTGTCCGGTGAGGAGGAGCTGACGCAGGTAAGCCGTCGAGTTTGCTCCGTCGGCTTGAGAAAGTTCAGGGACATCAATGCAAGCCAGTCGAATCGTGAGACGCCGCTCTGCCATATCGACTCGTAGCGTGTCCCCATCGCTGACATTCACAGCTGTGGTCGTGGTAGAGCGCGGGATGTCCGGGAACGGTAGGTTGACATCGGGAAAGGGCAGCAGCAGTAAGGTTGCCAGTAAAAATAGCACTCCCAGCCCCAAGAGTAAGCTTACGGCAATCATGGCAGGGAATTGGGCCGTAGAGAGGGGGGGAGTTGGAGCGGGTGGCGGGGGCACGGCAGTGGGGGAATCTACTGAGGCGTCGGGCGTGAGGGGTGGATTGTTGGGATCAGAGGGGCGATTCCGCTGCTCCAGTTCTCGGCGTAGTTCTTCGAGGGCATATTCCACATCGGAGGCATAGTCTGGCCCCGTGGGGCTAGGTTGCCGGGCTTCTGGGCTGCTAGGCTCGCGGCTGGATGGACTGGCCTGCGATCGTCCACGCGGGGGTAAAAACCAGTGATAGCCATAGGCGGCCACAATCCACCAGACCCAAAAGTAGGGCACGACAAAATCGGGAAAGGCGGCGATCGCGCTCTGGAGGATGGTGCGCTGGGTCAACTCCGGGGTAGGTGTCTGGGTCAGTAGCTGAACGGTTCGAATCAGCGCCAAGGGAAATGTTGCCGCCCATCCCACCACAAAGTGATAGCCCGCACGCCTAAGGGGACGGGGCAAGGTAAGAAACGAAGGTGGTTCCTGCCAAACCCAACGCAAAAATGAGCCATAGAGCAGGATCAGCAAGCTCCACCACAAGCCACTTGCTATGAATGCAATGCTAGAGAGAACGAGCAGTCGGGAGATGTCTCCTAAATTGGCTCCGATCGCCATCGAAACCAAGCTCATGATACTGAGATACCAAAAGCCAAACCAAAGACCAACGGTTCCGGCGTAGACAGGTAGTGCTAACCGGAGGGCACGGAGCCAAGCTCGCACGCTGGGAAAGAGAAAACTCCACATAAATCAGTAGATGGGCAGTGATTGCCCGCAAGTCTGTAAGTCATAAATTTGATTAAGGATCAACGCGACACCGATGGAGCATAGAAGGTTGGGATCCGATCACAGACAGAATGGACAAGGCGATCGCCCCGACCATTCCCTTCAGATAAAACAGACCCCCGCCCGAGTCGGACGTGTTGAGCATACGGAGAAACACACGATTCAATCGCTCATAACGAGATCATCCAAACGGCAGAGAACGATTGCCGCCCGTACCATCTCGTTTCGCTCAGCAGCCGTTGCCCATTGATCCAGTCGACATTCCCCCAAAGCCAAGTTGGGGCAATTCCCACTCGAATACGCAACGTCACCCAATGGAACTTGAACTGTTACTAGTTTTCCATGCTCTGTGTTCAACGGTATGAGTATATGGACACTCTCTATGAGCATCGGTAATTACTGTGAGCCGAATCTATCAGGAATCTTTCATCGTGTGGGTCTGGTTGATCTCACGGATCTTCGATCGTCCGCTACATCTACCCGCAACAATTGTTCGTATTGCTTGCAGTGTTGGGCGGTTCATGTCTGGTTATCTCCTCTCCCCAACGTACTGCTTGTCCTTCTGAAAAAATGAGTGAAATGTCATCATGACGCTCGCAAATTCCGTTCGCACTCGTTCGCTCAGTTTCCGCCTACCTTTTGCCACCTTGCTGCTGAGTAGCATCACCCTATTAGCGGCGGCGATCGCCATTGCCTGGTTCGCTGGAAATGGATTCATCTCTGCCATCTTTCAACAACTCAACACCCTACAACAAAATCCACCCATGTGGGCAACGACACCCATGATGCTGGGTCATTACGTTCTGGTGTGGACGGTCAGCCTCATGCTGCTGGTGCTCGTCATTATGCGGGTCTCGCCGCAACCGGTCACCTGGTCGCGCATGGCTGTTGTCGGTATTCTCGGTGTGCTGACAGTGCGCTATGTGATGTGGCGCGCGGTTTCGACCCTCAATCTGGATACACCGCTGAATGGTGTTTTCAGCTTGGGGCTGTTCTTCCTGGAAATGCTGCTGCTGGTGAATGGCATGATTCAGTTGGTGCTGTTGCTGCGATCGCGCGATCGGCGCAAACAAGCGGATCAGCTGGCGGATGATGTGGTCAGCGGGCATTATGTTCCCTCTGTTGATGTGCTGATTCCGACCTACAACGAACCTGCCTTTATCCTGAAGCGCACCATCATGGGCTGTCAGGCAATGGACTATACCAACAAAACCATCTACCTGCTCGATGACACCCGCCGCCCCGAAATCCGCCAACTCGCTGCTGAACTAGGCTGCGAGTATCTCACCCGCCCAACCAATGAGCACGCAAAGGCAGGCAACCTGAACCATGCGATTCCCCAAACCGATGGCGAGTTAATTGTGGTATTCGATGCTGACTTTGTGCCCACCCGTAACTTCTTGCAACGCACCGTTGGCTTTTTCCAAGATCCACAGATCGGCCTACTGCAAACCCCCCAGACCTTCTATAACCCCGACCCCATCGCTTGGAACCTGGGTATGCAGGATGACTTGCCTCCCGAAGAGGAAGTGTTCTATCGCCAAATCCAACGGATCCGTGATGGGGCAGGCGGTGTTGTCTGTGCTGGTACCTCTTTTGTGGTGCGGCGATCGGCACTGCAAGAGATTGGCGGCTTTGTGACCGGAGCCCTCAGTGAAGACTTTTTCACGGGCATTGAACTAACGGCAAAAGGCTATCGGCTGATTTATCTCAATGAAAAGCTGAGTGCAGGTTTGGCCGCTGAATCCATTTCTGCCCATGCCCTCCAACGTATCCGTTGGGCGCAGGGGACACTACAGTCCTTCTTCATCCGCTCTAACCCTCTCACTATCAAAGGACTGAATCCATTGCAGCGATTGGCTTACTTTGAGGGGCTGTTGCACTGGTTTAGCAGTATTGCCAAAGTCGGTTTCCTGGTGATGCCTCTGGCCTATGCTTTCCTGGGCGTCATTCCCATTCAGGCCGAAACCGCTGAGGTGATGGACTTTTTCGTCCCCTTCTATCTCGTTCAACTGGCCACTTTCTCCTGGCTCAACTACCGATCGCGCTCTGCACTGCTCTCCGATGTTTATGCCCTGGTACTGGCATTTCCCCTGGCGCTGACGGTGGTTCAAGTCATGCTACGTCCCTTCGGTCGAGGCTTCAAGGTCACACCCAAAGGAACGGCGAGCGATCGCTTCATCTTCAATTTCCCCCTAGCCTTGCCGTTGCTGATGGTCTTCGCTATCACTGCTCTCAGCCTCTGGATCAACCTGGGCCATTGCCTCATTGCCGATGCGGCTGCAGAACCCATCGCCCACTTCAAAGGCTTGGGTTTGGGCTGGCTTTGGAGTAGCTATAACCTACTCATGCTGGGCATTTCGTTGCTGGCGCTTCTGGATGCACCTCGTCCCAGCACCTACGAATGGTTTGCTCTGCGGCGCATTGCCCGCCTCCGCATCAATGAATCCACTATCAATATGCCGCTGGAACTGTGGGGTCACACCTCAATGCTGTCTCAGGAAG
Organism: Cyanobacteria bacterium J06638_20; assembly: GCA_039819245.1. Classification (GTDB taxonomy): domain Bacteria; phylum Cyanobacteriota; class Cyanobacteriia; order Elainellales; family Elainellaceae; genus Vacuolonema. Next base: position 4,055 of record JBCBSJ010000053.1, read on the forward strand.
GCGCGGAAATTGTTCTAACTCAGCGCGATCGCGCTGCCCTCGCTCGCCACACCCAGAACCTCACGGCTACCCTGACCCTGGTGGATGAAAACCTGGAGGTGGAAGGCTATGTGGAATGGGTGAAACCCGATGGTGAAATTCCCACGCTACGCCTCCGCTTTGGCCCCCTCTCGATTCCCCAGGAACGCAAGCTGGTGGAGGCACTCTACTGCCGACCCGGCCAATGGAAGAACCGCTGCGCCCCCAGCGAACTTAAATCCCTGAGTATCCTCTTCCGCCTCCTTTTCCGTCCGCGTATCCTGTTCGATCGCACCAATGAAATCAAGCCCGTCCAGGTCACAATCGTTTAGTGGAAACCATATCTGCGACTTCTAGCCTTGAACGTCAGCAGATCTTCCATCTACCAAAGAAGTCGCAGATTTTACCCACAGGGAGATCTGCGACTTCTTCTATGGACTTTTAGGTATAGGTGCTGACCGAAAGAGAAGTCGCAGATCTGGTGGAATGCCATAATCCCAGCGCTTCGGCTTCATCCAGAGACACATCCGGCAAATTGTTCAGCATGACCTCCCACGTCCTCTGGGCGTGAAGCGCCGACACAACGACATCAAGCGGCTCTGGAAGAATCGCCGGGAAATCCGCCTCTTCAGGAAATTGCAGCGAAAACGCGAGGCGTTCTTGAGGTAGAGTGAACTGCGCATTAACCCCTGGGCGATTTCCTCGTGGATCGATCCGGTACCATCCGTGAATCGGTAGGAAAACGGCATTGAATCCATGCAGGCTGTAGGGTGCACCGTTGTCATCAATGCTTAAGCGCTGATAGCAAAAACCTGCAGGGATCCCGTTTGCCCGCAACAACGCCGCGAGGAGATGACTTTTGGCAAAGCAAAAGCCTGTTTTGTGGTGCAGCACATCTGATGCACGGCATGTCACTGGGTTGGCCTGATAGTCGCAGCTATGTCCAATTTTGTCGCGTACCCACTCAAAACATGTGCGGGCGATCGCTTCCTCACTTTGACACCCCGCCGCTAGTTCCTCGGCTTTTACGAGAATCGTAGGATGCTGCCAATCGATGACGTTGCTGACTTGTAGATACTCGTTCATGGCACGGTTGGTGTGGTGATAAAAATTTGGGGACTGAAACCTAGTTGTTCAAGGAATGGTGCTATCGCCCCCCTCACACTCAATAATGACAATTGGCTCGAATGCAAGCGAGAGAAAGATAGGAACATCAAGCCTCTGTGGTTGGTGCATTCATGTCTTGGTCTCCTCCTGGAGGACTCGTTTCTGTTGCCTCTGAAGGTTCTGTCTCTGGCTCGTTTGTAAGATCTGATTGAGTAGGAGATGGGACAACAGGTTCTTCCGCTAGCTCCGATGTGCTCGCCTCCGTCACTTCCTCTGTTGGGGCTTCATCTTGCATAGAATCTAACGCTTGCTCCTTCGCTGCTGCCGTCACTTCCGATGCGATCGCCTCAGAGATGTCTGGTGTGAGATCTTCATCCGCTGCTGTTGCTAGCGATTGCTCGTTCGTTTCCTCATTGGCCTGAGATTCGGTAGTGATGGGCAAATCAGGCGATGCATCTTCTTCATGTGTCAGGCTTAACGATCGCTCCTCTGTTATCTCAGAAGCCTCTACTGCACTGGCTTCAGGGACATCTGTTGTGCTGTCTGTATTCTCTGGTGGTACTAGGGATTGCTCCGCTGTGTCTGCTGCAGTAGCTGTGTCTTCCAGCTCGATGGATTCTTCAGTTACCATTGCTTCTGTGGATTGTTCCTCAGATTCTATGGGGCTTTCTGGTGCTTCTGATATCGTCTCAGGGATGGCTGCGTCAGAGGATTCGCTTGATACTTCAGTTCCGTCTAGCGTTGGTGGTTCGGGTGGTTCAGAGGGTGTGGGAGCAGGTGGTGGGCTGAGCGGTCTTACCTTAGGCTCGGGGAGGATATGGCGAAGGCGGAGTCCAAACAGAACGAAATCCAGCGGGATGCGTTCGGGGGAATAGGGGTCTTGGGCTGCGAGTTGTCTATCGCTAACGGTCAGTAATCGCAACACACTAACCGGAACCTGGGTGAAAAGGTTGACGCCGAAGAAGGCGATCGCTGCCAGCCCCAGACCCTGCCAGCGGGAGGAGAGCGGCGCTAAGTCAGCGGCGATCGGGGCGAAACGATACAACTGCCACAGCGTGATTGCCAAGGCAATAGCAGTGGCGATCGCCAAAACCTGGTTCACAGACGTGCGGAAAAGGCGCAGCATCCGCCGCCGGGGATCGCTGAGATTGCCTGGGGCAAGGGCCAGCGCAACGACGCTGAAAATACAAAATGGGCGCTGCCACTGCATCCAGAGAATAGGGGCAATTCCCACAGCGGCGACCAGAAAAAACTCCAGCCAAACTGGCAAAATGGGATCCCCTACGGCTAACCCCACAAAACAAATTTCCAACAGAAGCGGCACAATTGCCAGCCCTGCCAAATGCAACCAAACATAGGGGTCAGACCAAACGACACGCATAGTTGAAGCATCCTGCATTCACCAGTCTTAACCATAGCCCGAAGCGCGGCGTCGCTGAGCAGCCCGTTAAAGGATCGCTACCTGCTGGGCTTTCAGCCCTAAAGCGTTTTTTAGAGCAACGATTGGTAAAAGTAGGGCAAGTTTCTCGCCACAGTGCGGCAGGAACCTCACCCAGGTCTTTACTATGAAATTATGCTGCAAGCATTCGTGTCGGTGAGTGTGCCTTTTCCAGTGCCACTCGCCGGAATAATCGACAAAATACTCGTCCCGTTTTCCATTTGCCGTTCTTCTGTCGTTCGCTATGGCGTTTGATCGCTACGGTCGCAATATTTCCTATCTCCGCATTTCGTTGACCGATCGCTGCAACTTCCGCTGCGTGTATTGCATGCCGGAAAATATGGTGTTTCGCCCGCGGGCGGAGTTGTTGCAGGACGATGAACTGAGGAAACTGATCCCGCTATTTGCCGAGTGCCTGGGCTTTCATAAGTTCCGGCTAACCGGGGGGGAACCCACGCTGCGAGAGAATATCGTCGAACTGGTGCGTTTTATCGCCCAAACCCCTGGGGTGTCTGACTTGGCGATGACCACCAACGGCTTGTTGTTACCCAAACTGGCAGAACCTCTGGCGGCGGCAGGCTTACAGCGCATCAACATCAGCATCGATACCCTCGACCCCGATAAGTTCCGGGCAGTCACCCGTTGGGGGGATTTGGACGAGGTGTGGAATGGCATTAAGGCGGCGACAGATGCAGGGCTAAAACTGAAGCTAAATGCTGTTGTTGTTAGAGGCTTCAACGATCGCCAGGATGTCCTCGACTTGGCGCGACTCACTTACGATTTTCCTTGGCAAATTCGATTTATTGAAATGATGCCCTTTGGAGAGGTGGCGGAGTTTCAGCAGGCAAAAACCGTGAGCGAAGCAGAATTGCTCACCGTCATCGGTGAAGAACTGGATACGCCCCAATTACTCAATGACGGTCAGTTGGATGGAGAAGCACGGCTCTATCAACTCCCCAATGCGATCGGCACGCTCGGTTTCATTAGCCCGGTGACTCAACCCTTTTGTGCAGGGTGCGATCGCGCCCGCCTCACAGCGGATGGTCGCCTCCGCCTTTGCCTGCTGCGCGACAAAGAGCTGGATGTGCGGACACCCCTACGCCAGGGATGCGACATTGAAGAACTGCGCCAGAAAATTGAAGATGCCATCTGGTTCAAACCTTGGGGGCATGGGCTGGCGGCGGCGGAAGTTCCCCGAAATCGGGTGATGTCAGAAATTGGTGGGTAGTCTCATCGCTACTGCAGACTCATGCTTAGAATCCTGAAGCCTGCCGTTGCTCCTCCTCACAATCTGTCTCACCAAGGAGCTCAAAATCTTGGAGAGTCATTGGCTCATTCATTGGGTGTTGGCTTGCCACTAAACACAAATTGTGGCTTCAAATAATAAAGCCCAGAACGGTAGCAAGCACTATCAGAATACATCCACTGGAATGAAGAGAAATACCCTTCTAGTATGGTGGTTCCGTCAATGTGTAAAGAGGCAAATAAGCACTGTGGCTTTCTACAAAAGTATAGAAAAGACTCTACATAGTGCTGTCTTGAAACTCTAGAATCAAGCCTTAAGTGATACCTGTTAGTGCTAATAGCGCACCCACGATCAAGAGCTCATGGAAGTGTCATCTGAAGCCCTCTCATCATTTGGTGTAACGCCAGATACATAGCAGCGTAAGGAAAGAAAAAATCTTGCCTGAGTACAGTTCCATTACAGCAAATAACCACATCCTAGAGTCCTGCGTTTCGATTTCCGGTAAAGCTAGCTGACTGAACGCTCGACAATGTATTGAACAGAAGCTTTAGTGCTCAGTCAAAAAACTTAATGCGCGAAGACGTAGCCATTCACGATTTAATAACACTTGGATTGATATGTTTCTGGGTCTCCCTCACCCATTTGACCAAATAAAATGTGTCTCTAGGAGAACGTACAATGATTGGTTTTTTAATTTCAGTGGTTGTCATTGCAATTAGCCTATTCCTCATCTCTAAGCTGCCGACTGGGGTCGAAATCGACAACCCGATTGCGGCCTTGATTGGTGGGGCAATTATTGGAGCTTTCAACGGGTTGTATTACATCTTTCCGGATTGGTTTCGTGGCGCGACGGCTATCCTCAGCCTGGGCATCATTCCGCTGATTGGGAGCATCATTGTGTTCGGTTTGGCGGCGTGGCTGGTCGAAGGCTTTCGGCTGCGCTGGGGCGTTGGCAGTGCCATTCTGGGTGCGATCGCCCTGGCTATCATCAGTTCCATTCTGAATGCCATTCTGAATGCAACTGGGCTGATCCCTGCGGTGGCATAGGCTAGCCTATCCGTTTCGCACGAGTATGCATGTTCTTGGCAGGAGTACTGGGTGCTCCTGCTTTTTTGTTAGGCAATCGCAATGATGATCCGTCGTAAGGGATCTGTAGTCTGAAGGGCGATCGCAGTACAATACAGGACGCTTTCTATTGCCATAACCCATGACCTCCCCCACTGCAACCTTGCTCATTTCCTGCCCCGACCAACCGGGTCTGGTGGCGAAGATGGCCAATTTCATCTATTCCAATGGCGGCAATATCATCCATGCTGATCAGCACACCGATTTTGCGGCAGGCTTGTTCCTGACCCGCATTGAGTGGCAGCTAGAGGGCTTCAACCTGCCGAGGGATATCATTGGAGCCGCATTTCAGGCGATCGCCCAACCCCTCAACGCCCGCTGGCAACTGCATTTTTCCGACACCGTCCCGCGAATCGCCATCTGGGTGAGTAAACAGGATCACTGCCTGTTCGACCTGATCTGGCGACAACGGGCGGGCGAGCTTGCTGCCGAAATCCCGCTCATCATCAGTAACCACGAAAAGCTACAGCCCATTGCCGAACAGTTCGGCATCGACTTCCACCATCTACCCATGTCCGCTGAGACCAAAGCCCAGCAAGAAGCCAAACAATTGCAATTGCTCAAGGATTACAACGTCGATCTGGTCGTACTGGCGAAGTACATGCAAGTCCTCTCTGCCGACTTCATCACCCAATTCCCCAACACCATCAACATCCACCACTCCTTTCTGCCCGCCTTCCCAGGTGCCAACCCCTACCAGCGTGCCTATGAGCGGGGCGTGAAAATCATCGGGGCGACAGCGCACTATATCACCCAGGATTTAGACGAAGGCCCCATCATTGAGCAGGATGTTGTGCGCGTCAGCCATCGCGACCAAACCAGCGACCTTATCCGCAAGGGCAAAGACCTGGAACGCATGGTGCTGGCGCGAGCTGTACGCCTGCATTTGCAAAATCGCGTCTTGGTCTACGGCAATCGGACGGTCGTCTTTGCGTGATACTGAATAGGGAGTTGGGACAGCTCAGTAGCGGTTCCTGTGCGGTTGGCTCTGTGTCGAACTGCGGTTCCCATTCCCAATCCAATTGGTTGTTCCGCCTTACGTTTTGGCGTTTGTTACCGAGACTCATCTGCGTTCATCCGCGTTCATCTGCGTTCGACATCACATCTTGACTGGTTGAAACTATGCCCAATGCACCCTTTCGCCTCTGCATCATTTTGGGAACGCGCCCCGAAGCGATTAAGCTTGCGCCCGTGATTCGGCGGTTCCGTACCAATCCCGAGTTCGAGACGCGAGTGGTGCTAACGGGACAGCATCGCGAGATGGTGGCCCAGGTAATGCAACTGTTTGCGTTGGATGCCGACCAAGACCTGGCCATTATGCAACCGCGCCAAACCCTAACGGATATTACCTGCCGTAGCTTGCAGGGGTTAGAAGCATTGTTCCAGGAGCTACAGCCCCAGTTGGTCTTGGTGCAGGGAGACACGACAACGGCCTTTGCAGCGGCGATCGCCGCCTTCTACCAACAGATCCCGGTCGGCCACGTGGAAGCGGGTCTACGCACCGATGACCTGTTCAATCCCTTCCCCGAGGAAGCCAATCGCCGCCTGATTTCCCAGATTTCTCAGCTCAACTTTGCTCCGACCCAGAAGGCCATAGAGCATCTGAAGCAGTCCAGTGTCGTCGGCGAGATCCACCTGACGGGCAACACCGTGATCGATGCCCTGCTCACCGTGGCAGAGCAGCAACCTGCTTGCCCAGTGCCAAACTTGGATTGGAGCCAGTATCGAGTCCTGCTGTCTACCGTGCATCGCCGGGAAAACTGGGGCGAACCCCTCCACGACATCGCGACCAGCTTCTTGCAAATCCTCGACAAGTTTCCTGATACGGCGCTACTGCTGCCGCTGCACCGCAATCCTACAGTGCGGGAGCCACTCCAGGCGCGATTGGGTGACCATCCCCGCGTCTTCCTCACTGAACCCCTGGACTACGCCGAATTGGTAGGTGCAATGCAGCGCTGCCATTTACTGCTCAGCGATTCCGGGGGCTTGCAGGAAGAAGCACCCAGCCTGGGTAAGCCAGTGTTGGTTTTGCGGGAAACAACTGAACGTCCCGAAGCGGTCGAGGCAGGCACTGCCCAGCTTGTGGGAACATCTCCCTCGCAGGTGGTATCCGTGGCTTCCAACCTCCTGAGCGACCCAGCGCGCTACGACGCGATGGCGAACGCCATCAATCCGTTTGGGGATGGAAAAGCGTCGGAGCGGATCGAAGCGATCGCCACCGATTTCCTCAAACAGAGGACTACCAGCGCATAACCTGGCTGAAGCTTGGGGATCGCTTGCCTTTCGAAAAATTGGCAGACGAGAGAAATTTCAGGTCTCAATCTTTCAGGGTGACGTACCATTTGGGTGGCTTTTCTTGCGGTGCCGGATGTCTGGATGCATGGCGAAATCCACGACTGGGATAGCTGTAAATCAAAAGATAAATCTTGATCCCCGACTGTAGGGGATTACCATTCCCGCAATGATTCAAGCCTCATACTTCATGTAAACCCGCAAAACATTAGATTCAATCGTGGGAACCCTGTGGAGGATCGAACAATGGTAAATCGTTGGTTGCTGGCTGTTAGTCTCGGATTCCTGAGCATCCTGGCAGGAACAGTGTCGCCTTCTACGGTTAGTGCCCAGACTCGCACCTTTGCCCGCTGTGAAACGGAACGAACAACCGTGCGTATCTATGACGAAGGCGACGGACTTATGATGCGGGCTTACGATCGCCTCAACAACATTGAATGGCTCGATGTCCCAGCGCGCTCCAACCCTAACCGTGAGGGAACAGACTACTTCAACATACGGGGGGAAGTGGCTGTACGCGTCTACGCTCCGGATGATGCCGATCAGCCTTGTTTTGTGGTGCTTGGTAGCAATCCACCTCAGAGCGGCCGCCTGATTGGTGATGACCCTATCGCCGGGATTCCCGATGGTAACCCTGGGAATCCGACAGCCATCTGCCAAGGTCGCCGCAATCGCGTTCGCATCTTCACATTCCGCGATAGCCAAATGATGCGGGCAGAAAGCCTCCGAACCGGGGCGATTTGGCTGGATACTGCTGCCCGCAGCACTCCCCTTGCCGCAGGCACCGAATACGTTAACAATCAGGGCGAGCAAACGGTGCGCTTATTTGTTCCAACGGACATCAGCACCCCTTGCACAATCACCATTGGCAATGAATCGCCTGAGGAAGGCACACTGCTACGGGAGCCCACGCCCTTGCGATAGGTCGATGGATTAGCGTCTACAGCACCCGAAGATGACTGGTTCTAGGAAAGGACTGAAGCTCCCGAACTGTGGCAACGCACGTGGGGATCAATCGCTCCTGGCAACAAATTGAGTCCCTATGCGTCAATGCCCCTATCGGCACGGCTACTGCATTAGCTAGTCCAGACTGCATAAGATGGTGCCCGGCTCAAGCTGTACGTCTTCCCGGAGGAGGTTACCGTCGCGCTGAAGAATATTAGCGTCGCGAATGTACAGCATGGAACCGTTGGATCATACCGAAAGGGCGCGATCGCATGTTTGCTTGCCCGCTTATGCACTTGTCGTGTGCCAATCCTCGGTATGAGGCAATGGATGAGGGGTTTGGAAGGGTAGGCGATTGATGCATTACGTCGAATGCCGGACAATCCAAACCCTGGGGATCAAGCCTTCTAAAGCCCGTTCGGTCGATCCAATCGTTTTCGTCTCGGGACTGGGTAGTATAGATTGAGTATGATCATCACATTCCATGACGACGGTTATAGAGCCACAAGAATTCTCCCTGAAACCCCGACCCTGTGCCTTCCGGGAGATGTTGGTTAGTCTTACACAGGTCTAGCCAGCTTCCATGTTCGAGTGGCTCAGGTTCAGGGCTCTGCTGAACCCATATTTGGATTTTCTAGCTCAACTGTTTCGCGCTGAACGCTCCGAGCTACTGGGTGTCCCTTCAAAGACGGCGTTACAGGTTCTTGACCTGTCGCGATATGCCGTTTCCGATCGTATTTTGAAATCCTTGCTTACGCATTTTGCCTGACAAGATAGACTTCTAGGACTGCGAACCGACAATGTCATCGTCTATGCCCAACCCTTCTGACTCTACCGCCAAAGTGAATGGGAACTCAGCCGCCCCCTCGGCTGATGCCAAGTCTGCTACGAGCATGTCCCAAGACACGACACCGACCAATCCGAAAGAAAATGCGAGCCCCGATGCTACTGCAGCTGCATCCACGCCCTCCGTCTCGGAAGCCACAGTGCAACCCAGTACAGTATCGGCTGAATCGTCGGCGATCGCCGGGGACTTTGGAGAACCCTCTGCATCCAAGCATTCGGAAGAAAATCCCTGGGTCGAGACTGTCAAAACCATTGGGGTCAGCATTGTCTTAGCGCTAGGTCTACGAGCGGCGATCGTTGAAGCTCGCTACATTCCTTCTGGCTCAATGCTGCCGACGTTGGAAATTAACGATCGCCTCATCGTCGAGAAGGTTTCCTACCACTTCAACGACCCGCAGCGTGGTGATATCGTTGTCTTCTCCCCTACCGATCGCTTGCGGGCAGATAACCCGGATCTGCGAGATGCATTCATCAAACGCATTATCGGGTTGCCCGGTGAGACAGTCGAAATCACTGGTGGTCAGGTATTCGTTAACGGCGAGCCGATTCAAGAAAACTATATCCCAGAGGAATACGCGCCTGATTATGAATGGGGGCCGGAGATGATTCCCGATGGGGAATACCTGGTGTTAGGCGACAACCGTAACAACAGCTACGATAGCCACTTCTGGGGGTACGTCCCCGAGCGCAACATTATCGGTCGAGCCGTGATTCGCTTCTGGCCACCGCAACGAGCCGGAACGCTGGCTCCAATTCCGGTTTACCTGGAAGACAGTAACGCGGCTTTCGAGGAGGTAGAGGTACCGACCGAAAACCCAGTAGCTCCTTAGCAATAAGGTCTCACAACTGCGCGCCAACCCGATCCGGATTGTTCGTTGACGATTGTCCAGTGCTATGGCTAATGGCAAGCCAATAACGTTTGAACGCCACGCAATGCGTGGCGTTCAAACGTTATCCTCCTCATCTCCGATGCGTCAGGCGATACATTGAGACATAGGGAACCCATCTAAGATTCATACTTGAAATCCATAGAGTGCGGATGCAAGAGCATGTGGCAAGAGATTTCAGCCCAAATTTGTGAGACAACCCAGACCCAGTTTGATGTGAAGCATCATCGCTCCGTTGGCGGTGGCAGCATCAACCAGGCCTATGCCGTATCGGACGGCAGCCAGGCTTACTTCGTCAAATGCAATGCGGCCAGCGAATTGCCGATGTTTGAGGCTGAAGCGCGCGGGCTGACCCAAATCGCAAAAACCCGCACCATCAAAGTGCCCCAGCCGATATGTTGGGGAGTAGCTAAGGGTACGGCGTATCTAGTTTTGGAATGGTTGGACTTTGGCTATGGGACGCACGCGGCCTGGGAAATGATGGGCCATAATTTGGCAACGATGCATCGGGTGACAAGCGATCGCGGCTTTGGCTGGGATATCGACAACACCATCGGTGCGACTCCCCAACCCAATCCCTGGACCGAGGATTGGTTCACTTTCTTCCGGGATCACCGACTAGGGCACCAATTCCGCTTGGCTCACCGCCGGGGTGGTCACTTCCCCCAAGAAAATGAACTCATGGATGCATTGCCCAAACTTTTTGCAGGGCATGATCCACAACCTTCGCTATTGCATGGCGATTTGTGGTCGGGCAATGCTGCCGTGACACAGTTGCAGGAACCAGTCATTGTGGATCCCGCGACCTACTTTGGCGATCGCGAAGCGGATCTGGCCATGACCGAACTCTTCGGCAGCTTTCCTAAAGAATTTTATCGATCTTATAACGCCACCTGGCCTCTCCCCAACGGCTATACCCTACGTAAAACGCTCTATAACCTCTATCACATCCTCAATCACTTCAACCTATTTGGCAGCGGATATGAAGGACAAGCTAATCGGATGATTGCGCAGCTTGTAAAGGTTTAGCAGCAAAGCTTTCAGCCCTAATGTTGATGACTTCGAAAATCGTTTTGTATAAGAGAATACAGATTTACATTTGGTTGCTTGATGAAATCTGGATTAACTCGATGTCATCATCACTACTTAACATTTGCTCTAGTCTAAATTTGTCCGATTAGAGTATTCTGCTTCTGGCATCTGCCGTTTTCAACTGATGGTGTATGTCTAGATGCTGTCCTTTTCGGGGCAGTTGCTGTTATGGCTCGTTTTGCCAGACGGCTATCTCTGGTTCTGTGTTGTGGTGCGGCTAGCTGAAATCTAAATCAATGCAAGCCGCCAGTCTTACGTTGTCTAAGTCGAGGAAAGTCAATCCATGTCTAGGTTGGTATTGCGGAAGCGCAGTCGGCGGCGATCGCCCATTGATGGGCAAGCAGCCTCTGCGAATGTGAACGCAGTTTTGTCAACTATCAAGAAGCTTTCCCCAAGTTGGAAAGCAACTATCCCCCTAGCTGCTCTAATTGTTCTGATCACCGGATCGACCGCTGCAGCTCAGGAACTCTCTGAAATTGAAAGCCTACAGGTCGGTCTCGATACCCTGTGGGTGTTGGTTGCTGGTGTCCTGGTGTTCTTCATGAACGCTGGATTCGGGATGTTGGAAACTGGCTTCTGCCGTCAGAAGAACGCAGTTAACATTCTGTCGAAAAACCTGGTTGTTTTTGCACTCTCCACCATTGCTTACTGGTTCATTGGTTGGGGTCTCATGTTCGGAGATGGCAACCCCTTCTTCGGAACCCAGGGTCTTTTCTTCCTGTCTGGAGCTGACAATAGCCCTGCTATTGACAACTACGAAGGGGTGTATAGCGCCATCAGCTGGACTGGCGTTCCCCTCGCTGCCAAGTTCTTCTTCCAGTTGGTGTTCGCAGGAACGGCTGCCACCATCGTGTCTGGAGCGGTTGCTGAGCGGATTAAGTTCATTGACTTCATGCTCTTCAGCCTGTTGCTGGTTGGGATTGCCTATCCCATCACTGGGCACATGGTTTGGGGTGGTGGACTTGTTGCATCTTGGGGCTTCTGGGACTTTGCGGGTTCCACCGTGGTTCACGCGGTTGGTGGTTGGGCCGCTCTGATGGGTGCGGCCTTCCTCGGTCCCCGGATTGGCAAGTATAACGACGATGGTACGCCCAATGCTCTGCCCGGTCACAACATGGGTCTGGCAACATTGGGTTGCTTGATTCTGTGGTTGGGTTGGTTCGGATTTAACCCCGGTTCCACCATGGGTGTGAGCAGCGACATCGCCCACATCGCTCTGACCACAAACCTTGCTGCTGCCTTTGGTGGTGTTTCAGCTACCATCACAGCTTGGATTCTGCTGGGCAAGCCCGATCTTTCCATGATTATCAATGGTGTTCTGGCAGGTTTGGTTGCGATCACTGCTCCTTGTGCGTTTGTTGGCTACGGTGCAGCGGCCATTATTGGCCTCATCGGTGGCATCCTGGTTGTTCTATCGGTTGGTTTCTTCGACAAGATCCACATCGACGACCCCGTGGGTGCTATCTCGGTACACTTGGTCAACGGCGTCTGGGGTACTTTGGCGGTTGGTCTGTTTGCGGTTGAAGGCTTGGGCGGTATCGATGCTGCGGGTCTCTTCGCAGGCGGTGGACTGGGTCTTTTCTTCATCCAGTTGGCTGGTACCATGTTCTGCGGCTTGGTTACGGTTATCTTCTCGTCCATTTTCTGGATTGTGTTGAAGGCCGTACTGGGTATCCGCGTTTCCTCCGAAGAAGAGCTGATGGGCTTGGATATCGGTGAGCATGGCATGGAAGCCTATGCTGGATTTGTGAAGGATGCAACTGGCGCACCTGCAGGTGTTCCTGGTTCCTCTCCCTCTGGTGTTGTGGGCAGCTAATCCGCAAGCCCCTCACGAGAATGGGATACTTCACTGAAAGTTAAGAAAAGGGGACACCAGCGTGTCCCCTTTTCTCGTTGAACGGCTTTTTCTCGTTGAACGGCTTTCAAAAATTGATAGGCTTTTACCAAAGTGCGTAGTGCTATTAGGGCAAAAGCCGTGAACGGAGAACACAGCCACCCTTTCACAGATCTGGCTCTTTGAGAACTTAGATTAATTTGCTTGAGAGGGCAACGGAAGGCTTGGTGCCAATGGTCATGACATCAATCTCAAGCCCTTCCCAGGCCACAATGCTGTTGGGAAATGCGTTTGCCGTGTCTTCCTTCACTTGATCCATAAACTCATCACTGTGCAGAGGATCATGATGGAAGATAACTAGCTTTTTCACATTGGCTTCTTTCGCCGCTTTCACCGCTTCTTGCCAGGTCGAATGCCCCCAACCGACCTTGCTTGATTTCTCAGCATAATATTCCTCGTCGGTGTAGGTCGCGTCGTAGATCATCAGGTCAGCATCGCGTGCTAGCCACAACACGTTTTCGTCCAAGCGGTCGGGCAGATGTTCGGTATCGGTTACGTAGGCAATAGAGCGTCCCTGCCAACTCACCCGATAGCCCACCGCTTCGCCGGGATGATTCAGCAAGGCATTCTCCACTTTGACCTCATCACCCACCTCGACGGCTTCACCAACGGCTAGGTCGTAGAAAGTCAGGTCTGCTCCCATAATTTGTAGCGGCACAGGGAAATTGGGGTGCAGCATCTGATCATTGAGCCGCTGCTCGATCGTCGAGCCGTTGGGTGCGACAGCTCCATAAATCTTAAATGTATTGCCAGGGACAAATGCAGGGACAAAGAAGGGAAACCCCTGGATGTGATCCCAGTGAGAATGGGTGAAGAACATAGCGGCATTGATGGGCATTTCCCTCAGAAGGGATTGCCCCAGGACCCGTAGCCCTGTCCCCCCATCGAAGATCAACAAATGCCCATCCACACGCACTGTGATGCAGGATGTGTTTCCCCCATAGCGCACGGTTTCTGCACCAGGACAGGCGATGCTGCCCCGCACACCCCAGAATTTGACCTTGAACTGGCTTTCTATGCTAGACACGGATGTTCTCTATAGGATTCTAGTGGATTCCTTAATGACGCTCTTTGGCAACCCTTGAGGAACAGTCAGACTGATCGAATATCAATCCTGACATAAATATTGGATAGAAACTGTCAATTTGTGGCTAAATAAACCACATAGATGGCTAAACAAGCCACATTTGGAACAATCAGGCTGTCGAGATTTGGGGGAATACACTCAACAAACCCCAAGTGCAAGGATGGGTTTGATTAGCCCAGAGGGCAGTAACAAAGCGATCGCTTCATCATCAATTCCTTTCCTCAATTATGCGGTCCAGCCGATGAGCAAAAAGCAGATGTCACATATCGACAAAATACCTGTTGACCTCAACCACTCTGCCCAGAAGGCATGTTAGCTAGCTCTATTTTAATTAGGCCTACCACAGGATGCCCCTTCCTTGTTAAAAGTTAGCGCAAAAGCAAAAAGCCTTTTGACGCGACACGTGATGAGGACAGGTTGATTTAGTTCCCAAAACGGCTAGACAGACCTTTAGGAGGCTGGATGGACGCAGCTTGCCTACCACTTTAGCTTTAGATCCCGCAAACCTGCCAACCCAGATGCACAGGTTAAGTTGTATTGCAACGGGGTCAGGGTGATGAAGTTTTGGCGAATGGCTTGTACATCGGTTTCTAAGGTGCTCACCCATTGCAAGTCATCTGGCTCAAATGAAGCGGCCGCCACCGTGGCAAATTCTAAGGGAGGCTGGGGAATATCCTCTAACAACTCACCCGCTAGCCAATAGTAGGTCTTGCCACGAGGATCGATGCGCTTCTCGAAGCTGTCGATGTAGCGGCGTAACCCTTGGCGGGTTAGCTTGACGCCAGCCAAATCGGCAGCAGGCACAGCGGGAATGTTGACGTTGAGCAGCATGGCGCGGGTTAAGGGATGGTGTTCGAGATGGGCGACGAGCGATCGCGCAAAGTCTGCGGCGGGCTGGAAGTCCTCACTGGTATGGCTGGTGAGGCTAAAGGCGATACCCCCAATTCCCTCGATCGCCCCTTCCATTGCCGCCGACACCGTACCGGAATATAGAACATCCGTTCCCAGGTTCGAGCCATGGTTGATCCCCGATAGCACCAGCTCTGGTGGGCGATCGAGCAAGGCTCCCAGCGCCAGCTTGACACAATCGGACGGCGTGCCCGAACAGGCCCATGCTTTGACATTTGGGGCAAAGATAGCATCCATCATATCGGCTCTGATGGGCTTATGCAGGGTAAGTCCATGCCCCGTTGCCGATCGCTCTCGATCGGGACAGACCACGGTGATGTCGTGCCCCGCTGCGGCTAAGGTGTTGGCGAGGGTGCGCACCCCAGTCGAAAAAATGCCATCGTCGTTACTAATCAGTAATCTCATAAATGTTGGGAAGGTGAAGGGCCAGGGGAAACCGACTCAGGGGCGGTGCGGAATCTGGAAAGTCCGTTATCCCATCTGCCAGTCTACGGGGTTGGTCGGCCAGAATCGCCATTTTTATCCAGGGGATCGCAGCAAACAGCCTCCCATGAGCGCCGTCAACCTCGTACACTAATAGTCGGGTTAGTTGATGATTCATCGGGTTCAATGGACTGGGTGGATTGCGATCGCTGATTCCCACTGAAGCAATCCCCTCTTCATCCTGAGATCAGGTAGTTTGGATGCTGTCGTAGCGCGCTACGCTTTACGGTTTGATGCGTTACGCTAGCGCTAACGCATCCTACAGATTATGAGGGTTTGTGATTTCCCAAGGGAAAATTGCCCCGTTTGTATTTGGAGAATTTTTTGGAGTTGTCATGAGTACCCCTGTCCAGTCCACTGACCTGGAAGCCCAGTTAAAGACGCTGCAGCAAGAGGCTCAGGAGGCGATCGCCAGTACCGATACCCTGGACGCTTTGGAGCAACTCCGCATTAAGTATCTGGGGAAAAAAGGGAGCGTGTCCCGTGTTTTGGGTGGTATGGGCAAGCTCAGCCCGGAAGAGCGTCCCAAAATTGGGGCGTTGGCCAACGAAGTGAAAGAGGCCTTGCAGGGAGGTCTGGATGCTCGCCGTACCGCGCTTCAAAATGCGGCGATCGCGGCACAGATTGAGTCGGAGACCCTGGATGTCACCATGCCGGGTGTGTTCCGTCCCCAGGGGCATGGCCATCCCCTCACCCAAACGATGGATCAGATGATCGATATCTTCGTAGGGTTGGGCTATACCGTCGCCACTGGCCCGGAAATGGAGACGGACTACTACAACTTCGAGGCGCTGAACTTCCAGCCCGATCACCCTGCTCGGGATATGCAAGATACCCTATTCTTGCCCAATGGCAATCTTCTGCGGACGCACACCTCTTCAGTGCAAATCCGCTACATGGAAGAGCATGAGCCTCCAGTGCGGATTGTTTCGCCCGGGCGCTGCTATCGTCGCGACACGGTAGACGCGACCCACTCGGCGGTATTCCATCAGCTCGAAATCCTCGCTGTTGATGAGGGCCTCACCTTCACCGACCTGCGCGGAACACTCAAGGTTTTTCTGGAAGCCATGTTCGGCGATATTGAAATTCGCCTGCGCCCCAGTTACTTCCCTTTCACCGAGCCATCAGCCGAGGTAGATGTGCGCTGGAAAGGTCGTTGGCTGGAGGTGATGGGCTGCGGCATGGTCGATCCCAACGTCCTCAAATCAGTTGGCTATGATCCCGAAGTCTACACGGGGTTTGCGGCAGGGCTAGGCGTCGAGCGAATTGCGATGGTATTACACCAGATTGATGACATCCGCCGCCTTTATGGCAGTGATTTGCGCTTCCTGCGTCAGTTTTAAGGCAGGTAGACAGGGACATACCTTTGGATGGAGCGACACTGCTCTTCTTTTGGGGAGAGAGTACTTTGGTAAAGACTATTCGGTAAGAACATCTTTGGCAGGGCGTGGGGCGATTGCTACCGTCCTTGTCTCAAGTGCAAATGGCTTAGCGCTTGCGAGCAACGATATGGAACAGGTGCCAGTACTTTTCTTCGCCTAGGGCTGTTTTGCCAGGGTGTTCTTCTTCCTCGAACTGCTCGATATCGAAAGGGCTGAGGAGTTGCTCCACGTCCTTGCGAGTGTGGCAGGTGATGTCGTCGTAGGATGACCAACTGTCGCGATCGCCAAATAACTGCCCACAGAACCGTCCCCCCGATTGCAAGGCGACCCCGAGTTCTTCCCATAGGTCATCAAAATGTTTGGCAGGGCAAAAGGGGAGGCAAAAGCTAGCGTTGATCAGATCGACATTGGGCGGCAGGGTGAGATCTTCAAAGCGCTGCACCCGCGTTTCTAGGTAGCGGCGGTCGAGGTCTGGACGCTGTCGCAGGCGGGCGATCGCCTCTTCGTTGCCATCAACGGCCAGTACTCGCCAGCGTCGCCGCAGTAGCTCGACCGTATCGCGCCCATCGCCGCACCCCAAGTCCACTGCGAAGCCGACCGTGGAGCGCGTGGGTGATTGGGTCTCGGCGTCAAATCGACTGAGGGCAGATAATAGTGTATCCCTTGGCGGACGCCCCTCTACCGCCTGATAGTAGCTTGACCAGCGGTGCTCAAAGGTGCGGGGGGCATCTGCAGAGGTCGTGCCCTGAGGTACTTGCCAGCGATTGAGAAAGTCAGACATGGATAGGTTCTAAATCTTTGTTGTGTGGCACTACATGGCCAACCAGCGACAGGCTAAAGGGCACTTACAAATTGGTGAAGTGCCCCATCAGTCAATGTATCGATCCATTCAGCGAGATGCTATGTTGCAGCTAGCGGTGCATACACATGGCAGTCTTTGGGGCATACGCGATCGCATGCCTGACAGCCAATGCACTTCGCCGCATCAATCACATTCATCACCTTGCGTTCAATTTCGTCGTCGTCGTCATCTTCATCGACCACTTCGCCATCTTCGTTGAGGGCAATCAGCGACATCACGCCCCGCCCACAAACCTTAAAACAACGACCGCAACCCAAGCACTTCGACCAATCAATATTCTTGAGAAATTGCGGTGTCCAATCGGTACCACCAAACGTTAAACCTGTGACATAACTCATGGTGTTCGTCTCCTCTCAAAGGGATGGAGGGGCATCTGAGTTAGGTTGATACCCCTCGTTGAAGGCATTGGCTAGGTGGCTAGAGCCGGGAAATCGGCTTTCAAAAGCTCTAGCCAATCGTTAATGCGCTGGTCTGTTTTGTCGCTTTCGTTCACTTCATCCAACGGCAGGCCGACAAACTTGCCATCGCGAATCGAAGTGGACTTCTCAAACTGATAATCATCAGCTGAAACCGCGCCAACCAGATTGGCACCCAGCGCTTTGAACTGTTCATAAAGCGTGCCCAAGGCACCGACAAAGTGCTTGCTGTGACCTTCGCAATCGCCAGGGCCAAACAGGGCGATCGTCTTTCCAGAAAAATCAGGCTTGTCAACCTCCATGTCAAACAGAGGTTCGCGCCAATCGTTCTGAACTTCGCCAGCGCCCCAAGTTGAACAACCTAGAATCAGATAGTCATACTTCAACAGGTCGTCAACATCGTCGAAATCTTCCTCCATACTGTACACATCGCAGGCATCTTCTCCGATCTGCTGCTGGATTTTTTCAGCGAGTTCTTCCGTTACACCTGAGGTGCTGCCATAGAAAAGTCCGATCTTTGTCATTTGAAACTCCTTTTGGTACGAGGTTCAGGCACGCATTGCGATTTGATCAAGCCGTAGCTATGTTGATCAAGCGGTGCAAGAATTTGCGTTAAACCAGATACGCTTCCATGTGCGTCTTAATCGTGCAATCGGAGCGGGGATATGCCACACATAACAGCACAAATCCCTTGTCCATTTGCTCATCATCCAGGAACGATTGATCCTCTTGATCGATTTCACCTTCGACTACTTTGCCGACGCAGGATGAGCACGCACCTGATTTACAGGAGAAGGGAAGCTCAAGCCCCTGTTCTTCGGCTGCATCCAGGATGTAAGTGTCATCTTCGACCGGAATCGTGATGTCGATCTTACGCTTCTTGTTGATGAGATGAACCTGGAATGTCGTCATGGTAAAACTCCTCTCAATGAAACAGGATAGATTCTGGAATAGGTTGGAAACGGCTACCTAATCGGTTCGTAGAAACAACGGGTGAGGAAAGGGTTAGGGAATGAGTTGAGATACTGGATGGTTTTGCCCTAGCTACAGGGCACTGCTGTGGGAGTGCAGTCGCCAGCATCAAAAGACTTGCCACAGCCACAGGTCTGTGTGGCGTTGGGATTTTGGAATTTAAAGCCGCTTTCGAGCAGGCCATCAACATAGTCCACGACCATGCCGTTGAGGATGGGCGCACTCTGGGGATCAACAAAAACCTTGAGGCGACCAGACTGGGTCACTTCATCGTCGGGTTTTGGGCCGGTTGCAACTTTGATGTCGTATTCATAGCCGTTGCAACCCCCGGTTTTAGCTGCGAGGCGGATACCGCGATCGCCCTCTCCCTTTGGGATGGAGCTAATGAAGTGGAAGAGGTGACGCTCGGCGCTTTCGGTGAGGGTAACAGTCATAGCGTGCTCCTTGGGAGTGGGTGGTTGGATAAGGAAATGGAGAGTTGATGGTCTTCGTGGGTCTTAGCGGAACGAGGTTTCGGGTGGTCGTTCGCATTGACGGCGGTGGATGCAAAAGCGAGGACAGGAGGGTTTAAGGGTGCGATCGCCAGCGGAACAAGTCGGAAAAAAGAGAAGGCCGCCTAGCATAATCGCCTGCAAGAAGAAAGGGGTTTTGAGGAGGGCGATAATTAGGAAGGCAAAGCTGGAAAACCCACCCAGCAGTTTGCCGACATCGTCGGGATGATTTAGGGTGAATCGCCAGGCGGCGATCGCCAGACCAAACATCATCAACGAAAACCAGGGCATAAGCAGCGCTTGAATTCAACGGGAAGCAATCGAGCGGGTGGGCGTGGCGATACTGGAGAGTTTGGTGGAAAGGGTCTGTCGGGTGCGATCGCCACAAACGGGACAATTCGGGTCGTGATAGGGACGCCGCTTGGCAAACGCTGCCCGCGCCAGATCCATAGTGAGCAGTTGCCCCATCAGCGGTTCACCCAGTTGGGTCAGCAGCTTGACGGCTTCTAGGGCGGCTAGACAGGCTAGTGTTCCTGACACGGCTCCGAGTACCCCGAAGCCCCAGCGATCCCACTCTGGTTTTTCTGGGAAGAGGCAGCTAAGGCAGGGGGTTTGTCCCGGCACGATGGTGGTGAGATACGCTTCCATGCCATTCATTGCCGCTTCGATCATTGGCTTTCCATGCCGCACGCAGGCTGCATTCAGCAAGTCTCGCTCGGCAAAGTCAAAAGCACAGTCGAGGGCAATGTCGGCGCGCTGCACTAAGGCATCGATGTTGTCGGCGCTGACATACTCACATACCGCTTCGATGTCGATGTCGGGATTAAAGGCTTGCAGCGTTTCCTGAGCTTTGAAGACGCGGGGTTTACCGACCCAGTCATCGGTCATCAGGATTTGCCGATTCATGTCGTCCCGTTGCAGATCGCCGCCGCGCACCAGAATCAACTTGCCGACCCCAGCAGCGGCCAAATAGAGTGCGGCTGTTCCGCCCAATCCACCAACACCTGTGACTAGGGCTGTTGTGGCTTTGAGCTTTTGCTGCGACTCGACCGTGAAGCCGGGGAGCATCATCTGGCGACGATAGCGCTCTTGTTCCGTAGGTGTGAGGGGTTCCATGGTGGCGTGGGTAGGTGGATGGAGCGAAGAACGGATAAGGTCGGGAGGAAAGGGGTTAGGGATAAGGGAAAGGGTTAGGGATACTAGGGATAACGAAAAGGGTTAGGGATAAGAGAAAAGCGGTTTGGGCCAAGGGTTTGTTTGGCCAATTACTCGACGGTGATATCAGACATCATGACGACATTTTTAGGTCTGTCTTGAAAGACTTTGAACAGCTTCTCGTCTACAGATGATGAGGTGAGAAATGTACTGTAAGCCTGGCTCAGGGCGCTGCGCAGCCCTTCCAAGGTTTCACTTTCACTGGTGGTTTTGGCTTCGACTTCTTCCATCAAGGTCGAGAACTTCCGTAGGATGTGTAAACGATTAACACTCACCACTTTGGGGTCGTAGGGTAGGTCAAAGAATTCAAAGTATTGTTCGGCATCACGTAGGCGATGAAATTGCTCCAATGTGTAGAGATAAGTGGTTGTCATGACTCGGCCTCCAGTGCTTTTAGTTGGTTCTTTAGATCGCGTAGTTGACAGTAAATCTCGTAGGTTTTCGCGGCGGCGTCCGGCAATTGCTCTAAATCAGCGGGGAGCCCTTCAGCAATGTCATGGAGATCCATTTTCATTTGCCCGGCTTTGCTGTTGAGCTTTTTGATCCGTTTTTTCAGATCATCAATCGTTAAAGGTTCGGCAGTCGTTTGTGACATAGTGCGTTTGGAAATGAGACGGGAAAGGAAGGGGGGCAAGCATCAATAGTGAGAACCGAAAGACTGACCTATCAATGCTTGCGCGTGCTCGGGATAACGTTGTCTCGGACGTAACAACGTTGGCTAGGTGTCATGGCTTTAGAGGTCGCAAACGTCGGCATGGGCTTTAGCTAGCTCCACGCCTTTTTGGATGAGCTTTTCTCCTTCAGTATTGAGTTTTTCGATGGTGTCAAAGCCAAAGCGATGGGCATCGCGGAGGGTTTTGAGCACTAATATGAGCCGTCCCGAAAAGATGATGGCCCATCCAAATCCCTCGGAGTTGATATCAAGAACCACTTGAGCCAGTTGGCCTGTTTCGATTTCAATCCGAGCGGCGATCGCCCGATAGAAGGCCAGAATGCGGCTCGTGGTTGCAATATCAACGGCTCCCTCTAGTGTGATCTCCCGCCGTGCTTTCTTGGGAATCACATAGGGCTTAAGCAGCAAATCATCGTTCCAACTGCGATAGGTGCCAAACGTATCATTGGCCCGAATTTGTTGCACGATCGCCTGCAAAAATGGCGACGTTTCTGCGCTAACAGCGGGCGCTACTCCATTCAATGCGGTCATACCAGTACCTCTTCTTCAGTTTCTTCAAATTCGTCATCGAAAGCGGCTTCGAAATTGTGTGTTTGGTCTTGTTGCAGAGCCTTGCGAAGCCAGGGGGGTGGACTACCCTGCAAAATTTGCACCAGATGATCGAGCGTTGATGTAATTTCTTCGTTCTCGACCTCGGCTCTCACGGGAGTAATGTTTTTGTTGATCAGACGCGCCGCTGCGCTGGGGCCAATGGCTGAGACATAGACAATGGTGCAGTCGCGCAAGGCTTTGAGCTTAGGCTCTAGCTTGTCTTCATCTCCGTCTTCCTTGAGGTCGCCACCAAAGGTGCGGGTCTCGAGAAAGGTGTAGCCATCGGGGGTGGCATCGTACACATCGAGTTTGGGAGCCCAGCCAAAGTGGGCATTGACATGGGTTGAGTCGCTGGTTGCAAACGCTATTTTCATAAAAACGCTCCTTGATACGA